>NZ_AUAF01000160.1 GCF_000428585.1 Zooshikella ganghwensis DSM 15267 | reverse complement strand
ATTTTTTCAGCAATCGCTTTGTGACATCCCATCGCGTCAATTGATACAACAGCACCTTTAACTGCAATGGCTTCTAATAGCTCAGGGATAGCGGTGATTTCGTTTGACTTTGTATCCGTCTTCAGCTGGCCTAAGACGAGTTTATTTTCTATTGACCATGCATTAACGAGGTGAATCGCATTTTTCTTATCCGACTCAGTAAATGATCGCCTAAGGGTTTTACCATCAATCGCGACTAACTTACCTGGGAAATGATTAGTGATTGATTGTACCCATTGGATAAAGCAGTTTTGAAATGAACGAGGGCAAAGATGCGAGAAAAAACGACCAAAGGTGTCATGGGAAGGTATCCCATTAGGCAATTCTAGAAAGCCTTGAAACCATGCTTCCTTGGCCTTACCAAATCGCTCAATAGCAACCCAATCATCTGCTCCACACAACGCAGCACAAATCGTAATAGTAATGATATCAACCAACGTATGACGACGATGGCGTTCAACTCGAGGGTCGTCTAAGTGACTAAAATGATCTGCAATTGTATTATTTTTTTCCAATGTGATGCTCTAAGTCAGTTGCTAATCATCCTATTATACTGATTTTGTTGTATTTTTATATGCGATTGCCCTGGTAATAATGCCCCCCAAAAGTATTATAAACCTCTCATCTTAAACCATACTATTAACTGTAAGAAACTACTTAAGAAATATGATGATAGAGACACCCTGAAGCAATTAAGATGTCCATACTCATACCCAGACATGGATCTTGACAATGGGCCATATTGGCTTTGGATACAAGATAAAGATATCGAACCAAATATCCATTTAAAAATAGATATTAACTTACCTAACAAAATTTACGAGTACACATGTAAAAAAGAAAATGATCATAAAACTTACTGCAGAACGACTGAAGGCGAACTACTTTGGGAGCAGTAGTTTGAGTAAGGCTTTCTTATGGTAACAGATGTATTTAAAATTAATATTTCACTAGTAGTCATTACGTTACTGCTTACTGGCTGTAGTATGAGCCAATATATAACCCTATCTGCAGAAATATTGTCCCATTTTTACATTTTTTTCTAGATGGAGATACAGGTATGGAAGGAGTATTATAGGCTTATATTTATGTTGCTCACATACACTTTATTTACTTTGTTTTTTTCTTACTTATCCCTAATCTTTTATACTAGCCCCCCAGCTATGGGTCATACAGGTATTGAGCTTATTTTGCCACTTATTCTGTTTACGGTGAACGTTTTTGTGTTTGTAGTTGTCAAGCTGGCTTCAATAGAATTAAAACCGAATAGCATCACTCTGTATAAATTTTACTGGGTATGGTGGATAGGAACAATTTTCTACTCATTCATTCTTTATGATCAACAAGAATTCATTAAATATATCTTCATGTAGATAGCTAATAGTCGACATGGATTATAAACCAACCAAACTCAAAAAGCTTATTTTCTGTAGCCCCCCTTTGTCCAACGGCTGCATAGCGCCCATCAAACACGCCGTAAACCCCTCCCTGGAGACTCGGTTGCCGCTTCCTTGCGGCAAACAGTTCGATGTACGTTATCCAGCCTAGATATTATCAAGTCACACTTTGAATTATCACTACTGCTTATTTAAAAGCGATTGATTTGTTACTACAAAGTGAGCCTGCAATGCTTGAATTAGTTTGTGAAGCAGGTGCCGGGAGCACCGTGAGCAGTAGAGACCAAGGATGCTCTTCTGCTGCGGGAAGAACAAATTAAATCATGCATTGCATCAGCACAATCTCTATTCATTAAATAGTAATTATTATATGTGCCTGCTATGAAGTGGTAACCCAGTTACTATAGATTAATTCTCAACATGTTCAATAAGAATTATCTATTCACTGTTTACGGTAAAACCATCTAAAATATAATTTATTAACCATACTCACTTCATTTTAATTAATATAAACCTACCCAAACAATTAAAATAAATCAGTTTATAAAAACCTATCTTCACCTGGTTATTATAAATAAAATATTGTAGTATTTAATCATTACTCTCTACCAACTCAAATTACTAACCTTTCACACTCTTCAACTATTTGATTTACTTTTTCTTGGAAAACCTGCACTAAATTACTTAGTACCTTTTCGCTTCGTTTCGTTTTGACTTCTGTCAACACTTTAAACTCTGCACCATCGATAATAGCAAGGTTCTTAGCTAGAGTTTTATAATACTCTATATGTTTACTAGCAAGCATCTTTGGAGTTTCATTGTTTCCCCTAGCCTCACACTCCATCTTTAAAATTGCTATTTCAACATCAGTTGCGGAGTCTTCCAGTACACGCTGTCCTCGTTGAATTTTGTCATTCCAACCCATAAGAGCATACTTTCCAGAATAACTAGAAACTTTTTCTCTTGCCACATTGCTAATGCTTTTTAACTGTTTAGATATCTGTTGCTTAATTTTTTTCAACGCTACTTGAGGTGGTGTTTGCATAGCTTCAGTAGGTTCTAAAACCCCAATATCTTTTATTTGATGCTTAGTACCATCAGGCAACCAATATTCAATACCACGGTAGTCTGGTAAAACTATCCAATGATTATTTTTAAAGACAGCCACTTCATTTTCTTTTACCATAGGAGGCTGCTCAAGTGTTGCATATGTTGCTACCAGAGGCTTTCCTTCTAGAGGGTCAGATCGAGCTATCACTTGTGTTAAATATTCACCCGTTTTAGAGTGATAGCTATATACAATTGTCATTATTTATTCCTTAATATTTAATACAATACAGCATCGCACAATTACGGGGCCTCGTTTCGTTTCCACCTGTTTTACCTGTTACAGTAGATAATTTATCGAACCACTCACCAGAACCGCCAGATAAGTTTTTAAAAGTAACAATCGAATGATCGTGTGACTTAATTTCATCCATTTGATATGACCCTAATTGCCTCTTCTCATCAATTCCACGACCATTATCAAAACCACGGATAAATTCACCGCGCAAATCTGGCAAATTAAAAGTTGTTAAACCATTACTTTCACCAAACACAGTACCAATTACACTAAATAAGTTGGCATAAGATATCCGAGACAAAGCAGCGCCATTACATTCAAGCCACCCTTCTGGCGGGGTATCTGCGGCAAAGGCGATGACGGCACCAGGAGGTGCATACACTTTTCCACACTTGCCATCTAATCGTTCTGAATCTGTAGCCTTTCCCATTACATCTAGTTTAGAATTTAATGCAGCTTGCAGTCCTGTAACGTCAGTAACTCCCAACTTATCAACATCAGATATTAACTTGTCAATTTGTTGTTTTAGCCATGCTGTTCTATTCGCAAGCTGCTTAGCTTGACGATTAGAAATACCATCAGGTCCTGCCACTACAGGATCAGTTGTTTCAAGTTGGTAAATACCTTCTTCATATTCATTTATTTCAGATAAATGTGCCATTAAGCTACTCCGTGTGAAAAACTTCCATCATAAGAAATTGTAGAATTGTAAATATGTAAAGCCTGGTCATAGTGCAAACCTGCTAAATAGCAACGAGCAGGTGCAGTTTGCGATAATAATCGACGCACTTGTTGAGCTTGAGTAATAGTAATTGGACGGTGAAGATAGACTCTATATGCTGCCCATTCACGCCCCCTATCACCATGAAAATAATGCCCGTTATATAAAATTCTATTGTTATATTGCTGTGCATTCAGTCCTTCAATAATAACGGCATCACCATAACCTGCTGCCGTTAGTGCTCGCCGAACGCTGCCAACTGTGGCTTTTTTAACGTGAACACCAAAACTTTTCTGTACGGTTTGACGCTTTTGATCTTCAGACCAATTACCATCCCATTCATCAACAGATAAAGTCCAGGCTAACCAAGGTAATAATTTTATAGGACACTCATCGGGATTCCATAATAATCCAATCCCAACAGGTATATTATCCAAACGTGCCACTGCTTGCTCTTGCGCACATTCTTTAAGTGTTGAATTTATTGGTAGTAATTTATCAGTCATTTTTTCATTACTCTTCCCATGATCAATTGCAAATAAAGCAGCGCTTTCAGCCTTGGCAATTTATTAAGGACTCCCTTAAGTCTATTGCTTAGTATTTTGGGCAAGGGCTTTGTGATTTCATTGAAGGTAATGTAACACGAGCTCACTGTGGTATTTAGGTGAAATATTTCACTTATTAATAGAGTGAGCATACTGACAAGTAGATGCTTCAAAGTATACGACGATGAATAAGGCTTACTGGATAGCCTCATCACCTTATTAATTAAACAGCGATTAAATAATTTCAATAAAACTTTATTTCTTAAACCAAATAACTTTTGTGACAGTTCCCACAACGCTATTTAGCGCTTGGCTACTATTAATAATTGTTTTTTCTTGTGTTTGCGATTAAAATTTATACACCAAATTTGCCATAAAAATGGTAATTAAAACTTTTTTACGCTCAGCCCAGACTTTTAGTCTGGGCTTTTTATTTTAACATGATTAAAAAATGATCGAGATCAATAAACAACAAATAACGAGTAGTTTGTAAGTCTATTTTGCTATGCGTGGTTCAATCCCCCCGCAAAAAATTATAGGAAAATATATGTCCAAGAAAAGCACGACATTTTACCGTGACAAGCGCCGTAAGTCGCAAGAGTTCGAAAGCCGCGAGGAGTTTTTGAACCACGATCTTAAAATAATGAGTTTTCGTCGTTGGGGTATTCACCTCCCCTTCCGAGATTACTCCATCGAAATTGAAGACTGGGTACCCGCATTAGCAGCTACCATTGGTAAAGTGGTGATGGTGACCGCGATGGTAGCGGCTTTTGCTGCCCAGTTTGGTTTGTCTCCTGAATTTGTGGCTGAAAACGTTCGTTATGAATTACTGATTGCCGGAGCACTTTTTGTCATTCTGTTTTCCGCCATTCTCAACCCCAATGCAAACTTAGCCGGTACCCACGGCCCAATGATCCCGTTGATTCCACTGATTGCTGCGGCAGGAGGACATCCCCTGGCATTGGGAATCATGGTCTGTGTATTCGGTTTGATACTTGCGTACACCAAAGGGGGGTCAAAGTTAATGACTCTCACGGGGGTTGGTGTCCGAGGAGGGCTGCTCATCTATCTCGGTGCGGTCGGCCTGATTGGACAAATCAACAAGACTGAAGCCTGGGCCACAGCCAGTGACCAGGGTTATATCTCCTTCGCAGTCATCGGTGTGACAGTGCTGATTTATGCCTACCTGGCTAAGATTGGCAAACGCTGGCTAGCGATCCCGCTATGTTCAGCTTTAGCAGGTATAGTGGCATATAGCATGGGGGCTGATTTTGCCTTTACCACCGAGCCTGGCTTGCCAAACTTCAATCCATTTTACTGGTGGGGTGAAAACACTGGTTGGCAGCTTGGCTGGCCTAACCTGGAGCACTTTATTGCTGTTATTCCTTTTGCGCTGTTAGCCGTTGCAATGTGGTCACCTGACTATCTGGGTCATCGAGTATTTCAAGAACTGAACTATCCAAAAGAAGCTAAAGGTGTACTGATGGATGTGGATGACACTATGGTCGCTGCATCGATTCGTCAGGGTGTAGGTTCCTTCCTGGGTGGTGGTAACCTGGCTTCATCCTGGGGTACATACATGATCCCTGCCGCTATCGCTAAACGTCCAATTCCCGGTGGCGCTCTGCTGACTGGTATTTTATGTGTGCTGGCATCAATAATTGGTTATCCAATGGATCTAGCCATGTGGGAGCCGGTTCTGCGTGTGGCGTTAATCGTCGGTGTATTCCTTCCACTGCTGGAAGCGGGTATGCAGATGATCCATAAGCATAAAGACTCACTCAGCGCTGGTATCTGTATTTTTGCCTGCGCTTACGTTAACCCGGTATTCGGTTGGGCAACCACCATGTTGTTGGATAACATAGGTCTGATTGGTGATCACGAGCGCGCCAAAGAGTTATCTGCCAAAGACAAGTACCTGATTCCCGGCATAGCCTTTGTTATCTGTGTGGGTTCACTGGCAGCTGTGGGTCAATTGCCAGGCATTCCTGCACTGATTGGTAATTAAGCAGTAACTCGCTAATTTCAGCTAACTATGCAGGGTGCAGTGCCTGCTAGAAACATCGTTAACAGTAGAGACTAAGGATGGTCTTCTGCTGGCTCCAGCAATTCGCTACGATAAAAAAACAGTTTTAGATTTACTGAATACTACAGTTTAATCACTTTTATAAAATCTGCATAACGCCCCGTTAAATACGACGTAAATCCATCATAAACTATTTTTTACACCCAGTTTATCTAGGGCCTGTTAACATTACTTTCGAATCATAACAATCTAAAAACGTACTGATTAGTATATATAGTCAAATATTATTAACCCGCCTCCCCAAAATTAATCTACATTTTAACAGACTCCCTTGCATACCTTTTACATCACTCAAGGAGATTTTATTTTCGCCACTACACTATATAAGTAACAGGCTATATTTGAAACTTTTTTTGTGAAACAAATTTTTAATAAAAATTATAAGTCATTTAGCGTTCTTTATACCCAATACGAATGGTTTTTAAGTGCAACCATCGAGTGACGAAGCCCCATGAGCCTATATTAATAGGTGATTGGGGTGAGGGGTGAAGATAACAAAACCTAGAAATCATTCGTGAAGGGTATATATCAAGCTAGCTTGTTGAGCTATTTCATTTCTTATTTACAAGGAAAGTAAAATGAAATATTCCAATGCATATTTAATGTATTGCACGGCAGTCACTTCTCTTTTTGTTATATCAACCACATTGGCTTACCAGACAGACCCGCCGCCCATTCAACAAAAGCTTTATACCATTCCATTGAGTGAATTAAAAAAGAAAGAAAAAGCATTAACTGACACGCCTCTCATGAATAAAGTAAAAGCATCAATCATAACTTTAGATAACAATAAAGTTGATGCTATTCAACCTGGCAATCCCAAAAATCCTGACAATGTTAAACGGGTAGAGTCTCTCGTCTCTTTAGATGAATGGAATTATCTTTTTAGTAAAAGAAACAGTGCTTATACCTATAAACACTTTTTACAAGCTGTTGGAAAGTTCCCAGCTTTTTGCGGTGATACACCAAATATCTACTATGCTGATAAATTTTGTAAAAAATCATTGATAACCATGTTTGCACACTTTACCCAAGAAACAGGTGCTCATGCACCTAACTGGGAGCTACCTGAGTGGCGACAAGGGTTATATTATGTAAGGGAAGTTGGTTGGACTGAAGATATGAGAGGTGGTTATAACGCAGAGTGTAATCCTGACATATGGCAGGGAAAAACATGGCCCTGTGGCAAGTTTCCTGATGGTTACTTTAAAAGCTACTTTGGTCGAGGTGCTAAACAACTTAGCTATAACTATAATTACGGTCCATTTTCTGATGCGATGTTTGGCAGTATCAGACCTCTTCTCGATCATCCAGAAAAAGTAGCTAATACCTGGCTTAACATCGCTAGCGCTGTATTTTTCTTTATGTACCCTCAACCACCCAAGCCCAGCATGTATCATGTGATTAATGGCACCTGGCAGCCCAATAAGCATGATCGCGATAATGGTTTAGTTCCTGGTTTTGGGGTAACTACCCATATTATCAATGGTGGGATCGAGTGTGGCGGTGCCAAAGAACACAGGCAGTCAGTGAATCGAATACATTACTACCAAGCGTTTGCCAAGCAGCTAAAACATAGTATCCCTGATGATGAAGTGCTGGGTTGTGCGAATATGAAACGCTTTGACCAGTTTGGTAGTGGTGCTCTTAACATCTACTGGGAACAGGACTGGCGGTGGGACCCTTCAACCCCTTCAGGTAAAAGCTATACCTGTAAGCTCGTGAGCTATCAAACACCTTTCACAGCTTTAAAAACGGGCGATTATATTAAATGTGTTCAACACCACTTTGATGATTTAGTCATTGATCCTGAGAGTTAGATATACCCAAAACGAAGGGTTTTTAGGGGCGGCCGTCAAGCGATGAAGCCCCTGGGCAAGTTTACTGCTGTGAAACTTGCGGTAGCTACTTTAATTGATATAACAGCGCTGCTGGGCGGTTATATTAGTAAGTGACTGGGGTGAAGAGCGCTGACAACAAACCCTAAAAATGATTCGTGAAGGGTATACATAAAAAAACCTCAGTCACTCAACCAATGACTGAGGTTTAATTTATCTTAATCTCGCCTAGATAAACGTAATATAAGGTAAAATTGACTGCCCCATAATCCAAACAAAGCTGAAAATAGGCAATCCCGCTAAACTTAATAGCATTAACCCAATAAATAGCATTGTGCCGTAACGTTGATTAAGCACTTGATACGCTATTCCTGCCTTTTTGGGCAGCAAGTAAGGCAATATATAGTGGCCATCTAATGGGCCAATAGGCAGCAGGTTAAATACCATGAGAATAAGGTTTAAAACAGCTAACCCTGTGAAAAAGATACCAGGACCTTCACCTGCAAACATTTCCAAGCCATTTTGGACACCAAACATATAAAGGTTGATAGCAATTATTGCTACCAGTAAATTCATCATTGGCCCTGCGGCAGCAACCACTAAGCTTGCATTGGGTGAGGTAAAATTTCGTGGATTCGTCGGAACGGGTTTGGCGTAACCAAAACCTACACACAGTGCCATGAGAAATCCCATGAGATCAATATGCGCTAGTGGGCTTAACGATACTCGTCCTTGTTGTTCCGCAGTGCGATCACCGTAGTATTTTGCGGCATAGGCATGGCCAAACTCGTGAAAAGTAAAAGCAATAATGAGAGATATAACGAATAGGATAAATGTGGCTATCTGACCGTGATAAAGCAACTGCAACATGTACTTCGATTCCTTAAGTCATACCTAATAGCATGCTAACCATTAAGGCTATGTACTTTAAGTATGTAATAACACAAGGTGCTATTGTACTCAGGACAGGGTAAAAATCAATTCTTGACACGCGTTACGGCACTGATTAATCGCTTATTCATGGCAGATTATGTCGAAGGATAAAAGAGGGGAATTCAAACCTAAAACGTTGGGGTTAAGAGAGATGATAACAAAACCACAGAATCATTCGTGAAGGCTATATTCATTCCATGAAATAGACAAAGTAATTAGACCCTGTAAATATTTCTGTGTATCCGCCCAGTTTTAAATATAGGGTCTAAGTCGATCCTCAAACTCAATCATAAATCGATTTAACGCCGCTTTCCAATTTCGAATCGGCATTGTCCACTTTTTTGATGCATCCTGAATCGCTAAGAAAATAACTTTTCTTGCCGCATCATCCGTTGGAAACAATTTACGCTTTTTAATCGCTTTTCGGATGACGCTGTTGAGTGATTCAATGGCATTCGTTGTATAAATCGCTTTGCGTATGTCATCAGGATAATTAAACA
>NZ_AUAF01000159.1 GCF_000428585.1 Zooshikella ganghwensis DSM 15267 | reverse complement strand
GGAGCAATCGGCCCGCCTTGAAAACAAACAGCCCGGGTTGCCTGTTGGCTGTCTAACTGAACGTCTCAAAGTTGAAGCCCTGATAAAAACCGTACAAGAAATCGTAATGGCGGATGAACCACAAAAAGAGCTGATAGCTTTTACAAAGGCTTTAAAAAAAGTATTACCCGAGCGTAACTCGAAAAAACATTTGGCGGGTTTAGATCTTGGTAGGCAAGAGCCGACGCCTTCATTACAGCACCGAATGGCAGCTTGAATAAATATACAGCTTTGTCAACCTAAAAAAACTTCGGAATCGAGTTTATAGCATCTGTAGTTACTGATTTAACCAATATAAGGGTATAGCACAACAAGTGATATCTATGAATTACTCATGGATCTTAATCTATTAGCCAGCCTCGCTGCATTATCTTTAAGCTGTTCGGCCTTTAGTTTAGCTAATTCATCAATATAGTGAACTAGTTTTTGATGTTTTTCACCAAGATTATAATTTTGCTTATATTGACTCCAGCGTTCAGGATGAAATACCGCTAATGCAAGTCCTAACTCTACTTTGTCACCTACCAAAGATTTTTTTAAGTCTGTTGATAAATTATCCTGATAAGCTCTGTTATTAAGTACTTCAATCACCAGGTCAGATGCTAATTCTTGTTGTGATGAATTATATTTTCCAACAAGAATAGTGGTTAAATATAATACTGCATCTAAACGCTCTCGCTCATACACTAAATCAAGTTCATTGCTTTGGATAGATCGAAAAAGTATTTCTCGGCTGGTATTTAAGAGTGCATAATCATTCATTAACACTTGAAGTTTTATTTTTTCTTCTTGGCTAACTAAAGGCTTATCCATCAGCTCAATAAATGACTGAAAGTGAGGTGATGGTTTTCTCCAAGACTTAATTTCTTTTTCTGGTGATACTGCTTTATCCGCGATGGATTCATGAATAACTACGTTTACTTTATGTTCTTTATTCAGATGTACGTTAGTTGTCTGTTTTTCTTTGCTTTTGTAAATAATATTATTTGTCTGCGTAGTTATTACTTCAGAAGGTGATTGACTTGATAACCAATAGTTAAATGTGACTGCACCTACTGCTATGACGATTAATGCTATGGCGAACGGTCTTTTTTTCATGAAAGCCTCAGTCACAGGAAAAAGCGAATAGTTTTATGGGATTACTAGGAAAAGTTATACTGCACTGCATCAAAAATACCATAAAGACTATTCGCAAATGGTTGAAATATATACAAATCGTTTTTTTATATATAAGGCAATTGATCGACTGATCTCAACAAATCAATATGATGGATTATTAGAGAGTAACTTTTGATCATTCATGCCTTTAGGGGTAATGCTAGAGCAAATCCTCTGGCAAGTTATCACGTAATACTAAACGATTAACATGATAAGCCCCGGTGTTTTGGTAATACATTGAACCACTTAAAAAGCCTTGAGCAATAACAATTTGGCCGTTTAAGCTTACACCTTCTTCACTACTGGAATTAGGTCGAACATTGTAAACTTTGCCAAAAAATTCAGTACTTTCTATTGATTTAATAGGATCAAAAGTACCATTTTGGGAAATAAGTGCATCACCTGCTTTTAAGTCCTCAGCATTCTTCATGTGGCCTGAGGAAATTAGGAGTGGATGATTGGGGGTTACTTTAAGCTGGCCGCCATTTTGTGTTTTAATGACCAGGATTTCATGTAGAACATCACGTACAGATTCGCTATAGGCAGCAACCGGACGAGTTGTATATTGGAGGCTGTTTAAACTTGCAGCATCAGCCAGTGTGACGATTTTTTTTACTTGGCGGCTAAATGCATCATAGATGGTGAGTTCGCCTTCAGGGAATAACAACTTTTGATCGGGTGTATAACAAGATGCTAAACAAGTTAGGATCTTAGTATATTTATCGCCAGCGCCTCTACCACATTTGGCGGCCCCTGTGGTAGGTGCTTTAAACCAATTATCGAAGTTATTGGGTTGATAAAAACTTGGATAAAAAGGACGTCCCCGACGATTACCAAAATCGTCATTAATATTAAAGTCCCAGGTTCTGTGGCTAATATATTGACACTTTTTGGCCCAGTCATTTCGGCCAAATGCTGCACTTGAATTTAAGCTATCATCTTCGCAGCGCTTTTCAAATCTGATGGGATCGGTTGCAAAGGTCGAAACAGAGATTCCTGCTAACGTAACTGAAATAAATATTTTTAAAAGAGATGCTTTCACTGAATACTCCATGTAAATTTTTATTGTTATGAGAATTTATATTGGGCAGTATTTTATTCAAATTCAGAGCAACTGTAGTAGCCTATTAACTTTCCATTGTTACTACTGAATAGCGGTACTTGGTTCATTTCGCGGAGATAATCATATTCATAGGCAGTGATTTTACCCTGACTCAAGGACTGTAGTCGAAATACTTCACATCCTTTATCACCATCTTCAGACACAGGCTTTGAAGGAATGGTATAGCTACAAGAAACATCGATATAGTGTGCTGAACCATTTAAATCAAAATAGGCTTCATAGCGAGGATTTGTAATTCTATAACGTAGGTTTTTCTTGCCTGGTCTGAAACGGTTAGGAACGCTGGTGAGAGGATCAAGGTTAGTGCCAACGACTTCGGCATTTTCAATATCACCAATGCCATAGCCAAGTTCTACAGTCATTAATAATGAGTTTTCTGTTTCCTTAGCATAGCAAGCCAGGTTTTCGGGGCGGATATCTTTAATACATTGGGACCATGCATTAATAACACTATCGCTACTGTGCTGAATTAAAATATGAGATGACTTACTGCCTTCGTAATTATAATCAGATCCTGAACAGTTTTCTTTTTTCCATTGTTTTGCAGACTGACCGCTACCACCTATAGTAAAAATACCAATGACATCAAGTTCTAAGCCACCACCACCGCCTCCAGAGCTTGACTCATGGCTACATAGCCATTTTTTTAAAGCAATCTTAGAATCGTAGTTTAAAGTTGACTCATAAGTTTGTAGCGTTCCATTCACTAATATCTGGTTACAGTGCTCATAATAATCCGTTGCAGATGCCATTAATGGTAATGTGGCTAGGGCAATACTTAAATATTTTAACTTCATAGAAAAGTCCTTTTGTTTATGGTTAATACTAATTAGTTCTTCTTTTAACGAACAAAAATGTTCAATTGAAAGTTAATTTAGATAGAAAACAATTAGGTGGGTTTAATTAAAATAAAGTCCATTACTATTGTCTGATTACCAAAATTCCCTTTCAGGGTGACTTTATATAAAATCGGTAATCTATGACAAGATATTATTGCTCAATATAGACTAAAGTATAATACCCTTTTGGGTAATTTACTTTTACCTCTATATAAATAGTATCTTTTTGGGGGTGACTGACTGAATGGTTATAAAATGCACTATGAATGTTTAAGTGGAAATGGTAGGGTTTTCTTTAGTGCGGGGCGATAGAGGGAGGTAATGAGTACCTCCCCATCTGAAGTATAATAATATATTACCAGCCTGCTTGTGTTAGTTTACCGTCAACTAAACGCCAGAGCTTTAATGGATTCGCATTTTGTAGTGCAGGAGGAAGTAATTCATCAGGCGTATTTTGATAGCAGCAAGGTTGTAGAAAGCGTTGGATGGCTTGACTACCAACAGAGGTAAAGTGACTATTAGTTGTAGCAGGGTAAGGACCACCATGATGCATGGCATGATTAACTTCCACTCCGGTAGGAAAAGCATTAAATATAATTCGACCTACACGTTGCTGTATTCTAAGCATTAATTGCTCAACAACAGGCGTATTTTGTTGTTGGAAAATTGAGGTTGTTAACTGTCCAGATAATTGATTAGTAATTGCGAATAACTCATCTTCATTTGCGCAGATAATTAATAATGTTGTAGGTCCGAATATCTCGTTTTCTAGGTGAGGATGTTTTAGGAAGTGTTTTGCTGAGGTAGAAAGTAGTTGTACCTGTGCTTGATTATTACCTTGGCTGGGGCGGCCTGAAGCCAGGGTGATTACACCGGGTATTGACTGTCGTTTATCACATTGCTGTATATAATGCTGATAAATCGAGGCAGACAGCATAGTTTGCGCAGGTTGTTGTGCGCATAGTTTTTTAAGCGTCTCTATAAATGTGGATAAATTCTCATCTTCCATTACCACTACTAAGCCGGGTTTTGTACAAAACTGTCCAGCATTAAGGGTGAATGACTTACATAAATTATCAGCAATATTTTCATGTTGTTGTTTTAGGGCGTCAGGCAAAATAAAAACGGGATTACTCGCTGCCAATTCGCCAAAAAATGGAATAGGTTCAGGACGTTCGCAGGCAAGGTTATATAAATGGCGACCTGCTAATAGTGAACCTGTAAAACCGACTGCTTTCATAGCAGGTTGTTTGACCAGTAATTCGCTTAAAGAATGTTGTTGACCTTGTAGCAGTGAAAATATACCCGCTGGCATGGCCGTTTCTTTAACCGCCAGATCAATAGCATAGGTTACAAATTCTGAGGTGCCAGGATGTAGGGGATGCCCCTTAACAATCACTGGGCAGCCTGCTGCTAAGGCTGAAGCCGTATCTCCACCGGCAACTGAGAAGGCTAGGGGAAAATTACTGGCCCCAAAAACTGCCACAGGCCCTATAGGTATTTGCGTTTGACGTATATCTGGTTTGGGGAGTGGCTGACGGTTAGGGCTTGCCTGGTCAATGATGGGGTATAAGTCTAGCCCTTGTGTTAGGAGATCGGCAAACAGTTTGAGCTGATTTATCGTTCGTTGCAGCTCACTGGTGAGGCGAGTTTCAGGCAGGGCTGTTTCATTAATAGCTTGCTCAATAATGCCTGGTCCGAGCTGTTGAAGTTGTCTTGCAATAGCGCTTAAAAAGTTTGAGCGTTGCTTAGCGGAAAGTAGGCGATAGTCGCTAAATGCTGACTGTGCTTTTTCTGCGGCTAAATCGACCAAGGTCTGATCAGCTTCATAATATTGGGTCGGTAGAAGCTCGTTTGTAGCAGGGTTATATGCATTGAAGGTGGGTTGACCAGTAGGCTTAACCCACTCTCCAGCAATATAGGAAAGCCCTTTCAGTGAAGGAAGCATGGGAAGGCGTGATGAAGAGGGTATTTGTGGCATAAGTGCGTCCTTGCTTTGTATTCAGTGGAAAAGCGAAAAAACTCATCATATCGGTGAATGATGACAGGTTACTTTACTTCAAAGCCTTGCCAGTAGGGGTCATCAGTATCCACCCAAATAGTGTTATGCCCTATGACTTTGGCCCAACCAGTAATGCTGGGAAGTATGGCAGGGTAGTGACCTACCTCTGTCATAGCTTCTATACGCCCAGTAAAGAGACTGCCAATTATGCTTTCATGAACAAAGTGGTCTCCTTCGTTTAAGCGGCCTTTGGCAGCCCACTGCGCCATTCGGGCACTGGTGCCAGTGCCACAGGGTGACCGATCGATAGCGTTTTTACCAAAAAAAACAGCATTACGGCTAATTGCTTCAGGTTGAGTTGGCGCACCTGTCCAGAGTATATGATTCAAACCCGAAATGGTTTCATCAAAGGGGTGTTGGCAGGTGACGGTTTGGTTAATTTGTTCACGAATACGTGGACTGTAGTGTAAAATTTGTTGGGCTGAAATTGACTCTAACCCCTGATAATTGGGTTGAGGATCAATAATGGCGTAAAAGTTTCCGCCATATGCAATATCGATGGAGAGTTCTCCCAGTTCAGGGCAATTCACTTTTATATCCTGATGCGCTAAAAAGGCGGGCACGTTAAATATGGTAACTTCACTGACATAGTTACCGTGTGTTTTATAAGTGAGGTGAATCGTCCCGGCTGGAGCATCGAGTATTAATTCACCTGCTTTTTTGGGGTGTAATAAACCTGACTCCAATGCGGCGGTAACTGTACCAATCGTGCCATGTCCACACATGGGCAAGCAGCCACTGGTTTCGATAAATAAGATACTGGCGTCAGCCATTTTAGTACAGGGTGGATACAAAAAAGCCCCTGACATCATTGCATGTCCGCGTGGCTCGAACATTAAAGCTTGACGGATCCAATCATAGTGCTCAAGAAAATACTGGCGTTTTTCACTCATGGATTCCCCGATTAAATGAGGGTGTCCATTGGTGACCAGGCGAGCTGGATTGCCACAGGTATGAGCATCGATACAAAAAAAAGTCCCTTTACGCATGATTATTTCCTTATTTTTTTGGTTTAAATTTACTGTAAAAGTGGATTATTTAAATGTCAAAAAAATGAATTACTGCTTATGGCTACCCTAAAAAGTATAAGTAACTTACGTCATGTAAACGTCATTATTTTAAGGGAATATCAAAGGAATAAGAGTGTGTTAATGTTACTTGTTTTTGATTTGGCTGATAAAAAAAATGATAAAGATGCCAGTAGAAAAAAGTGATGTGACGGTCATTGGGGCAGGGATTATTGGTATTTGTTGTGCAATTTTCCTGCAGGAACAAGGCTTTAAGGTTACTTTGGTTGATCGTGATCCTCCGGTGATGGGTGCGTCAAAAGGTAATGCTGGGCATTTTGCGACAGAGCAGGTGTTGCCTTTAGCATCACCACAGTTACTCTGGCAATTACCGTCGATTTTGTTAAATCCGTTGGGACCTGTTGCTATTCAATGGCGCTATATCTTCAAGATTATGCCCTGGTGGCTACGTTTTCTACGACAAATGTCAAAACGAAAATACCAGCAAAATAGTCAAGGTATTGCTGCATTGAATAATAGTGCTTTGGTTGTCTACCAAGAATTATTATCACGTACAGGTCTAAAAGGGTTAATTCGTAGTCAGGGCTCTATGTTAGTGTTTGAAACACAACGCGCTTATTTAAGTTATTTGAAGCAACTAGAAGTCATGCAGGCGCATGGGGTTCAGTATGAATTGATGTCTGGCGCTCAAGTGTTGAAAAGTGAGCCGGCATTAAATACCAATATTAAAGCAGGCATATTTTTTTCGGATACTTGGCATACGATTAATCCAAGCCAATTCGCGACACAGTTATTTAATTATTTTCGTCGAGCCGGCGGACAATTTAAACATGCTGAAGTACTTGAGTTAACACGAAAGCATAATGATAGACAGCAAGGTATTAAGATTAAAACTACGATGGGAAAATCCTGGTGGGTACCCCGTGTAGTCCTGGCAACGGGGGCGTGGTCCAAGCCATGGGTTTATCAGTTAACAGGAAAAAAAATCCCATTAGATACAGAGCGAGGCTATCATTTACATTTGCAGGGTTTGCAAAATGTTATCTCAATACCGGTCACTTCAGGTGAACGGAAATTTATAATGACACCTATGAGTGAAGGGTTACGCTTGGCCGGTACGGTAGAATTTGCCGGTTTATCATTACCACCGAATATGCGACGGGCCAAGATGTTATTACCCCATGCTCAAGCATTGTTACCAGGGTTACCTGAACAGAAAATCAGTGCTTCGCAATGTTGGATGGGGTGCCGACCCTCATTACCTGATTCTTTACCGATTATTGATGAAGATAAAGGTGTGTATTTTGCTTTTGGACATCAACATTTAGGGTTAACTCAAGCGGCAATCACTGCTTTATTGGTGAGTCAATTAGTCACAAGGCAGCGGAGTGAAATTGATTTATCACCATATCGTTTATCTCGTTTTTGATACATATTAATACAAAAAATATCGAATAAAAATCAACCAGCGGAGGGAGCAAGCCAATATGGCTATTAACTGGCAAGGGGTATTTCCTGCAATTACCACACAATTTAATCAAGATGAGTCGATCAACTATGCCGCAACACAGCAGCAAGTGGATCGTCTTATTCAGGAAGGCGTCGATGGTATTATCGCCTTGGGTACTGTTGGTGAAAACTGTTCTTTGCACGAAAATGAAAAAATAAAATTATTATCTGCGGTGAAAGAAGCCGTAGCAGATCGTGTCCCTTTATTGTCAGGTGCTGCAGAATATACAACACAAGGTGTGATTCACTATATTCATCAGGCTATGCAAGTGGGTGTAGACGGCATTATGTTATTACCAGGTATGGTATATTCTGCCTCTGAGGATGAAGTTATTACGCACTACCAGACAGTTGCTCATCATTTTTCTGATATACCAATTATGGTCTACAACAACCCTGCAGTGTATGGCGTTGATGTTTCTATTGCGGTTATGACGCAGTTGGTCCAATGCCAAAATATCGTGGCTATTAAAGAATCATCATCTGACACGCGTCGTATAACAGAGCTGTTTAATCATTTTGGTGAACGCTTTATTGTCTTTGGAGGTGTTGATGATATTGCCTTGGAGTGTTTGCTGCTCGGTGCAAAGGGCTGGGTATCAGGGCTGACAAATGCTTTTCCCAAAGAATCCGTTACATTGTATGAGTTGGCATGTGCTGGACGATTGGCTGAAGCAAGAGCACTATACCGTTGGTTTTTACCATTGCTGCGTTTAGATACATTACCTACATTGGTGCAGTGTATTAAGCTAGTGGATCAATTATGTGGGCAGGGTGCAGAATGGGTAAGGGCACCTCGCAGACCACTCCAAGGCGAAGCAAGGCAACAGGTGATTAACCTTGTTGAGCAAGCCATGGCTCAGCGGCCAAACCTGCCAGTTGACTAAGTCAGGTGATCAGTTTACTAAATCAGGTGAAAGATACTTCGCCATAAGTTGACGAATTTTTCCTTGGTTTCGCAAGCTGTTCATGCTTTGCAGTAAAGCGTTGCTAAGCTCTGGGGGATGCTGGGAACACAAACAGGTTAATGGGTAGTGAGCATCCCTTAGACTGGTTAGGCGCAGACTAAAATTTGGAGTGTTTTTTTGGCGATGGTAAAACGACCAGGTATTATCAATCAGCGAGTCAACTCGCTTTAGTGTTAACAAGCGGTACATTGAATCAGTGTCCTGCCGGTTAAGTCGAACCGAATACTCTTTTTTGAAAAGCGCTTCAAGTTGCGGACTATAGGTGTAACCTAGGCGTGTTGCAACCATCATTCCTTGCAGCTGTTGATAGTTTTTAATATCAGGAGCATCTTCATTCTGAATAACGTACTCCTCATAATGGGTTAAGTCTGGTCCCCAAATAAAGCGTTCAGGTTTTTTGAGCCAATGTCTGTTGTACAAACAAAGCATAACGCGATGCTCGACTTTTTAGCCTATTAATTGAGCCAACTGAAGTGGAGCGTTGCCTTCGTTTCTATTGAGTAACACACATAAACTGTGTGATAACAATTTACGACTTATTCGATTCGTCAGACTCCATAAGGTCCTACCTTTTGTTCGTTGGATATTAAACGTTTTTACAAGCTGACCAATCGTTGTCTCAACCCGTCGTCGGACCCGGTTTAACTGTCCCCTCCATTTCTCTGGGAGTTGATCCACCATGTTTTCTCTGACCGGTGTTTCTAATTGTA
>NZ_AUAF01000158.1 GCF_000428585.1 Zooshikella ganghwensis DSM 15267 | reverse complement strand
GCTTAAAAAGTAGAGGATTTGACTTAGAAAGCACTCACTTACAGCAACTAGAGCGTCTCGAAAAGCTGTTTTTTGTTTGTACTTTGGCATTAGCGTGGTCTTTTAAGTTAGGCATCTTGCAAAACAAGCTTAAGCCTCTGAAGCTAAAAAAGCATGGCCGAAAACCGAAAAGTTTATTTCGTCTAGGGCTTGATTATTTACACCGTGTATTAGTCGAAGGAAGTGCTCACCTATCAGAATTTCGGCACTCCCTGAAAGTTTTGTCCTGTACATAGGGTTTGTTGTCAGCGTTCTTCACCCCAGTCACTTATTAATATAAGCTCCGGGGGCTTCATCGCTTGACGGCCGCCCCTAAAAACCCTTCGTTTTGAGTATATTCATTTTTATGTGTTGAATATCTACATAGAATAGTAGTTCATGGTAGCGTACTGCTTATTACAAAAGTAAAATACTAATAGGTAACGCATTCCACTTTTTCAGAGAATATTAGCATGAATTTTTTCAGGGAAATATGATACTTTAGTATATATTGCTCACAAATTATTTTATTCATAGTCTATACTTTTAACTGTTTTATTAATTCACTAGAAAAAAAACAGCACCCCCTTTACCTTGGATATATTTTTCATAATGTTAATAGTTATTGACTATTTTTAGTAATTCCATAATCACGTAGTTTTCTAGCGATTGCGGTATGTGAGACCCCCAGTTTTTTTGCGAGCTGACGCGAGCTTGGGTATGCAGGGTACAAGTGTGTTAAAAGTTGCTTTTCAAAATTTTTGACTGATTCTTCCAGGGTTCCTTCAAAAGATGTACTTAAGTAACCCACTCGGTCTGCGTACGAAGGTAGCTGCATATGTTCTGGGCGAATATCACCTTTTTCCAAAACCGTAATAGCACGCAATATAGTATGCTCCAATTGCCTTATATTACCAGGCCATGGATACTGCAACATTAAATTAATAGCAGCCTTCGACAGTTTAGGTGGAACTTTTGTTTGCTGGCTGGCGTATCGCCTTATAAACATCTCAGCTAGAGGAATAATATCTTTTCTTCTCTCTCTCAAGGGGGGTAGATGTATAATCAATACATTGAGCCGATAAAATAAATCTTCTCTAAATAGTCCTTCCTGACACAACTGTGGTAGATTTTTTTGTGTACTGCAAATTACCCTTATATTGACTTTAACTTCTTTATCATCCCCTACCCGCCTAAATGTGCCATCTTGCAAAAATCGCAAAAATTTTATCTGTAAGTGTGATGACATTTCACCTATTTCATCAAGAAAAATAGTTCCTCCATCCGCTTGCTCCAACATTCCATGCTTAATAATAGGCTTTTCTTGACCTGTTACTCGCTCTACATAACCGAATAGTTCAGTTTCAGCAACATTATCAGGCAGTGATGCACAATTTAGCACTAAAAAGGGCTTTTCCGCTCTTACACTAAAACTGTGACAGGCCCTCGCCAGCAATTCCTTACCCGTGCCTGTTTCACCTAAGATCTGCAATGGTGCATCCATCCCAGCAAACTTCTTAGCTTGTTTTACAATACGCCTCATCTCTGTATCAACCGCTAATATCTCAGAAAACAGTGAGGACTCAACCTGTTGCAAAGCGTGAATTTGCTTACCTAATCGATCTGCAGACTTTAGACAAATTACCACACCCACTAAAGTCTGGTCTTGCTGGTCGTTAGGTACATGTATCGGCAAAATATCAGCTAAATAGGCATCTCCCTGTACTTTAACTGGAATACTCATAGGCCAGTGTTCAGACTGCTGAATCCATCGACTAAAGTTAAAACCCTGAAGCCACTGGCTTATTGGAGTCTGGCGTACTTCTTCTAAAGCCCCCCCTAATACTCGTAACCCCGACTCATTCACAATAATAATGTTACCTTTTATATCAACAGAAATTACAGGGTCAGGTAACGTTTGTAGCAGTGTTGACAATTCATAATGTTCTCGTTCACTTGGCATAAATGGTATAGTTCGCACATCCGTTACCCCCTTGATATGTCTTATTTCAGGCAGTAACTTCTGTAGCTCAGTAAAAGCCAAGTCAGGCAAGTTTAAGTAGATAATTCCAACCAAATCGACTTCAATACCACGCAAACTGATTTGATGTAGCGCCAATATATTTAACACTTCTTGCGCAATTCCCAAGCGATCTTGGCACAGTATTTCCAGACGCATTTCCCTTACCATCTAATGTTATTATTGCTTTTTCATCGTTCATGCCATCATATTACACGTACCCTATAAAGACCATTTTTAATGTAGAAGATAATGTAGTAGCTAATAATTGTGTAAGTAGTATGCTATACACTTCACGAATGATTTCTAGGAGCGGACGTCAAGCGATAAAGCCCCTGGGCAAGTTTACTGCTGTGAAACTTGCGGTAGCCACTTTAATTGATATAACAGCGCTGCTGGGCGGTTATATTAATAAGTGACTGGGGTGGCCGTTAAATGCTCCTCGGCAATAGCGCCTGCATTGCTCTACTATATGACATCCATGTCATTATGCATAAACTGCATTTCCACCATCCTTAGTGGTCAAGAGCGCTGACAACAAACCCTACTAATGTGTCGGGAACACATTAGAACAGCTTCGCTGGCTCGTTAGGGTGAGCGCTATGGATAGCTCACATAAAAATGATTCGTGAAGGGTATAGATACATTAGCTGTGAATAAACTATATCTGTAGTCTCTTCACAGCTAAATTTTTAGAAAAGAAAGTACATTAAATACTAAACAAGTAACTCATCAGTCTTTGCTGCCATTATAAAATCATTCTTATGCAGGCCTTTAATCTTATGAGTCCACCAAGTCACTGTCACTTTCCCCCACTCAGTGAGTATGCTGGGATGATGAAATACTTCCTCAGCAATCTCCCCCACACTATTTGTAAACGCCAATGCTTGTTTGAAATTTTTAAATGAATAAACACGCTCAAGCTGCATGATGCCATCACGCACCTCTATATTCCACTCAGGAATTTCAGCTAATAGTTTTGGTAACTCTTCTTCAGTTACCTTAGGCGCACCTGCTTGGCAAGCTTCACATTTTAATGAGGACAAACTACTCATAAAGATAAAATCCTTGTTATTAGATTAAAATTTACTCGTTACGCTTTATAATTTAGCTTAACTAGCACATATAGGTCACATCTACTGTATTAATAGTGAATACCTTTGATTATACAGTGAGTGTCCCCTATGGCCTTGTCAAATCCCTAACAGGCTTGCTGAGGAACCTTTGGAGGGTATTTAGGAGGCAACAACCCCATTGTTTTCACTTTATTAACATAAGACATGATATCTAAATGACAAATATCGTAAAGCTGCTCAACACTTTCTAAATAAAAATAAATTGGTTGCATAATATCTATACGGTAGG
This sequence comes from Zooshikella ganghwensis DSM 15267, assembly GCF_000428585.1. GTDB lineage: Bacteria > Pseudomonadota > Gammaproteobacteria > Pseudomonadales > Zooshikellaceae > Zooshikella > Zooshikella ganghwensis. The sequence goes on along the minus strand of NZ_AUAF01000158.1, from coordinate 6,097 downwards.
GTGTTCTTAATACTTCCAAAATATCAAATGGTTTGCGTTCTGGCGTCTCACTATCAATAGCATACTGTGTTTCTCCAGGAGATGATAAAATTCCGCCACCATAAATACGCCACTCATTTTGCAAATGTAATAAACCAAACTCAACGGTAAACCAATACAGACGCGCCAAAAATACCCTATCCTGCTTATTGGCTTTATACCCCAGCTGCCCATAAAGGTGAGTAAATTGAGCAAATGCAGGGTTGGTTAACAGTGGACAATGACCAAAAACCTCATGGAATATATCTGGCTCCTGTAAATAATCTAACTCATCCCAAGTCCGTATAAAAGTGGCTACAGGGAACTGTTTATTGGCAAGAAGGCTAAAAAACTTATCGAATGAAATTAACGCAGGTACACGTGCAACACGCCAACCTGTTTCTTTTATTAACACTTCATTAATTTCAGCTAATTGAGGTATACGATCCTTTGGTAATTGTAACTTAGCCAAGCCAGCTATATATTCATCACAAGCTTTGCCTTGAATACAGTTCAACTGACGGTTGATTAATTGAGACCAAATGGCATGCTCATCATCACTATAAACAATAAAACCATCTGGTCCTGGCGATTTTGCTGTATAGTTGCTCGTTTTTGTCATTATAATGCCTCATTGATCTGGCTATATTTGAGCGTTAAAAATGCAGTGCTATTGGTTAACTTATACACAACCATCGCCACAGGTGAAATTACTTGACGCGTTTCCTCCTCAATGTTGATCGTAAACTATACGTTACAAGCAAACGCTAATATATTGTTTTTAAAGCCTTTATGAATCAACCGTACATTCACTTATCCGTTATGAGCATAACAACATCTGTTCGTTTTCCCTATGTAATTTGAAAACCTGACTCGTTATGCATTAGACTGTATTTCGCGATAAAACGTTAGACAATAGTGGTATGAAAAGCACTCTTTTCAAACTGAAATCTTATAGCCTTAGATATGTGAGCATAACCATTACCGCTAAAGATTAAGTCTTGAAAAAGTAGATAACAAAAATCAATTTAAATTAATAATTAGTGATCCACTCATTAATATTTTTACAGTAAAGAGATTAAATAATAATACCGTCATTGACTTGAAGTAATAGGTCTAGCTTTTTTATAAAAATGTATCTTTTACTGAAATAGCTGATAAATAAAACTATTTAAATAAAAATACAACTGCTAAGCAACTAACAATAAAAACACGTGTGAACTAGGGAGTCAAAAATGATCTACACCCCGCCAGGCCAAGATGGGGCCAAGCTTTTTTTCAAATCTCGCTATGCTAACTTCATTAATGGTGAGTGGGTCACACCGAAAAAAGGCAATTTTTTTGAAAATAAAACACCTGTAACAGGTGAAGCCTATTGTGAAGTTCCTCGCTCAACCGCAGATGATATTGAGGCAGCACTTGATGCCGCCCATCAAGCAGCACCTGAATGGGGAGCAAAACCTGCAGCCTATAGAGCACAGGTTTTATTACAAATTGCTGACCGTATAGAACAGTTTGCTGAAAAACTCGCCATTGCAGAAACCTGGGATAATGGTAAACCTATACGTGAAACAATTAATGCCGATATACCGCTTGTTATTGATCACTTCCGTTATTTTGCAGGTTGTATTCGGGCTGATGACAGCGCTTTGGCTGAAATAGATGCCACCACAACATCCTATCACTTTCATGAACCTCTAGGCGTGGTTGGTCAAATTATTCCCTGGAACTTCCCCTTATTAATGGCTGCCTGGAAACTGGCACCTGCATTAGCTGCAGGCAACTGTGTCGTACTAAAACCCGCAGAACAAACACCTGTTTCCATTTTACTATTAATGGAAATTTTGGAAGACATCATTCCACCCGGTGTTGTCAATGTGGTTAATGGCTTTGGACATGAAGCAGGTAAAGCCCTGGCTTCAAGTCCTCGTATTGCAAAGTTAGCCTTCACTGGCTCAACAGAAGTGGGATGCGAAGTCTATCAGTCTGCCGCCAAGAATATTATTCCTTGTACAGTTGAGTTAGGGGGCAAGTCTCCTAATATTTACTTCGCAGATATTCTACAACAAGAACCTTCTTATTTAGATAAGTGTGTCGAAGGACTTTTATTAGCGTTTTTTAACCAAGGTGAAGTATGTACCTGCCCTTCTCGCGCCTTAGTACATGAATCTATTTATGACACTTTTATGGAGCATGTACTTAATCGGGCTAAAACCATAAAACAAGGTAACCCCTTGGATACTGAAACAATGGTAGGGGCACAGGTTTCATTAGAGCAGCTAAATAAAATTATGGGCTATATAGAAATAGGTCGTAAGGAAGGTGCTCACATTCTTTTTGGTGGTCAACGTGCCCAAGTGCCAGAAACCTTAAAAACAGGCTTCTATGTACAGCCCACAATTCTTCGGGGCGAAAACTCAATGCGTGTTTTTCAAGAAGAAATATTCGGCCCAACCATTGGTGTCACCACCTTTAAAACTGAGGAAGAAGCCATCAATATTGCAAACGATGTACCCTACGGCTTAGGTGCTGGCGTTTGGACCCGTGATATTAATCGAGCACAATGGGTCGCTCGAAAAATACAAGCTGGAAGAGTTTGGGTAAACTGCTACCATATGTACCCAGCTCATGCCGCTTTTGGGGGATATAAGAAGTCAGGGGTTGGTAGAGAAACACATAAAATGGCACTGCAAAATTATCAGCAAGTCAAAAATATTTTAGTAAGCTACAATACTGATCCTCTTCACCTTTTTTAAACTGAATATTTAGAGATTCCCTTAATACAATATTCAGTCACCACCAGTAAGGGCACTCTTTACAGTGCCCTTATCAGTATCATGAACAACCACTTGCGGCTTTACTGAATAGAGAAAAATATAGCCGTTACTGGTCCCCACCTTCCTTCACTATCCATCGCCCGGATATAAGCCATATGCTTACCTGACGACAAGTTGCGAGTATCAACAATGCCTTTTATGGCTTGCTGTTCTAAATTAAAGTCACCCGACACCGACTGCATTGGATGGCGTTCAGCGCCTTCCTGCCAAGGTGGAATATCAAGATAATATTCTGCAGCGGTAATCGTCTGTACCGGCTCAGCACCATTGCGATGACTAAAACGACTATCATCCGCGATGGCAGATAACGTCAACCAGGTACCCGCAGGCACTGGGTCCTGATTACTGATATTAACACTATATACTTCAGGCCCTGCTGGCAGTTGGTAAGGCGCTCGTACGACTTTTGCAGCATAGCGTAATGCCTGCAGATTGTCGGGTACTATTTTTTGTTCGAAATAATGGCATGATTCAAAAAACTCTGTACCTAACTCAAAGGTAAATGCGGCAACACCCAGCTCGCCATAACTGATACCATCACTGGTACCATCAGTTTCGTATAAACCTAATGACCTTTCAGGTGAGTAGCTATTAAAATAGGCGAATTTTCGTCCAAGGGTCTGTAGCTGTGAATGGTTCGGTGCTGGATCGCCTTTTGTGCCCCATGGCCAAAGTATCAGTCGCCCATGGCTATGAATATCAAGGTGTATCCCACTCGTATCTAATGGCGCTGGATCATTCCGCTCGGGTCCTCGGCGATCTGGATACAGGCTTCTAACATAGTTTTGCAACGCTTGAACTTCAGGTTCTGACCCTGGTGCCTCACCGCGATAAACCTGTGAGCATATGTCACCGCTAGAGCCATCCGTGGTTGAACCCCAGCCAAAAGTAAAGTTACGATTTAAATCAATGCCTTGCTTAAGTGGGTTATAGCAACTATTAAGGTCATTAACATTTTTGCGCCATAACACCCCTTTTTCTGCTTGTTTACGACCATCGGGATTTGCTTGCAGTAATAAGTGCACCTCATGATGATCCAGTATCCACGTAGCATCTGCATCACTGCCATAGCCCGTTAGCAAGTTTTTGGCAAACGCCAATGCTAAGGGCGCTGTTGCGTATTCTCGCGCATGAATGGCACTATTAATAAATAATTTCGGCTTATCTTCTAAGCTATTGTTGCGAGTCAGTTTTAACACCATCATGTCATAACCGCCACGCTGCTGAGTTTTACGCCATGAGTCGCCTATATCAATCCACTCAGCCAGTCTCGGATACTCTTCAGCTAACGCTTTTGCTTCCTTAAAGGTTGCTTCTACTGTTGGGTAACAACTATAACCTGGAATATGATCAGCCCATTCATCCATTACTGCAGCAGGAGCCAAATTTAAGCCACTGTCTTTTGCAGTGACTGCCTCCAACTTAAACCCTAAGCCAATAAGCTTATTCAACTGCTGGCTGTCACCAGGTACTATTAAATAACCTTGCTCATAATGAGAAGAAAAAGTGTTCATGCTTTTCACGACTTGCCGAGCAATCTGCTCAGAAGGAAAATACGCCTTGTAAACTTGTGTTTTTTGATCAAACGGCACCAGTGGCTGATGTGGGGACGCGGTATGTGCAAATACCACACCTCCTGTCCATGTCGTTGCAGATAATACAGCAATCGCCACGGAATTTTTTAACGAAAAATGCGAAAGAAAAGAACGTCCTTTACTCGTGTCCTTATGACTCATCTTCACTCCATTATTTATATTTATAGCCAATACAATTGGCTATTTATTATCGTATAGCATCCACATTCAAGCACTTATACCCTTCACGAATGGTTTCTAGGTTTTGTTATCTTCACTCTTCACCCCAATCACCTATTAATATAGGCTCATGGGGCTTCGTCACTCGACGGCCGCACCTAAAAACCATTCGTATTGGGTATATACATACCACTTATAGCTCTTGTAACATATAAAACACTTGATCGTGAATTCATGGTTACTGATAAATAACTATTCACCAGCATGCCACCATCCAAGGCACAGCACATTTAAACCATCAGCACCAAAATATAAAAAGTCGACCTGACCACGCCAGAAAAAAACATCATACTGGGTGACTTGATCATCTTTGCAGTCAGTATTCAGTTCATTGAAAAACAAATGGCCTTTGGTCACTTCCCAGTTTGGCTCACCCAATAGCTTTCTTATTTCAGGTACCGTAGAGTATTTTTGCTTTAACTGATAATGCAGCGCCTGCATAATCCGATGTTTTTCCCCCATCCACTCATCAACCCTAGGATCCCATTCTCCACCTTGAAAATGCCCTGGAATCTGCTGTAACTCTCTGTATTGCTTACCCAAAGACGCTAAAGCACGTTGGTTATACGTCTCTTGTATTTGTGCAAAACCTTGCTCTTTGTTAGCGGGTTGTTGGGCACAACCACTGGTTATCATAAAAGAGGCTAGCAGCAGTAAAGCAATAAATACGTTCTGTTTCATGTATCCTATTTGGTTCATCATCACCTGTACATATAATCGATTTAGATGTCACAGATAGCATAACCAGTTAAGCCAGGAAATTCATTAGCGATACTATTTTTTTTCGAAGGCGACATGAGTCTTATTGTTGCATCATTGCTTAGTTAAGGAGTCCTGGCAAATAGGTCTTAGCAGAGTCTATCACCGCTTTGACCCGATGAACTTTATCTGCGCCAAATCTATATACCAGATAAACACGCATCAAGTTACTGTGCCACTGGGGCAATATATGCCTTAATTGCCTTTTACTGATGTGATCTTTCACCAAAAAAGCAGGAACATAGACCACCCCATGATGGGCTACACATAGATCGACCAATGCTTTAAAACTTTGAGCCGCAATATCGCCACTCACATCTAATGCAATTGTCCGCTCTTCATCTTCAGCGGAAACCAGTGACCATATACGACTGTTATGACGACTTGAAAAAATCAAGCAGTTTACTTTTGGCTCTATATGGATTCCTAGGGGGTTATATCAATAGCTCTATTAGATCATTAAGTAAGCTTTTTCCTCGGCACTTTATATTGTACACAAACTCAAATAATGCTAAATAAAAAGGTAGTTTTTCTTGAGAAATACCTCGATGAGGTCTTAACCATGAGCGTAGTAATGACCAACAACCTTCAATGGTGTTAACATGTACTTCGTGAAAACCATCCCCATCTTCATCACGAGCATACTCCCCTTTCCCGTGACAAACGGTT
>NZ_AUAF01000157.1 GCF_000428585.1 Zooshikella ganghwensis DSM 15267 | reverse complement strand
GAGGGGTGGCCACGATTCTGAACAAATACAGCCACTTCTCTTATAACCTGCTAATTTTCTTAGCAATACTTATACGCTAGGTAAGCTCTAAACACCCCTTCTACAGACGCAACCTATAACTCTCTGATTTGTAATAGCATTACAGTGACCATTTATTATTTGCTGTTATCTAACCCATGATAAGGTCATTTTACTGAGTAATATCGGTCTGCTTGATGGGAAGCTGTTGGTTGAGTTTGCGGCTCACACCAGATTCGTTCCTATTGAACCCCAGATTTCCGTAAATATTCTCTTAAGCGTCTGTATCGGTCATCTTGCGCTAGCAGAGGTGCAGTTTGCACTATCTCATCTAAGCATTGTCCCAACTCCTGAGTTACCCATTGTTGCTGGTCTGAAATCACAATATCTAGCAGATCTAGTGAGTCCAGAGGAAATTTTTTGCACAAATCTGATTCTTTCAGGAGGTTTAAGGTGTAATAAGGATGTTCAATTGTTTTCAGCCAGTCTTTCATAGCAGCCAAAGCGGACGGAAACTCAGATCGAGCTGCAATGATAAGCTTGGTTAATGATTCAGCGATGCGCGGAGTAGCTAGATCGCGGGACTTGGGCCAAACATTTTGCCAGAACGGCTGAACACAGTTTGTCCAATAATCCTCGCGCTGATCTCCAGCTCCATTTAGAGCCTGAGAGAGAGCCTGGGCTGATTCCTCTAGCCCTTCTTGAGGCAGCGAGCCAATCGCTGATCGAAAATCATCCACGGTATAGTTTTCTAACGAATCGAGCGCTGCGTAAGTAAGAAAAGCTGCGAATTGCTGACGGTGCTCGCCTAGCTCAATATAGTGTTTCACACTCTCTAAAAACTCCGTTTTGAGAGCAGTCAATAAGGGCTGGTGCAAACGTGGTGACCACAAAAAACCTTCCCACACAGCTTTTGCTTCTTTCGGATTATTCCAACTATACAAAGGCAACAGATATTGTTCAGTCCACGTTTGATCCACACGGTAGAGTGCAATTAATCGCGAGCTTAGCAGAACCCGCCCATGACAGAACCGGTCCACATTTACATCGCAGATTTCCGTAAAGAATTGCTTAATGTCAGCAGGAAGATGATCCCCATCATTAGGGCTCTGTTTGAACCAAAAATTGATTAACGCATGTGTGGTATGCCCAACGGGATGATTGATAGCTTCAGTGACAGGGTCAACTAGCTCACCATTGCGAAGTATTCCAGTGCTTGCTTCTAAAGGCAGTTCTAGAACTCGACGGCACAAGTCCAGAAGTATATCTTCTTGCTGATTGACTGACTTTGAAACGATCTCAATCCAGCTCGTTACACTATGGACAATCACCTGAAGGACATCGTCAGGCATACTCTTTACTAGCAAAGCAGCATGGCGCCATGACCGCAACACCATGTCTTCTTCACTCCAGACTTGCAGGGCCGCGCGCCATCGTTCGGCTGGCCAAACGTCATCCTTAGATAAATCACATAGCGCTAACAAGCTGTGAAAGAAGCGGGTGCGGCAGACATCATGCCATGTGTCTTCATAGAAAAATTGCTGTTCAGGAGAAGGCTTTTTGAGCCACTGAACTAGCTCATGCCTCTTTCGAGGTGCAATATCAATATCCCGACTCTCTTCATAGTCTGGATCGCCAGTTCCACTCATCCAGTGGGAAAACTCATCACTCTCGTTGTCCGCCAACTGCCATTTTGGATATGCATCTGACAACTCTTGTAAGCGAACTTGGGCAGTATGACTTAGAGATATCTCAGAGGAATCCAGTTTGGCTAAATGAAGCCATACTGATCGATCCACCAGCTGTTGCCAACGATCTGGTTCTAGATCTTCTCGATACATCTTGCGCAGTGGTCCAGCCAAGATAGCAGCCTCCAAACGTTCCTGAGTCGCCTCTGCTAATCGGTGCCCTTGCAGAACGAACAACCTGAACACCTCCCGCCCCGTATCAGTGGACCATAACCACCAAGCATCATCGGCCAACAGCCAACCCACCCACTGCTCGGGTGCAACACAAGCCTCCTGGCTGGCAGCAAACAGGGCTAGGCGTTTGAAGGTGGGATACGGCAACTCGAACCAAGCCTGAGCAATCCTCGTCGCACGAACACAGTCATTGCTATAAACAGCCAGCCACGCATCACGCAGCAATTCAATTAAACTTACCCAATCACGAAAGCTTCTGTTCTGCCAGTGTGGAGTAATGGAGGGTAGATCCCAGAAAGATCGGTCTCTACGCTCATCAGCTCCACCCAGCTCATGCATCAGGTCCAGCGCATCACGCAGCAGTTGCTGAAAGTCCTCTAACAGTTGTGGTAGTGCAGATGTCCAACAGTGCTCATTGGTAAGTTCTCGTTTGATCTCATGCACATAATCTGCAGTAAGCACTAGCTCCCAATCTACCAGTTGGCGCAGTCGCATTGGTTGATCCGTGCTCTCTTCCTGGTCACTCCAACGAAACGGCTTCTTCAATGTCACCTTTGGCGCGAGCAGTTCGCGTAACTCCAAGCGCAGCGTAGTGGTCAATCCCTCCTGCTTCAGCCGATCTTTCCAACGATAGAGATCGAAATCGCGCGACGGTGATTTCACTCGGTTGCCAAGCAGCAAACGCCAAAGCTTACGCATCAATGGGTCAGGAACTGCATTGGGTGCCTTTGCGCGGATTTCATGTAGTTCGGAGGTATTGCCGCCATGCTCAAGTGAGGCCAAGTCTTTGAGCTTGTTCTCGATCAACTGAGACCAGCGATCATGCAACTGACCGCCACGTTTTGCGATCCAGATGATTAACTCAGGGTCATTCAGATGACGCGTTAACCAGCGGGCTAGATGGTACATAACCTTGTCCCACTGACTGCTATTGATACCATTGGAGGCCAGCAACATTGGTGGCGCACGGTCATAGGGCGCAGGCCGACGAATCAGGCTGAAGCACAATTCAGCATCTACCTTGTCGCGTGGCGGAACGTCAAAACGGGCCAAATCGCTGTGCTGAAAGCGTTCGTCTATAAAGGCCTCTAACAACCACTCCAACGACGGGACAGGGTCGAAATCAGCAAAACATTTGGCCGGCAATCCAGAATTGTCAGACAAAGCCCACAACATCCGACCTACGAAATTATCTTGCTGTGTGCTCACTGATGGCTGTGCTCGTGCATAGCTTACAACGATACTTTCCTTGCCCAGTATGCCATCTCGGTAGACTTCCGCCCATGTCTGCAAGGTTCTGTGCAATGCCGAATGATCATGGCTATTGGCAGGCACATGATAAAGGATGGGTACAACCCCCTTCGCCTCCCACTCGATGGCTTTGCTGTGCTCCTGCCCCGGTGCGCAATCGCCAAAAGCCCAGGCTTCTGGTGTGACTTCCCCCAATATTCGGTCAGCAGCCAACGCATCCATCATGTATCGCAATACAGGATCGTTAATGCTATAGCCAACAAAACAGACCACATAGTTACGGAACAGCTCGCTCACGAAGCGTGCTGCCCAGCGGTCTATAAGATAAGCCAAACCGAAATCACCGCTGGTGAATACCAAACTATTCAAAGCCGTATCTTCAACCTTGCTTGGCAAAAGACCATGCAGGTAGACCAATCCATCCCATCGACTGTTCTTTGGGATCGGAAGCATTGGTGCGGCATATTCTCGAAATGTTTGGCCAGTGCGTTTTGCCGCCGTATGGAACACACGGTCAAAGTTGGTGGTGACCAGCCGCAGTGCACCATCACGGCTGCACGCTAGTCGCAACAATGCTGCATGTGTATCAGTGGCACCCTTGCGGCGCAATTTAGGTTTGAGAGCCTGCTCCAGAGCGCGGCGAACTGCCAGACGCTGCCCTGGAAGCCGCCGCTCCAATAGGTCAAGTGTGGCGTCATACTGCAGACGTTTTCGTGCCTCTTGCTCTATTTCAGATGGTATTGTTTCACACAACCGATAAATTTCATCTACAAGCCCAGAGAAGTCAGGTAGGCCAGCAGGCTTGGAAATGCCCGCACCGCAGAAAAACACCACGCGCCCCTCTTCATGCGCTTGTAAAAGCTCGTCGGGAATGTCAGGGCCGTGGGTAATGAATTGCATTCCTTCTGTTTCCTATCCAATATATGTGTTCATGCGAGTAACTGAGATCTCTGTGAGCCTAGCGCTAAACGAAGCGGCGTACAGATAGCACGTCTTTGCTTGTAAGCTTTTATAGTGAAGTTAAAGCATAAATTTTGAAGTAAAGTTGAAGCACTATTTTTCCTATTTACAACTTCCTGTTGTTATCATTTTGGCTACTTTGTCCATTAGATCTGTTGTTGCATTATGTGTCAGCTGTCTTCCTTCTTCTATATATCCCCAAACTGTGACATCACTTCTCCAACCCCCTTGCTTTTTGATTAACTCAAAGCTGATGTTTTCACGCGATGCAGATGTGGATAAGCCCCGTCGAAAGCTGTGGCTGCTTAATTCAGGGACAAAATCAAATCCGCAAGCTTGGCCAATGGACTTTAGTACATCAGTCACTGAGCCTGGGTAAAGTGCCTGATTATGTATTTGTTGCCACCGGTTCACTCGTCGAAATACTGGACCTGCTGTCGTAGCTGAAATATCTAGCCAATGTTTGAGTGCATTAACAGGGCATACACTGGATGTGCCATAAGGTAAGGCCCGGACCAGTCCATCGCGCTGCTGATCTGTCTTGGATACAGGCAACGTAATTAATAAGCCCTCGGGTTCCCAGGTTAGGTTTTCTCTGGTCATAGCTACTAACTCACTACGCCTGAAAGCGCCAAAAAAACCGACCAAAATAAGGGCAATGTCTCTTGCTCGTTTTGGTGTGTCAGGTTGTTCATAGAGCCATGACAGCATGGTAGCTAAATGCTCCAGTCGCAACGCTTTCGCTTTACGTTTGGGCTGTCCATGGGTGCGTCGTATACCTTCGAGGGTTTTGCGTACAACGGGCACTTGTGTAGGGTCAGACAACCCCTGATATAGGTGCCATTGACTGAGTGCTGTTAGGTGGACAGATAAGGTTCTGGGATTCAGTTGTTCTGCTTGGGCTGTTAAATATTGGACCAAAACTTCTTTGTTAGTTGGTAAGCGTCCTCCCCACTGCTCAAACCGACGAATCGCTGCCCGATAGGTTCTTCTCGTATTATCTGATGTTGCTGCGTGAATATAAGGGTTGCTATGAGTGGCTGGAATGGTTTCATCTTGATTTATCTGTCTTGTGTTCGATAACGGTGGATGACATAAGACAGTTGAATTCAATTTTTCCATTTTTATCTCTTTCCATAGCAGTCAGAAGATCCCTTATTTGTAACAGTATTACAGGTATAGATTTTGACAACTAAAATTATAACCCATGATAAAGTCATTTAGCGTGGGTTAATTTGGTTAAATTTTATCTAGCAGGAGAAGTGTAATATTACATAATATTATGTGGTACATAATACATTACAAAATAATCCAAAGAGGATGGATGATGGCGAGGTCAGGGATTACCTACATTGATGTTTCAAAAGCTGCCCAGTCGATAAAGCTTCATGGGCAAAACCCCACTGTAGATCGTGTATTGGCTTGTTTAGGCACTGGCAGTAAAAGCACCATTGCTCCTTTACTTAAGCAGTGGAAAGATAGTCACATAAAGGAGCCTATCACATCAGGATTGCCCGATGAGCTGTTGAATGCAGTTAAAAGCTTGTATGAGCAAATTAATTGTCAGGCAGATGAGAAAATAGAACACTTTCAAGTGCAATCACAGCAGGATATAGCACAGCTTCAGCAGCAACTGACCACAGCGAATGAAGCCTTATCTTCACTTGCCAGTACGCGTGATGAATTAGAAAGTCAGCTAAAAGCGAAAATTCAAGAGAAAGAAACGTTAGCAGGCCAGCTCAATGCACTAGTCACCAAGCTTAGGCAGAATGAAGCCACACTAAACGGAACTCATCAGCAACTGGTAGACTACAAAGAAACAATAAAAAACCAAAGGGCTGAAGTCAGTCGTGTTCGTGACCATCTAGAACACTATCAAACAGTAATAGCCGAAGAACGACAGCGAGAAAGGCATCAATATCAGTCCCAAATTAACCATCTGGAAGCCAGCTACTCACAGGCAGTTCAGGCCAATGAGCAAATTCAGGGTGATGTGACATTATTGCAAGCAGCGTTACAGCAAACCCAAGAAAAATACCAACAACAGGAAACTTGCAATCACAACATCACGCTTGAATTAAAAATACAAGAGCAAAATAACCAACATTTAACTAGTAAACTCAGTGAGGCATCTAAAAAGATAGCATTATTGGATCAACAATTATTAGCCGCAAATAATCAGTTAAAAAATACTGGAAAACAGCTCGTGATTGTTCAGGCTGAGCGAGATAATTTAAAAATTAATTGTGAAAAATTAGAAAATAAAATGGATGGTCTTTCAGACCAACACCACATCTTGAGCCAAGAAAAAGCATTATTACAAGGGCAATTCAAACAATTACAAAATACAATCGAATGCAAGTAGCCAATGAGCAGCATACATGAAACGGCTTACCCAAGAATAAAGTCAAACTTAAGTCAAAAAGAACTGGATGAGGTTTATACGCCTTCTGAGGAAGAGTTACAGTTTTCTTGGCGCATTGCCCGTCAATCCAATGCACGGATTTGCTTACTAATTCTAATCAAAACCGTTCAACGGCTTGGCTACTTTCAACAGTTAACAGAGATACCTCTCGCAATAATCCAGCATATTACTGATTGCGCCAATGCCAAACGCATCACCCAGCAACGGCTCAAACACTATGACAGCTCAGGTGCTCGCCAGCGCCACATTAAAGCCATTAGGACTTACCTAAAAATTCACCCTTTTAATCAAGGTGGGGAAGCGTTCATGGTGACGGTGGCTGAACGGGCCGCTGATACTAAGCAAGACCTGAATGATATTATCAATGAAGTGATTGAAGAGCTGGTAAAACAGCGTTTCGAGTTGCCTGGTTTTACTACTTTAGTAAAAGCAGCTCGACGTGCTAGAAATAAGGTTAATAGCGGCTGCTTTAATGCACTCTATAAAGCCATGACTGCTTCAGCCAAATCAGCCATAGGTGAATTATTGAAGGTAACCGATGATAATAACAGTGGCTGGAATCGTTTAAAACGAGAACCCAGCCAACCAAAAAGTAAGGAAATTAAGAGTTATCTGAAACATCTCCAGTGGTTGCAAACAATTGCCAGCTTAATGCCACCAGTGCAGGGTATTTCAGCTAGCCGACGTCATCAGTATATTTTAGAGGCCAGGTCATTACATGTTCACTCAATTAGAGAGCTAAAGCCAACCAAGCGCTATGCTTTAGCAGTGATCTTAATCCACTCACAGCTGCAGCAGGCACTGGATAATGTAGCGGACATTTTTATTCGAAAAATGCAGAACCTCCATAGTGCTGCAGAACAAAGCCTTCAACAATACCATTTGGAGCATATTAAACAGACTGACAAACTCATCAAACAATTTCGGGATATGTTGAAAGGCTACCATAATGCAACTGACGACTCAGAACGATTAAAGGCGATCAAGGTTGCAATAAAAAAAGACCCTGTTCAGCTGCTAGAAGAATGTGAGGAGTATATTGCCTACTCTGGAAACAACTATATTCCCTTTATGCTGCCCTCTTATCATCATTGGCGGTCACTGCTGTTCAGCTGCCTAGAATGCCTAACATTAAAGTCTACTTCCCATGATCATAACCTGATGCGTGCACTGCAGTTCGTTCAGGCTCATCGCTCCAGCCACAAAGAGTGGCTATCTATTAGTGCTGGTAACAAGAATCAGCTCAGTTTGCACTGGTTGCCAGAACGTTGGCAAAAGCTCGTCATCAAGAAAAATAATGATAATGTTGCCAGTGAAGTCCACCGTAAATATTTTGAGCTGTGCGTTTTCACCCAAATTATGCAGGAACTCAAGTCTGGCGATATTTATGTCATTCAAGGAGATAAATATGCAGACTATCGAGAACAATTGATTGACTGGGATGCTTATGAGCAGCAAGTGGAAGAGTATGGACAGTTAGTGGGGTTGTCCACTGATCCACAGGAGTTTGTAAAACAATTACAGCAGCAATTTATCCAAGTAGCAAAGGTAGTCGATCAAGCCTATCCCAATAATGCTTTTCTGGAGCTAACTGCCAAAGGCTTTACCCTTCGTAGGCATGAAACAGAAAAGAAACCCAAAGCCATAGAAGACATTGATGGGCTCATTAAGGAACGGATGAAAGAAGTCAGCATTCTCGATATGTTGGTAGAAACAGATAGCTGGTTTAACCTACATCAATCCTTTGGGCCTATTTCTGGTTTTGAGCCAAAAATTGATGAGCCTCGTAAGCGCTTCATCACAACCTTATTTTGTTATGGGTGTAACCTTGGACCAATGCAAACCGCACGATCAGTAGAAGGCATTAGTCGTAAGCAAGTGGCTTGGCTCAATTTACGCTATGTCACAGAAGAACGACTAGAAAAAGTGATTGTAAAAGTCATCAATGCCTACAACAAGTTTCGGCTACCAAAGTATTGGGGAAGTGGTAATCATGCATCCGCAGATGGGACCAAGTGGAATGTTTATGAGCAAAATCTCCTGTCGGAGTACCACATCCGTTATGGTGGATATGGGGGAATTGGCTACTACCATGTATCTGACCAATATATAGCTCTCTTCAGTCACTTTATTCCCTGTGGTGTTTATGAGGCAATCTATATCTTGGATGGGCTAATTAAAAATGAATCGGATATTCAGCCTGATACGGTCCACGGTGACACCCAAGCGCAAAGTGCTCCAGTATTTGGACTAGCCTACCTGCTTGGTATCAACCTGATGCCCCGTATGCGTGGTGTTAAAAAATACACCTTTTTTAGACCAAAAAAAGGCGTTCGCTACCAACACATCAACTCAATATTTAGTGATACAATTAATTGGGATTTAATCAAAACCCATTTACCAGATATGTTAAGGGTTGCTTTATCTATCAAAGCAGGAAAAATTACCCCTTCAACAATACTTCGCCGATTGGGAACTAAAAGCCGAAAAAATAAACTTTATTTTGCTTTCAGAGAATTTGGTCGTGTTATTCGCTCTATGTTTTTACTAAATTACATTAATGATGTTGAGCTACGAAAAACAGTACAATCAGCCACTAATAAAAGTGAGGAATTTAATCAATTTACGCAATGGCTATTTTTTGGGAATGACAGCGTGATTGCCGAAAATGTTCGTCATGAGCAGCGTAAAATTATCAAATACAACCAACTAGTCTCTAATTTAGCTATTTTGCATAATGTAGAAGCCATGACACGGATATTAAAGGACCTACAAGCAGAAGGGCATGAAATTGATGCACAAATACTGAAAGGACTGGGACCGTATAGAACAAGTCATTACAACCGCTTTGGTCACTATACACTGAACCTCAATCAGAAAGTCAGGCCCATGAGTGTCAACATCAAAATATAATGCTAAATCAATAAGTTATATGGGAAGTGGCTGTTTTTGTCCAGAATCGTGGCCACCCCTC
>NZ_AUAF01000156.1 GCF_000428585.1 Zooshikella ganghwensis DSM 15267 | reverse complement strand
TCACGCTCATTCAGCTTGTTATAACGATCTTTCAGATCAAAAAAACCTGGTTGCACCATTTTGCTAGCACTCGTTTCTTATTACTCAGCTGCTATGTATTATACATCAATAAGAATTTTTAGAGGTGCCCTAAAGCAAGAAAGTCTAAAGTATATAGCTTCATTCGATGTTGGAAAGTCAGTTTATGAATAAACACTAATTTAACGTCTCTTAAAAAATTTTCTAAGATATATTATGAGCAATATTTATATTTGGGCCAGCCAATAATTAACTTGCAAGCTTACTCGAGTTATTTCAAAGGAAATATTAGAGGTATCTTGATGAAGGAGGTTTGAGAGGCTGTCTTCTTTCAGAGCCAAACTTATTTAAAAAGTTGTTGCATAAAAGACTGTATATGTATGATTGTTAAAGATAATATGAAAACCAAATAGTATTTGTAGTATTTGTAGTATTTGTAGTATTTGTAGTATTTGTAGTATTTGTAGTATTTGTAGTATTTGTAGTATTTGTAGTATTTGTAGTATTTGTGTGAAACTTGTGTTTTTGTATTTTAATTGTTAGGAATAACGTATTTTAAATTGTAAGAAATATATTTGATTTTTTTTGTTTGTCTATTTATTTTTAGAGTGGGCTGGTTTTGTTTGGGTTTGTGCTTTTTTTAAGGTTGTTGCAAGAAATGTACATGTTGTTCTTTATATAGGCGCTTAAAGTCTAAATCTTCATTTTTAATATTTTATAAGGGATATGACCTTTTATTAATCCTGCTCCGATTTCTCGGGAGGGTGTTTTCATTGAGTTTTTAGTTGTTAATGTAGTAAGGAATAAACTCATGCCTGGAAGTGAAACAAATGGTGTTGTAAACAGTGGTGCAAATATTGGTGCGCTTAGCTTTGAAGATAAGCTAGCCAATTTTATATTAGCCTCTGCATATTCTAATGAGCATATTGATTCATGGTTAGAAGGTGTTGCTATACCTGATAAAGCCAAAAATAAACAAATTACTGAAGCTAAAAAAAAGTTTGAAGCAAAAGCGCGGGAGTTGGCCGAAGCCTGGCAGCCCTATTTAAAAGATGGTCAACAACTTAATATTCGTGCTTATACTGAAGGATCACTGATTAGCCAAGCGCAGAAAGCTTTGGCAGAAGCAGGCCTTCCGAGTGCAGATCAGTTAACTGTTGAGCAAATCAAAGATTATCTTTTAAATCCGCAGCAAATTCCAAATGCTACTCCACAACTCATTACTCAAATAAATCAGTTATCGCCTGAAACGAAAGGGCGGGGAGCCACGGGTGATGCAACTGAGATTAACTATGAGACGGTAGCTGTCACACTTGTTGATAAAACACTTTATGTGGCTTCTAATACGAAAACAAGATCCGGTGTAAGTTATAACCCAGCAACAAAAAAACTTACTGGGCTGGATAGTAAAAATAAATATTTATCCTTTTCGTTATTTCAGGATGCTGATCAGCGGAGCCATGCTGCAAATAGAGTGGCTGTGGTAGATCAGTTGCAAGCAGAGCTGCAAGGTGTCGCAGATTTTGATCGTGTTGTCTTTATTGGTATTGGCGATACCCCAACCAGTGCGAATGAAGCGGCCAAGCCACACGCAGAAATGCAACTGTTAAGGTACTTTAAGGATAACAATATTTCGCTAACAGATAAAACCATTGGTATATCAAAGCCTGCTTGTAGCGAATGTACAGTTAAGCTCCAAGAAAGTGCAGTTAGCTATCGTGATGGTACTAAAACCAGGGAAAATGTTAACTCCAATCCAACAAACTGGCTGCAACCAGATGAAATAAACGGCGTTAAAGTCGTTTATGAGGCGAGTTTTACACAGCCTACGACGCGTCAATTAAAAGACTATCGTACATTAGCTGCAAATCAGTGGCGACAGCCCTCAACGAAACAAGTGGCACGGTTAGCTGGGCAGTCCACCACTGCCGGTAGTAAGTATTCGAATAATGTTATTGTTCAACTGGATGGTGACTCTGTAAGTTTTAATGCGGCATTACGCTTGTTTCATAAATACCCGACAGATAAGGTTAAATGGTTACAGTGGAACCCTGAACATAGACAAGTTGTTGATGTGTTAACGGGTCAAACAGTTTCTAGATTGCCTGTTACTGCTAATGATCAAATGTTACTAGTGGGCCACTCAGAAGCAATGCTCAGTGACTCTGCATTACAACATGGCTCAACGCTGGCTGGGATGAGCGCGGAACAATTAACAACCAAGCTATTTGAACATGGCTTACAGCAGGATATCCCGAAAAAAATAAGTTTAGTGTCATGTGGTTTGGGGGCTGTTGATAGTCAACATGGGAGTCGATTTGTTACTCAAGTCGCTCAGCAAATCGCGTCAACTAAACCGCAGGCAAAAGTTTCTATTTCTGCACAAGATACCGTCGTTAAAGTGAATGCGCAGGGACAAAAAGAAACTTTACGTTTTATGGCTGATGGCAACGTTATTTGGAAAGCGGGTGATCATCAACATAAAGTAATTGTAACCACTAATGGTTCTGGTGGCGTTACTGAGCAAGTTTTTACCCTCGGTGAGGGAGAAAAACCATTAAATCAAGTAGACGCAGAGGTTATTAAAAATATAAAAATTGAAGATGCATTGAGTCAAATGGGGCAGGCTCGTACTTCTTCTCTGGGGGTCGATGCAGACTCGTTTTTCAATCCAGCTAAAACACTACAAACGGCGCGATTACATGACCAGCAATTGATTCAAAACCTTGTCGAACAAAAGCTGACGACATTAGGTAAGCAGGCAACAGATTTTGTGGGATTTGCTGATGACACGGATTTACCTTCAGGTAAACTTGTTATTGAATACCAAGATGCTGGGCAACGTAAAACGCAACATATAAATACTGATCCGAACCAGTTTCGCACAGTAAATGTCATCAAAGGTTTTCGACAGGAATTCTCGAAGGGTACGGCGCGTACTTCAAGAGCGTTAGGTATATTTATGACGCTTAAAGGAATGGAAAGCCTGTCTGATGCTTTAACAAGTGGTGATGCCAAGGCTATTGCGGCGAATTCTGCCATGACACTCTATGGTGTTGGTGAGTTAGCGGATATGCCCCCTAAAATTTTAATGCGCACCGGGGATTTACTCGCAAAGGCCACAGCTTCTACCGCTGATGGGTTATCAGCAATAGCAGCTCGCAAAGCCGCGCCTGCGTTAGCGAGCTCTTTTGCACAATTCAGTCGTACAGGTGCTGCGGGCATACGTGCATTCAGTAAATTATTAGCCAGGGCTACACCATTAATTGGGGTGGGATTAGGTATTCATGGGATGAGTGAGGATTTAAAAGATCCTGATAAAGTGCGAGGTACTGTTAATTTCGTACTTGATTTTTTTGCCACAGCAACAGGCGCATTAGCATCAATTCCTTCTCCTCTTTCTCCTTTATTTGAAGCATTTTCTATTGGTTTTACCATTGCCAGATTAGGCTTTGGGACGTTATATGATAATGTGAAAAAAGCCTTAAGTGAGCTGCCTAGTGATGCCTCGTGGCAACAACGTGCAGATGCATTTTTTCAAGGACTTGGAAATGGTATCGAGCAACTGTTTTATGAGTTCCACCCAATAGGTAATATTATGAATGCTTTACAGCAAAGTGAAGCATTAGAAGATCAGTATCGAGAAGATGTAAAATTATTGTCATTACTGTCTGATTATCGAAATTATTTTAGTATTTATCAAACAGATGAAAATGGTCCAGCAACCATCGATTTTGCTAGTGCACCAGCTTCTTATTATGGCGGTAATTTACAGTTTAAACTGGGTGATCCAGGTTATGATTCCTCTCTGATTATTGACAATATGGTCGATATGTCGGGTGAACAACAAAGCCGCACATTTTCAGTTAACACCGATGGGGTTCAAAATATTGTATTGGGGGCTGGTCAGACACCTGAAATAACCATGGAATCCAGAACAGTCAAAATGTTGTGGGTTATTCCAATTAATACAAAGCAGGTCATTGCTCGAAATGAGCAAGGAGGCATTGATACGGATGAGGGATCGAACACTGGAAGCTATGTTGGTAATAATAAAAATAATGTATTTCAAACGATTCAACAGCAGCCTGTTGATAACGATGGTAATGCGGTTGGGGCCTCTTTATCAAGCTATAGCTATACCATGAAAGGGTTGGCTGGGGATGACTTATTTATTTTGGGACCACAGCAAATACATGTGTTTGGTGACCAGGGGGCTGATACTTATATCGCTGGAGAACATGCTGCAGAGTGGCTAACCATTAATAATTTTGATGATTCCACGCAACCGAGTTTGGATACGCTGAGCGTTAATGCTGAGCTTAATGCTATTAAAGCTTATAAACTGCAGGTTAAAGAAGGCAGGGAAAAATGGGCTTGGAGTGATGATTTGTTAGTTGTTTATAAAGATAAACAACAGAAAGCACATTATGTTCGTATACAAAATTGGTTTAAAGGCAGCCAGTATCAGCATTTACAAATAAAAACCAGTGATGGCTATTTAGTGCACGTAGGAGGACTCGTTTCAGCCTCAGCAGCAGAACATACCTCAACGCAAGGTGATAATGGAAGAACTGCACTTTCTTTCCATGTGCTTTCTCGTCAGCCTGGCATTGACCGTGCTCATCCTCAAGAAGCGCTGAATGACAATGGCAAAGTCTCATTAACGGCTGTAGCTTATGATAAGTCGTCTACTTTGCAGCAGGAAACAGGTGCAGTATTTGATGCGAACCGGCTAGGAATGGAAAATATTCGACAGATAACCGGTACCTCAAAGTATGATCGTTTGAAGGGTAATGCCTTGGCGAATGTATTAAATGGTTATGGTTCTGGTGAACAGGCAGATGCACTTGCTGGCGGTGAAGGTAATGACGTTTATTTAGTTCAGTCGTATTTGGATAGAGCAAATAAGGTTGAAATAGATAACCGGGCACATGATAAAGCAATGGATTACATTGTACTGGGTGCAGAACGAGGGCATTTATCATCACTATCTGTGGACGGAGAAGATGTCATTTTTAGCGCACGAGCAAATCAACAAGCTCAGCAACAAAAAATAAATGCGTTAAAGGCTGACCAAGATAATTTTCAGCGTATTGCAGCATTTTTACAGCGTATACTATCAAGGCATGAGCAATTATCTTTTCAGAGCTTTGTTGATGAGTTGAATACTCGTACTATGCTATTTCAAGGTAAAACCTATGTTGTAACTGATGGTGATGGGTTTGAGTCTGCGGCGGAGAAAATATTAGGCAAGCCTACGGCTGGAAAATTAAGAACTTTTGCAAGCCGTGTTCCTCCAGCCCAGTCATTTACTGAAGCGGTAAAACAGTATACTGAACGTTATGAAAACCTGATTACGAAATACCAACAGCAAATCACAGCACAAACTCGCTATAAAAATGATGGGCAGTCTGGCACATTAAATGTCAGGTTAAAACATTGGACGCAAGGAGATGCTGTGCAACACGTACGCTTTAAAACCAGTGATAATTTAACCCTAAAATTAGTCAAAAATAATGATCAATACCAGTTTCAAGTGACTGGCTTTGATGCATCCATGTCGGCACAAGGTGTAGTATTAGACCAAGAGGCCAGAACAGGTACTCACCCTTATGCAGATATCACTTCCTTCGCGGGTAGCCAGTTTGGCGACCGCCTGACAGGCAATGATAAAAATAATATTTTGCAGGGCGGTGGCAATGGCGGTACTGTAAAGAGCTATGATACCTTGATTGGTGGCAATGGTCATGATGTCTATATTTACACGCCTAAAACAGATGGACTGGTCGTTGTTGATACAAATGCTAATGATGGCAAGCAGGATATCGTGTTGTTTAATGCGAAGTTTGAGGATATTAAAGCGAGAAGCGTTGACTTAGCAGACCCTTCTCAAAGTATTCACTTGGATGAAAGTATTGCCCTTCGGCTGGATGTAGAAGGGCAAAAAGGTGCATTAGTTGTACAACACTATCAGCGTGATGATGAACACAGGAATTTAATGTTTAAATCCCTTGATGGTGTTTACTTTAAGGTTGATCATCAGTCTTTTGCTAAGTTGCAGACTAGCAAACAGGATGTGAGTCGTTTAAACCAGCTGGTTCAGTCTATGAGCACTATGGCAAACCAGGGCGGGAGCAGTGAAGTATCTTCGGCAGCATCACCACAAAAAGTAAGCCCATTATTAACACAAAGCGCTGTTTAATAAAAATGTGGATGTAAGGGGTATTTTAAAGGATGCTGTTAGAAGGGGTGCAGGGAGGCATCCTACCAATTAATCCTTTAAACTTTTTTCAGTGTGCATGAGTGAGCTCTTTTTGAGTCATCAAGGATATCGATGCTTGCTTAGTGTGAACCTGCTGAGGATGAAGAAGTACAGTAGCGGCTTTTAAGAGCCAAACGACTGAGTTGAGCTGCTATAGTCTATACAGTAAGGAGTAGGGTACAGAGCTGATGTAGGTAGCGGTTTCGCTTTGAAAAGGAAAAAAGCGATACAAACCATTTGCAATCACGTATAATGCGCGCCTTATTTTTGTTCAGGGTTTGCCCATGCCACAGACAACTGCCCTGGCTAGCGTGTTTTTGTATAGGTATTCTTAATGTCTGTTGATGAAAATTCTTCGCGCAGTTTCCACGATTTAAACCTTATTCCACCGGTTTTACAAGCACTGGATGATGTAGGCTATGAGACACCATCTCCTATCCAGGCACAAGTGATTCCTCATGTCATGTCTGGTCAGGATGTGATTGGTCAAGCCCAGACAGGTACTGGTAAAACGGCAGCCTTTGCATTGCCGTTGCTATCTCGAATTAACCTTAAGTTGAGCGCACCACAAGTACTTGTGTTAGCACCTACCCGTGAGCTTGCCATTCAAGTTGCAGAGGCTTTTCAGCGCTATGCCGCACATATGAAAGGTTTCCATGTATTACCCATTTATGGTGGACAGGAGTACCGTGGGCAGTTGCGTCAACTGAAACGAGGTGCACACGTTGTGGTGGGAACACCGGGCCGGGTGGTTGACCATATTAAGCGTGGTACTTTGCAGTTGGACAAGTTACAGACATTGGTACTGGATGAAGCTGATGAAATGCTGCGCATGGGCTTTATTGACGATGTTGAGTGGGTGTTGGAGCAAACTCCTGCTGAACGACAAATAGCACTATTTTCAGCAACCATGCCTAATGAGATTCGCCGCATTGCCCAACGGCATTTGGTTGATCCTACAGAAGTTGCGATCAAGGTTAAAACCACTACGGTTGATACTATTCGTCAACGTTATTGGTTGGTCAGCGGTGTCCATAAGCTGGATGCATTGACCCGCATGCTGGAAGCAGAACCGTTTGATGGCATGATTATCTTTGTGCGGACCAAAACGGCTACGCTAGAACTCGCTGAAAAGTTGGAAGCACGAGGCTTTGCATCTGCGCCTTTAAATGGCGATATCCCTCAACAGCAACGTGAAAAAACAGTTGACCGTTTAAAAGCGGGCAAGTTAGACATCCTTGTCGCCACTGACGTTGTTGCCCGTGGGTTGGATGTGCCTCGTATCAGCCATGTTATTAACTTTGATATTCCTTACGATATCGAAACCTATGTACACCGCATTGGCCGAACGGGTCGGGCAGGAAGAAAAGGGGAAGCAATTTTGTTCGTTGCGCCTCGTGAGAAGCGGATGCTGCACAGTATTGAGCGTGCCACTCGACAGCGTATTGAGGTAATGGAGTTACCTTCAACAGAAATCATTAATGATCAACGTATCAGCCGCTTCAAGCAGCGAATTACCGATACTATTGCGGAAGAATCTTTAGAATTTTTTCTGCAAATTGTTAATGACTATCAGCAAGAACATAATATACCTGCACAGGAAATTGCTGCAGCACTGGCGAAATTAGTACAAGGTGATGAGCCTTTATTGCTCAAGCCTGAGCCAAAGCGCAAGCAATTTGATATCTCAGACGATAAGGGTATGGAGCGTTATCGGATTGCTGTAGGTCATCAACATGGTGTTAAACCCAATAATATTGTGGGTGCTATTGCAAATGAAGCTGATATCAGTAGTAAATTAATTGGCCGCATTGATATTCAGGAGCACTACAGTACAGTTGATTTGCCTGCTGGTTTACCCCAAGACATTTTAAAAGCCTTAAAGAAAACGTTAGTCTGTGGTCAACAGCTTAAAATCACCCTAACAGATGAGGTGGTAGAAAGATCTCCCCGGCGGCGTAAACCCAGTGGTAAGAAAGGTAAGCCTAATACTGCATCACCAAGCAGCAAGCATAAAAAGAAAAGGGCACCAAGAAAAGAAAAGCGTTCTAGTTAATACTGCTCATTGATAAAGAAAACAAAAAGACCATCAAAATGTGATGGCCTTTTTTTGTGGTATTGGTTTCTGCTGATTAAGGCTTATGGTTTAGGTAAGTCAAACCATAAGCCTTCTAAGCCATCTTTTCCTGCCTTAATAGACAGTAATTGTTGTGTAAAACTGCCTAACCCATCACCTGATGTGAACTGGTCTTCGCCTATGTGAGCTTGGCCATTGATAATATGCAAGTAACCAATACGCGGCCCTAACGATAAGGCATTATTCTCATTGGGCGCTAAGCGTAGCCGGTAAAGAGATGCATCTTAGTGCATCATCTGTGAGCCATCACGACCATTCGGTGTTACGAGGGGAGTCAATGTATCACTTTGTTTGATTTTAGCTTGCTCATAGCTTGGTTTAATGGCTCGTACATTGGGTTGAATCAAAATTTGTAAAAAGTGTAATGACTTTGTTGGGGAATGATTAAACTCTGAGTGAAGAATACCACTCCCAGCACTCATACGCTGGACTTCTCCTTGGGTGACAGTGAACTGATTACCCATACTATCTTTGTGTTCGATACTACCTTCTAAAATATAAGAAATAATTTCCATATCTCTATGTCCATGGGTGTCAAAGTCTGCACCACCAATTACGGTATCATCATTGATGACTCTTAGGGCTGAAATACCTATATGCTGAGGCTCATAGTATTGACCAAAAGAAAAAGTATGTCGGCTATCCAGCCAGCCAAAGTTAGTCTTTCCTCGGTCTTCAGCTCGTCGGATGTAGTCCATGGCGGTATCCTATGTTTGAAAATGGGTTAAATAATTGATACTTCAAGCATAGCCGCTTACAGATATGCATTAAATTGAATAAAATAATCTCGACTTTGGCCATCAAGCAGCCATCGCGAGTTGATTAATTAAAGTGTCAGCGTCATTGGGTGTTAATTTAATAAAGTCATCACTCATACTTGAGTTTGAAAAATATTCTTCAGCCCAAATTGTTCGCCTAATAAATGCGATGACATCGGAAAATGTTGCTTGATCTTTTTTGTCATACCAACTGGTTAATGCCGGTTGTAAAAGAGTGGATTGTCTCATTTCTTTGGCGATAACACAGGCTAAGGAATACAACCCCATTAATACAGGCGTTGTTCTACCGATGGCTTTGTCAGACCACTGCCGTTGTGTTTCTACACCTAAATGTTCCCGCACTTCTTCAAACGTGACCTCAAT
>NZ_AUAF01000155.1 GCF_000428585.1 Zooshikella ganghwensis DSM 15267 | reverse complement strand
TTAGAAAGCACGCATTTACAGGAACTAGATCGTCTCGAAAAGCTATTTTTTGTTTGTGCTTTGGCATTAGCATGGTCATTCAAATTGGGTATATGGCAAAATAGTCTTAAGCCACTGAAGCTTAAAAAGCATGGCCGAAAACCGAAAAGTTTATTTCGTCTAGGGCTTGATTACTTACACAGGGTACTAGTAGAAGGAAGTGTTAACCTGGCAGTATTTCGGCACTCCCTGAAAGTTTTGTCCTGTACATAGCCCCAGCAGTAAAAAAAGTTCCGCTGGGGTAATGATTAGCACAAAGCATGTAAACAAGTGTTTACTTACCTTTAGAAATAGGCGGATGATAAATCATCTGGACAGTCGTACCGTCAGGGTCAAGACAATAAAAGCTTCTGGCGCCATCACGGTGAGTACGAGGCTCAGATAACATCACAATATTTTGCTTACGAAGAAATTCATACCATACATCAACTTGTTCTATTTCATCGATAATAAAACCGATATGATCGAGCCTTTGTTGTGACTTATCAATTTCAGTATGGCGCTTATGAAGCGCAAGATTATCATTACCTGATGTTAAAAAAACATTTTCACTGTCAGGTCGCCACTCAACTATCATACCCAATAAATTGACATAAAAATGTTCACATGCAGCCAAATCTTTAACGAACAACGCAACGTGACGTAAACCTGCAGTTTTTTTTGGTTTTTCTAATAATGTAGTCATACATTATTCCTGTTCACATACCTTATAATCATGACTTATTTCAACGCCCGCTCGTCCTAACATAATTGATGCGGAGCAATATTTTTCTGCAGACAAATTTACTGCACGCTCAATATGCGACTCTTTAAGATTTTTCCCCGTTATAACAAAATGCAAATGTATTTTTTTAAATGTAGCTGGAACTGTATCTACCCGTTCAGCACTAATTTCCACATAACAGTCAATGACTTGCTGACGCGCCTTCTTTAAAATAGAAATCACATCAATTGAAGAACACCCTCCCATCCCTAACAGCAACATCTCCATTGGACGAATACCAAGCTCACGCCCACCTTCATCAGGAGAGCCTTCCATCACTACTGTATGACCAGTACCTGACTCTCCAAGAAACATAGCATTTTCAATCCATTTAACACGTGCTTGCATAATTATTACTCAACGAGCTATCTTGTATAGTTAATAACGAGAGATGAAGACTAACATAGTTTTTGAATCCTTATTATTTTATTGCGAATGTTTTCACGTTTAAATTAGCTGTCTGACTCTAAAAAAATGGACAGGCATCATAGTTTAAGCACTTAACCAATTGACTAGCTAGAATAAAGGGAATTTTAGGGTCATAATGAAAACTAAAAATAATAGGATGTTATTAACATAAGTTGTTGGACCCTGTTTATGGTTGCTATTACTACACCTACACCCAAAATTAAAGACTTAGACAAATTTTTGTCTCTATGTCATCGTCGCCGTTATAGTGCTAAAAGCACAATTATTTATGCCGGCGACAGCAGCGACTCCCTTTACTATATTGTGAAGGGTTCAGTCACAATTTTAATCGAAGATGATGATGGTCGCGATATCATTATCGCTTATCTGAATGCTGGAGATTTCTTTGGCGAGATGGGATTATTCCTTGACGATGAAGAAGGCTCTCGTAGCGCTTGGGTAAGAGCAAAAACTGAATGTGAAGTAGCTGAAATTAGCTACAGCAAATTCAAAGAGTTTTGTGAAGAAGACCCTGAAATTCTCTTTGCGCTTGGTAAGCAAATGGCTAACCGCCTGCGCAATACAACCCGCAAAGTTGGTGACCTCGCATTCCTAGATGTTACTGGTCGCGTTGCTCGCACACTACTTGACCTGTGTAAAGAGCCAGATGCTATGACCCACCCTGATGGCATGCAAATTAAAATCACCCGTCAGGAAATTGGTCGAATCGTTGGCTGTTCAAGAGAAATGGTTGGACGTGTATTGAAAACATTGGAAGAGCAAGGGCTAGTTTCCGTTAAAGGAAAAACAATGGTGGTATTTGGAACTCGTTAATACCCCAACCCGTTTTATAGATAGGCGTTCAACAAAAAAGGCGAATTTAATTCGCCTTTTTTGTTTTCATTATTTTATAAATAGCCGTCAAATAAAGCAGCTAACTCTTTACCTGGATTTTGCTGACGCATAAAGGCTTCCCCCACTAGAAATGTCCAAACATTATTAGCAGTCATCTTTTCAACATCAGCTGATGTTAAAATTCCACTCTCAGTAACCACAATCTTGCTTTCTGGTATAGCAGGCAACAACCGCAGCGTTGTGTCTAGAGAAACATCAAATGTATGCAGATCACGATTATTAATACCTAGCAGAGGTGTTGGTAAATCCAGGGCCATTTCCAACTCTGCTTCATTATGTACTTCAACTAAAACATCCAAGCCTAACTCAATGGCTTCATGCGAAAAATCAACAAGCTGTTGGCGTGACAATGCAGCAGCAATCAACAAAATACAGTCAGCGCCTACGTATCTAGACTCTATAACCTGATAAGCGTCAATAATAAAATCCTTACGCAACACAGGAATCTTACATGCCTCACGAGCCTGCTTCAGATAAACCTCATCCCCTTGAAAAAAATCTTTATCTGTAAGCACTGACAAACAGGTAGCACCATATTGCTGATAGTCAGCAGCATGCTCAGCTGGCTGAAAGTCCTCACGAATCACTCCCTTACTAGGGGAAGCCTTCTTAATTTCTGCAATAATCGCTGCTTTTTTCTTGCTCAACTGCAGCTCGATCGCTGAAGCAAATCCCCTTACCTCAGGCAAATCAATTATTCTAGCCTGCAACGTAGACAATGAAACAGATTGTTTGCGCAAGCTGACTTCTTCTTGCTTTCGTTGCAAAATTCTTTTAAGTACTGTTGGAGTATTCATTAAGACAGCTTCTTTAATCGTTGTTATTCATCCACTTGAGTGGCATATCGTGTGAAACTTGCTAGTTCGCTGATTTTTTCTTTGGCCAAACCACTGGCAACTGCATCTTGCGCCATGGCCACGCCCTGCTCAATATTGCTTGCCAAACCAGTTACATAAATTGCGGCACCAGCATTTATTGCAATCATATCAGCTGCTTTAGCTGAATTTTCTGTTGTTTGTTTACCAAGTGCATCACGAATTAATTCAATACTGTTTTCAGCTGAGTCCACTTTAAGCCCTGACAGTGACTGCCTTTTAATAGAAAATTGCTCTGGGCTTAACCTATACTCATGAATCTCGCCATTTTTTAGCTCAGCTACCCAGGTGTCTGCAGCAATACTCACCTCATCCAGACCATCTTCAGCATGTACCACCATAACATGCTCTGAGCCTAACCTTTGCAAAACAGTCGCCACTGGTTTAACCCACTGCCGAGCAAACACCCCCATCACCTGTCGCTTCACAGCGGCTGGATTAACTAAAGGGCCTACCAGATTAAACAGTGTTCTTACACCAAGCTCTTTCCTAGGGCCAACTGCGTACTTCATTGCACTGTGGTGGGCTGGCGCAAACATAAAGCCAACGCCAACATGCTCAATTGATCGAGCAACTTGATCTGGGGTTAAATCCAATTTAATCCCAGCAGCTTCAAGAACATCAGCACTACCTGTCTTACTTGAAACAGAGCGATTTCCATGCTTAGCAACATGCCCACCAACAGCTGCGACTACAAATGCTGCGGCTGTTGAAACATTAAATATGTTTGAACCATCTCCGCCAGTCCCACAAGTATCAATGAGATCTGGGAGATCAAGATGGACAGGCTGAACAAGCGAGCGCATGACTTCTGCTGCACCCACCAGCTCATCAACAATTTCACCTTTCATTCTCAAACCAACAAGCAAACCCGAAATTTGTGCATCTGTTGCCTGTCCGGTCATCACCTCTGTCATGACTTTGTGCATCTGCTGGGTCGTTAAGTCATGCCCATCAACCACATGTGCTATGGCTTGTTTTATATTCATTGACACTCCCCCCTCTACTTAGCAGCTTTGCCGCAAAAAGTTAGCCAGTAAATCATGCCCCTGCTCTGTTAAAATCGACTCAGGGTGAAATTGTACCCCTTCGACAGCCAGAGACTTATGCCTGATCCCCATTATTTCATCCACAGAGCCATCAGCTAACTCAGTCCATGCAGTAACCTCAAAGCAGTCAGGAAGTGTTGACTGCTCCAACACAAGCGAATGATAGCGTGTTGCCTGTAACGGATTCTGCAAACCAGAAAAAACGCCAAGAGAGTTGTGCTTAACAGGAGATGTCTTGCCATGCATGACTTCTTTAGCTCTTACTACTCGTCCCCCAAAGACTTGACCAATACTCTGATGACCAAGGCATACCCCTAAAATTGGGATTTTTCCTGCAAATGCTTCAATAACAGCAAGTGAAATACCTGCCTCATTCGGCGTACAAGGACCTGGTGAAATAACAATATGAGAAGGCGAAAGCGCTTGAATCTTAGCAAGATCAATTTCGTCGTTGCGGTGCACTTCAACATCTGCATTCAATTCAGCTAGATACTGAACAATGTTGTAAGTAAAGGAATCGTAATTATCAATCATTAATAACATGGCTACCTCCAGAGGAAAAATACCAAACAGAGTGCTTTGAAGTGAGCTACTTGTAGTTAATGCATCACTTCTAACTCACTATGGTATTTACCCCTCAAAATACTGACTGTGGTAATGGTGCTAGCTTATTTCGGCTAAGGAAGATCTAACTCTGTTTGAGCAAGCATGGCTGCACGCATAACTGCTCGTCCTTTGTTGAGCGTTTCCTGCCACTCCATTTCAGGCTGTGAGTCAGCCACCACACCAGCCCCTGCCTGAATGTACAGGGTATTTTGCTTAATGACTGCTGTTCGAATCGCAATAGCCGTATCCATATTGCCACTCCAGGAAATATAACCCACAGCACCACCATAAATGCCACGTTTAACCGGCTCTAGCTGATCAATAATTTCCATCGCCCTGACTTTGGGTGCACCACTGAGTGTTCCAGCAGGCAGGGTTGCCTTCAACACATCCATTGCTGTGAGGTTATCTTTAAGCTGTGCTGTCACATTAGAGACAATATGCATGACATGGGAATATCGTTCGATAACCATCTGATCAGATACAGTAACTGTACCCGTTTTCGCAACACGACCTATATCATTCCGTCCCAAATCAATCAGCATTAAATGTTCGGCTAATTCTTTTGGATCAGCCAATAAATCTTTTTCTAAAGCTACATCTTCTTCTGGATTTTTTCCCCGTGGTCGAGTACCCGCGATAGGACGCACTACAACCTCACCATCTTCAACTCGAGCGAGGATTTCTGGTGAAGAGCCCACGACATAAAAATCCTGCAGGTTAAAGTAATACATGTAAGGGGAAGGATTTAAGCATCGCAGCGCACGATACAAGTTTATCGGCGGATCAGAAAAAGGGGCCTGCATTTGCTGCGATAAAACCACTTGCATGGCATCTCCTGCCATTATGTAGTCTTTTATTTTATTAACGTCCTCCTGAAAGGCCTCTTGCCCATATGAGGAAACAAAGTCAGTTTCTGAAAGTGGCGCACTACCTGCTGCGTGTGGTGCATTGACTGACTCCCTACGCATCCTGGCAACCAGCTGGCCTAACTTTACCTGAGACTTTTGATAAGCATCCGTCTCATGAGGATCAACATGGGTGACCAACAAAATTTTTCCAGATAAGTTGTCAAAAACAACAACATCATCAGACACCATTAATAGTATATCTGGAGTATGTAATTCATCCTTAGGGCAAGAGTTTGCAAGTTTAGACTCTATATAACGGATAGCATCATAGCTAAAATACCCAACCAAACCACCATTGAAGCGAGGTAAATCATCAGGCTCATAAACGTTAAAACGTTGAAAGTAGGTCTCAATAAACGTCAAAGGGTCATCAACCGTTAGACTTTCTAAAACAGTACCTTGTTCTTCAATAATGACCTGATGACCAAAGACTTTAATAACCGTGCGACAGGACAGTCCAATGATGGAGTAACGTCCCCACTTTTCGCCGCCATGAACAGATTCTAAAAGGTAGGTATACGCCAGATCTGCCAATTTAAGGTAGGTGCTAAGCGGAGTATCAAGATCAGCTAAAAGCTCACGGGTAACTGGAATACGATTGTAGCCTTGTTCGGCTAGCTGTAAAAACTGCTCGTGTGTCATGCGTTTTACCTAAACAATATTGAGTCATTAGAAATTTCCTTTGTTTTACTATCACCAAGACCAACGCCACCATCGCCAACTGGCCATTAGAGGTCGTTGTGAAAGACTCATATATTGCTTTGTAAAAGCTAACATTATCACAGTTTATTCCCCTACTGTTTTCCTAAATAACAGGCTTATTGTTTTAAGGCCTTTTCAGTTACTCACTTAATCTTTCTAGTACTAAGTTAACGATGCTAAATAATAAATCACTGAAACTCAAACAATAACCATCGGCTTCACATAACATCAACTTAAGTAAAACGTATAGAGCAACCAATGGTTATCTTAATCACAGTAATTTTTATCAACGCTATCTAAGCAGTTAACCCCATCGAAAAGGTTTCAGCATAAAAGCTCTGCAAGGGAGTCTACCACTTTATCGGGGTTTGCCGTATCGATCTGCTCTCCATGATTGTATCCATAGCTAACTGCAACCACAGAAACATTAGCCGATCTGGCTGCTTTCACATCATTAATGGAATCACCTACCATTAACGTATCTTGAGGGCCTTTTGCAAAGAAATCCATAGCATGCAGTAATGGTTCAGGGCTTGGTTTCTTCTCGGGAAGGCTGTCACCACTCAGCACCAAATTAAAAAAGTGCGCCAAATTTAACCGCTCTAACAACTGCTCAGTAAACTGGCTAGGTTTATTGGTCACAATCCCCATACTGATATTTTGCTGATGCAAATGCTGCAAAAAAGCTAAAACACCTTGATAAACACAGGCCTGCTCACCATTGTGGTATTGATAGTGTTCATTAAATAGCTGATTAGCTTGTGTTAAGCGTGCTTCTGTCAGCGACTCAGCCGACATAGCCTGTATAGCTCGCTCTACAAGCTTGGGTGCTCCATTACCTACCCAATGGCTCACCTGAGCCTGACCTGCAGGCTCAAGCCCCAGCGTCATAAGCATGGCATCAACAGCACTGGTTAAGTCAGGAATGCTGTCAACCAATGTCCCATCCAAATCAAACAACACCAATTCAGGATTTGGTAATGCTGGGAATGCAATGACCGCCATTAACTTATCTCCGCCAAATTAGCACGCATTTGCTCAATAACTGCTCGATAGTCGTCTTTACCAAAAATGGCTGATCCCGCAACAAAAGTATCCGCACCCGCAGCCGCTATCTGCGCAATATTATCTACATTCACACCACCATCAACCTCCAAGCGAATAGGTAAACCGCTTTCATCAATGATGCTTCTAGCACGTTGAATTTTCTTAAGTGCTTGTGGAATGAATTTTTGACCGCCAAACCCAGGGTTTACAGACATGATTAATACCATATCCACTTTATCAAGCACATATTCCAGCACATCTAACGGGGTTGCTGGATTAAATACTAACCCTGATTTAGCACCACTTGACTTAATAAGCTGGAGAGATCGGTCAATATGTTCTGATGCTTCTGGATGAAACGTAATATATGTGGCGCCAGCTTCAACAAAGTCACCAATAATACGGTCAACCGGCTTTACCATTAGGTGAACATCAATATCAGCAGTTACCCCATAGTTTCTTAGTGCCTGACATACCAATGGGCCAACTGTTAAATTTGGTACAAAATGGTTATCCATTACATCAAAATGAACAATATCTGCTCCAGCCGCTAAAACCGCATCCACCTCTTCACCCAAGCGCGCAAAGTCTGCCGATAAAATACTGGGTGCTATCAAGTAGTCTTTCATTATCACCGCCTCTTCATTCAGGTTGAGCGCATTTTAGCTGAACTTATCTATGCTTTCAGTAGGGCTAGCTCAATAAACGCTGAGGATATACTTCCTCCAGCGCATATTCAAAAGGAGCAACGTTGTAACGACTCTCAATCAGGACCCAACGTACCATGCGTCATAACGACTCAATCATTCTCTGCATTATTGTTCTACTGATTTGCTGTTTTCCCGTAAGGGCTGCACAAGAAGCTAACGCAGCCAATCAACCTTCTGGCTCTGTGTCAAAAGAGCAAAACACCTTAGCTGAATCAACAAGCTCTACCGCACAGGAAAGTACAACTCCGACAAAGCAAGATAGAGTACTTGCTAGTGACTTTATAAGTAGAAGCCAACAAGCACTGCAACAACTTTACACTAGTGACCAATTGGTAACACTCAGCCTAGAAAAGGACTCTGCATATGGACTGTGGCAAGATGAGCGTTCAGGTTCATTAAAAGGAACAGTCATTCTCCTTGCCGAGCAAGGCAATCATGCCGATTGGCCCAAGTATATGCATAAGCTCCGGCAGCAGCTGCCATTAAGAGGTTGGAGCACTCTTGCTATTACTCCACCCTCACCATCTATAGCCATCATGGAAGCCAAAGAAACATCCTCAGCCGATGCTCAAACAAATAATGTAAATGCTCAAGCTGGACAAGAAAAAGAAAACCAAATGTCTAACAACAATAAAAAAACCAACCCCACTGATAATGAAAAGCAGCAAAATACACCAAATAACAATCAGCCTAAACCAGACAACAAAGATGATAATGTTAATCCAGATAGTAAAAAAGCAGAGCTTGATAAGCATTTACCCGTGTTTCAAGTAACCCCCTCAATGCAGGAGAAATACTCAGACACAGTCAAGGAATTAATGAAAAGTGCACATCAGTTTGCTCAAGAAAAAACGACCGACAAAGTATTTTTACTGGCAATTGGGAGTAGCTGTTCTTTTTTACTATCCCACTTAGCTAATCACCCTAATGACTACACTGGAATAATATTGATTGACTGTAAACCTAACAATTGGTCCCCTACATCGACCTCAATTGAACCTTTAGATAAACAAAAAATTCCAGTATTAGATCTTGAAGTAAAAAGAACCCCTCACTACTCCAGATGGGCACAACTTCGAAAAGCAGCCAGCCTTAAAGCAGAAAACCCTAGTTATCGGCAACGTCTCTTAATTAGTGTGGGTTATGACAAGACGCTGGATAAACGAATTTTAAAGTATGTAAGCCAGTGGATAGATGCTGTTTTAACCGCCATAAAACGAGCAGAAAAACTTGCGGAAGAAGCTGCTGCACTACAGCAACAAAATTCTCGAGGACCTCGCAAGCAAAAAAACAATTAAAGACACTAATAAATTACAATACTGTGGACACTTTTTGGCTGAGAGTCGTAGGTTGTACCAAAGATAGAAACTGCGAGAATGCGGTTATCAACGTCGTATTGTCACAGGAATCTATCTTTGGAAAGCATAGTAAAAACGGTTTTACGCTCAATGTCCAACGTTAATAAACCTCAACGCACATTTATAGCCGCATTGTTGACGACATTAATCGTATTTCAAGGCAAGGCAACCTATAGAAATATGAACCGTTACAGTGATATGAGTGAAAAACGTTTTAGCCGTTGGTATAGCCGGGCATTTGATTTTGCCC
>NZ_AUAF01000154.1 GCF_000428585.1 Zooshikella ganghwensis DSM 15267 | reverse complement strand
ATAAAACCGTTTGTCACGGGAAAGGGGAGTATGCTCGTGATGAAGATGGGGATGGTTTTCACGAAGTACATGTTAACACCATTGAAGGTTGTTGGTCATTACTACGCTCATGGTTAAGACCTCATCGAGGTATTTCTCAAGAAAAACTACCTTTTTATTTAGCATTATTTGAGTTTGTGTACAATATAAAGTGCCGAGGAAAAAGCTTACTTAATGATCTAATAGAGCTATTGATATAACCCCCTAGGAATCCATATAGAGCCTCCTCAAAACTATCCTCGAAATCTTTTCATTTGGCGTTCAAATTTATTAGGCTCCTCAGGGAAAGGCCATGAGTACATGCTTCGGCATTTATTAGGTACTCGCCATGGATTGATGAATAAAGACCTGGGTGAAACCGGTGGAAAAAAACCGGAGGATATCACTTGGCATGATGAAATTCCTGAGGGCAAACTTGATTTACTGGTGACACTTGATTTTCGGATGTCCACCACCTGTTTGTATTCCGATATTGTATTACCCACTGCCACCTGGTATGAAAAAGATGACTTAAATACCTCAGACATGCATCCCTTTATTCATCCTCTTACCAAAGCGGTTGATCCTGCCTGGGAAGCGCGCAGTGATTGGGATATTTTTAAAGGAATTGCCAAACAATTCAGTCAGGTGGTTGAAGGTCATTTAGGTGTTGAAAAAGACTTAGTCACTGTGCCTATTTTACATGATACACCTGCTGAGTTAGCGCAGCCCTTTGGCATCCAAAGCTGGTGGAAAAAAGAGTGCGAATTAATTCCCGGAAAAACAGCGCCTAATATGGTTGTCGTAGAACGCGATTATCCTCATACCTATAATCGCTTCACGTCACTGGGCCCTTTACTGGAAAAATTAGGTAATGGTGGTAAAGGCATTTCCTGGAATACCACAACTGAAGTTGAATTATTAAGTAAGCTCAATCATACCTATACCGAAGACAGCCCTCGTCATCAACGCCCCAAAATCGATAGTGCGATTGATGCCGCTGAAGTTATTTTAACACTTGCACCCGAAACAAATGGTCAGGTAGCCGTCAAAGCATGGGCTGCACTGAGTAAAGTCACAGGGCGTGATCACACCCATTTAGCTAACCCCAAAGCTGATGAAAAAATTCGCTTTCATGATGTGGTAGCTCAACCGCGAAAAATTATTTCTTCACCTACCTGGTCTGGTTTAGAGGATGAGCACGTTAGTTACAATGCTGGCTATACCAATGTCCACGAACTCATTCCCTGGCGTACACTCACAGGCCGCCAACAATTTTATCAAGACCATGAATGGATGCGCGACTTTGGTGAAACCCAGTGCTTATATAAACCCCCCATTAACTTAAAAACGATAGAAGACGTCTATCAACAAAAAGCCAATGGACATCCAGAAATTTTATTAAACTGGATTACGCCTCACCAAAAGTGGGGTATACACAGCACTTACTCTGACAACCTACTGATGCTGACACTATCCCGCGGTGGTCCCATCGTCTGGATAAGTGAAACAGATGCCCAGAAAGCTGGTCTTGAGGATAACGACTGGATTGAAGTGTTCAATATTAACGGTGCTATTTCTGCCCGTGCTGTTGTCTCTCAGCGTGTGCCTGAAGGGATGGCCATGATGTATCACGCCCAAGAAAAAATCGTCAATACCCCTGGATCAGAATTAACTAAAACCCGAGGAGGTATTCATAACTCTGTCACCCGCGCTGTAATGAAACCCACTCATATGATTGGTGGTTATGCCCAGCAAGCGTATGGTTTTAATTATTACGGTACGGTTGGTTGCAATCGCGATGAATTTGTTGTCGTGAGAAAAATGCATCATGTCGACTGGCTAGATAACGAGTAACGGGAGTCAAAATCATGAAAATACGTGCACAAATTGGCATGGTGCTCAACCTTGATAAATGTATTGGCTGCCATACCTGCTCAGTAACCTGTAAAAATGTCTGGACCTCCCGCGAAGGTATGGAGTATGCCTGGTTTAACAATGTCGAAACCAAGCCAGGTGTTGGCTATCCTCAGCAGTGGGAAAATCAGGAAAAATGGCAAGGTGGCTGGCAACGCCATAGCAATGGCGAGATTAAACCCAAAATGGGTAGCAAGCGAAAAATACTGGCCAATATTTTCGCAAACCCTGCATTGCCTGAAATTGACGATTATTACGAGCCTTTTGATTTTGATTATCAGCATTTACACCAAGCTAAATCAGGCAACCACCCACCTACTGCGCGTCCCCGCTCATTAATCAGTGGGCAGCGCATGGAAAAAATAACATCGGGTCCTAACTGGGAAGAAATATTAGGTACGGAATTTTCCAAACGACGAGCCGATAAAAACTTCGAACAAATTCAAGCTGATATGTATGGGCAATTTGAAAATACATTTATGATGTATTTACCAAGGTTATGCGAGCACTGCTTAAATCCTGCTTGTGTCGCCTCTTGTCCTAGCGGCGCGATTTATAAGCGTGAAGAAGATGGCGTTGTGCTGATCGACCAAGATAAATGTCGTGGCTGGCGCATGTGTGTTTCAGCCTGCCCCTATAAAAAAATATATTACAACTGGAAAAGTGGTAAATCAGAAAAATGTATCTTTTGTTACCCTCGTATCGAAAGTGGGCAACCTACCGTATGTTCTGAAACCTGCGTAGGCCGAATTCGCTATTTAGGTGTCTTATTATACGACGCAGACCAAATTCATCAGGCTGCCAGCACTGAAAATACCCAAGACTTATATCAGGCGCAATGTGATTTATTTTTAGATCCTAATGATCCCGAGGTACTCAAAGCAGCTCGCCAAGAAGGTATTCCCGAAGCATGGTTAACCGCTGCTCAACAATCTCCTGTTTATAAAATGGCAATAGATTGGCAAGTTGCCTTACCACTGCACCCTGAATACCGCACCTTACCCATGGTCTGGTATGTTCCACCGCTGAGTCCCATTCAAACCGCAGTAGAAGCTGGTTATGTAGGTAAAACCGGTGAAATACCTGACCTTAAATCATTGCGTATTCCCATCAAATACTTAGCCAATTTATTAACAGCCGGAGACGAAAAACCAGTCATTAGAGCATTAGAACGAATGATTGCTATGCGCGCCTACATGCGAGCAAAACATGTTGACCAAGTCAATGATAACGAGGTTCTACAGCAAGTTGGTTTAGATGAAGTGTCTGTGGAAAGTATGTACCGCTATATGGCCATTGCCAATTATGAGGATCGTTTTGTTATTCCCACCAGTCATCGAGAGTATGCAGAAAATGCTTATGATCTAAAACATGGTTGTGGCTTTAGTTTTGGTAATGGATGCAGCACAGGTGATAACCATGTCAACCTGTTTGGCGGTAAAGCGGCAACATCACGCAATATTATTCCCGTAGTGATGAAGGAGTAAGTGATGAAAAGCCTTATTATTATTGCTCGACTACTGGACTACCCTACTCAAGATATTGCAAGCAGTATGGATGAAGTCCACCAAATTATCTTGCAAGATATCGCCTTAGATGAAAAAACTAAACAACATGTATTGTCTTTTATTGAACACTACTCACCATATTCTTTACTAGACTGGCAAAGTGAGTATGAAGGGCTATTCGATCGTAGTCGATCACTTTCCTTGCATTTATTTGAACACACCTATGGTGAGTCTCGCGATCGTGGTCAAGCCATGGTTAACTTATTAGACCAGTATCATCAAGCCGGACTAGAACTTAACAAACAAGAGCTACCCGACTTTTTGCCACTTTATCTTGAGTTTGTATCAACCCAGGGCATATCACAAGCTACAGAATGGTTGCACGATATTGCACATATTCTCAGCCTGTTAGCCGCTCGTCTCCAACAACGAAACAGCCCGTATCATCTTTTATTCAAAGCATTACTTACGTTTGCACACGTCAGTGTCGATTTAACAGCAATGCGAGCTCAGATCGCAGATGAAGCCAAAGATGATACTCCAGAAGCCATTGACAAAGTCTGGGAGGAAGAAGCGATCAGTTTTGGACACCAAGATGCCCTATCCAGTGTCGCTAATCATACACAAACGAATCATTGTGCTCATACTCAATTTCGCCCTAGCGAAGCTCAGCGCAAGGATCATTATTTAGCGGTTAACTGGCAACAGAATCGATCACCTCTATCGACTAAATCTGCAGCAAAGACTGCCGAAGGGGAACAGCCATGAATTACATCAATACATTATTATTTGCCATTTACCCCTATATTGCATTAAGCGTTTTTTTTGTTGGCAGCTTAATACGTTACGATCGCGATCAATATACTTGGAAAACCAGTTCCAGCCAAATATTCGAAAGTCGCCAGCTACGACGAGGTAGTCTGACACCCACTGCAGTATGGCATGTCTTAGGTATATCAGCCAGCTTCAAACAATTAGTTGCCATGTTACTCGGTGGCATTTTTGGTTTAGTCTGCTTAGCTGGGTTAATCATTCTTATTAGACGTCGTCTCACAAACCCTCGTGTTCGTGCAAATACAAACATCATGGACTTTACTATTCTTTGGTTATTACTGGCTCAACTAGTGCTTGGTTTACTTAGTATTTTTGTATCGGCAGGTCATATGGATGGGCAAGAGATGCTTAAATTAATGAGCTGGGCTCAGTCAATTGTCACCTTTCAGGCAAACGATGCAGCATTATCCATTGCAAGCGTTCACTGGATTTATAAGCTACATGTGTGGCTTGGAATGACATTATTTTTAGTATTTCCTTTTAGTCGTTTAGTCCATATTTGGAGTGTGCCCGTAGGTTACTTGAGTCGACGCTATCAATTAGTAAGGGCCAGAGTTCGCTAAAGGTTGTGATTGCCGTATAAGTAGTGCATTAGTATAAAAAACACTATTTATACGGTAACATTTACCCGCCAGTTACTGGTGGAAAAAATGCGACTTCATCCCCCACTTTAATACTCGCCTGCCGCTTTACCACTTCATGATTACACGCTACCAAAGTGGTTTCTTGTTGCAGTAATTGCTGCCAAAGCTCTCCTCGTTGGCTTAATAATTTAATTAATTCCTCAATTGTTTTAACTGGTAATTTATCTAAATCAATAGTCAATGCATCACAATCTAACTGCTCACGTAATTGCCCAAAAAAAAGTACATTAATCATGCTAAAAACCCAATAAAGATAATTAGTTATGGCTGCAAACTGAGGTTAATTCACCTAATCCTGTCAGCCTATCCTCCTAACATAGAGAGATGCTGGATCATCCCTGAATGCCCTTGATGTAACAAGTGACTAGGTGTTTTATTCATAATCAAACCAGTAATTGCCTTTGAAAGCCGTTCAGCATCTCCTGCTTGAGCATATTCCCTTAAATCTATCCCCTGATTTGCAAACAGGCATAAGTGAAGCTTACCAAGTGCAGAGATACGTAGACGGTTACAGCTTTTGCAAAAATCTTTACTGTATGGCCTGATAACGCCAACACGGCCTTGAAAGTCAGGATGCCAATATTCTTCGGCAGGCCCTGCATCATGCGCCTTAATAATAGGTTGCCAACCTTTATTTATTAATTCTTCGATAATTAAAGCACCACTTAGATGCTGCTTTTTGAAAAAAGCTTCATTGTCTCCTGTTTGCATTAACTCAATAAACCGTAGGGTAACCGGCTTATTTTTTAGCCATTCAATAAACTGATCAATCTCTGATGCATTATCTTTTTTTAATAAAACAGCATTAATCTTTATGGAGCGAATACCCAAAGATTGTGCTCGTTCAATACCCACTAACACCTTATGTAAGCGATCATGGCCTGTTATTTTTTTAAAGTTGGCTGGATTTAGGCTGTCTATGCTCACATTCAGTGCATCTAAGCCTGCGTCATGCCATGAATCAATCACTGATGGCAAGTTATATCCATTGGTTGTGACAGCAACCTTTTTGATTCCTTCCGTCTGCTTACATTGTGCAATGATTTCAGGTAATTCCCGCCGCAGTGCAGGCTCTCCTCCCGTGAGACGTATTTTCTCTGTACCCAAGGCTGCAAAAGCCTTTGCATATACACCAATTTCTTTTAATGATAAAAATTCAGGAATTGATTTATCACATTGAAAACCATCAGGTAAGCAGTAGTTGCAACGAAAATTGCAAACATCCGTCACTGAAAGCCGCAAATAGTAAAAACGACGGCCAAATGAGTCTTGTAGCATAAAACACCTTTCCAAATTCGGGAGGCTACCTGATTTCTCTGATAACCCGGTGGTAAAAACCACGGCCAGTACACCATGCCAATCCGGTTTAGGTATAAAAGCTCGGAGTTTTGACGCATTATCAATAAGCTAGAGGGTCACACTCATCTAAAGACCCTTCATTGTGGGTAATTGACAGTCAGTCACCCTAGCGCTAAGTATAATGACTTAGTGCTAAGGCGCAAATCGAACCTCCGCGCTGATTCACAACATGCTCTCCGTCAATAGCTCACTACAACTGACACAGGTTAAAACACACTATTACTTTTTCTGTAACCATACTGTACCTCTTATAATGAGAACATGAGTTATCACTAAAAATTTCATTCACACATCAAATAACGTAATTTATACCTATTTAGTTGTAGGCTGCCCCTCAAGAAGCA
Source organism: Zooshikella ganghwensis DSM 15267 (assembly GCF_000428585.1). GTDB lineage: Bacteria > Pseudomonadota > Gammaproteobacteria > Pseudomonadales > Zooshikellaceae > Zooshikella > Zooshikella ganghwensis. Next base: position 3,216 of record NZ_AUAF01000154.1, on the reverse strand, counting down.
GCATGAAAATACGTCAATAAGGGTTTAACAAGCACCAACTCCAGATACCTATAAATAGGTATCTCTCAATATATATAACTCATTTACTCCAGTGTTTATTGATCAAACTCAAACAAACTTAACCACTTTTTACCAGCTTGTCGCGATATTCCTTGCGGCAGCCAAGCCTCCAGAGGAGGATTTACGGCGTATTAGATGGGCATTATATACCCAGGTGCGGCCATTGAGTGACGAAGCCCCATGAGCCTATATTAATAGGTGATTGGGGTGGCAGTTAAATGCTCCTGCATAAACTGCATTTCCACCATCCTTGGTGTTCAAGAGTGAAGATAACAAAACCTAGAAATCATTCGTGAAGGGTATACAAACTTTGGAGCAATGGTACTTTAGTTGGCAATGGCACTCTAAAAACAAAATATGCGAAAAGCAAAGTATGCGCGACTTGCCTGTGCCCTTTAATCATTAAAGGGCTTACATACATACCTTGCTATAACACTGCGTGACTGATTAGTGTTCAGCCTATGCGTAGCAAAGAAATTTTTACTCACCTTTGGACTCTACACTGAGTAAGTGCGGTTTTGCATCAGGTAACCGATAAAGATAAATGGATGAAAGGACAATGGTAGTTCCAATCACTATAACCCAAGATAACTGTGTACCAAATACAAGATAATCAAACAACATGGTTAAAATCGGTACAAAATAAAATAAAACACTCACATTACTGGCGGCATCTTTCTGCAACATAAACAGTAACAATAATACTGCACCTACTGAAACTACAACAATCATCCATGAAGAGGCTAGGACAAAATTAATATCAACTTTTGCACTCCACCCTACCAACGAGACAATGGTAATAAATAAAGCAGAAGCCGCACAGTATTGTAATAGTGCAGAAATTAACGGTGGTTGGTTACTTTGTTTTTGCTGTACCGAGCCAATAGTAATCGCAAGCACTGATAACAAACCAAACACGATACCCCATACAGTGATATTAGTCGTATCTTTTGACCCCACAATTGCAACTGCAAGCCCTGAAAGTCCAATCAACAGGAACACATATTTAGACATAGAAATGCGTTCCCGCCCAACGATAGGTGTCAGCATAGGCTGTAAACCCAACACTAACGCAAGTACTCCGGGAGACAAGTCATAATATATGGCTAAAAAGAAACAGCTCTGATACGCGCCCTGTAATAAAAGGCCCGTAATTAGTAAGCTAGAAAGATCTTTTTTAGTTAAATCACGTATTTCCGAAAACACAGAACGGAAAAAAATACAAATAATGACGAGCAGCAGAAGCAATGCCCCTGCTGCTCGTACTGCTAAAAAAGACCACACAGATGCGCTGGCTAATCCCAACTTTACAAAAATTGCGCCACTGCTCCACATCACTAGAAACAGCACTGGAGCAAACTTTTCTAATAGTTTAATCATGCTACTTGTTTTGATGTCCAATCATTTATTGAAAAACGTTCATTTAATTCTCGCTTTTCAATAAGATATCTTTGTAAGTCACGTGCTTTAAGTTCCAAATCCTGATGTCCACCTTTAACGCAGGCATCAATAAACCACTCATAGCACTCTGCCACTTCAATGTCATAAATAAAATGATATTTTGATATAGCAAACAAAATATCCTTGAACGTTTCCTTGCTCAGAATAAGCGACATGCTTTCCACAATAGTTTCTCTAACTGATTCAGGCAACGCTTGACGCTGTTTATACGTTGGTTTTACATTAAATACAACACTAGATGTATTCTTAAAGATATCAACATCGTTAAACTTATCATTAAAAACAAAATCAAGACATAAAAACATGCGGCTTTGAGAGGAGAAATTTATAGCAGCGTGGTCTATACCTGCGTCTAAATACCACACTTCACCAGGCTTCATTTGAAAAACGCCAGTGCTATCAGAGTGGTATGCATCTTCATTTTTTTCTAGAGGGATAAACACTCTAAAATAACTTACATTGTTATCTAACTCAACAAAATCTCTATGCGGAATAACCATACCGTCAATCAAGTTTCGCGCGCGAACCATGCGCAATGAGACCATACTAAAATTGTCTTCTATAAAGCGTTTTACTTCAGGACAACGATCCATATACTCTGTAGCTATACACTGATTAGCATTTTTATACTGAGTATCATTCTTACGCCCGCTACTATTATACAATGATAAGTTTTTCCAGTACCCTTGACCAAACTCATCATACTCCTCACGTTGCTTTGGAATAGCATTTAAATAGCTTACTTCCTCACTAATGTTATATTTTTCAATATCTATAAAGCCAATAAGTTTTGACGGCATAGCAGTGACTCCTTACACAACTAAAAAAGTGTATTACTGTATTTTTTGTTTGGCACACATAGCGAACTAAAGAAAAGTTTTATTACTTAAAAATAAAACTGCATTGTCAGTTAGTTATTTATGAAAACAACGTAAAACCAAATCTTAGTTTCAATAAAGTTACACTATTATTTCATTTCTTAGTATTAGACTTTAGTATATCCATTACTATGAATTTTCAATATGGGTATAAATCTTAGTGCTCTCCACTTAAGCGGAGAGTGAGGAAAAGTTCATGTGCTACCCTTAAATGGGGATTAGCAAAATGAAACGTAATTACCAGTGAAAAGTTATCAATCGCTTATTTTACATTTAATGTTATTGTTGTTGGTAACCATACCCTTAAAAGGTATAACGGCCTGCATAAAGCCTGCGTTATCTTCTGCTTGGATTCAACTCCCACCTTTTATGCATAAAGACCCTGATGGAAGTCTGGCGCCAGCTGGATTTGATGTAATAATTCTTAACCATGTCAGTAAACAGCTGGATTGCCCGATAGAGTGGCGTAACCAACCTTGGAATCGCTCAATATATGAACTTGAACATGGTCAACTCGATGTACTGGCCCCAGCATCTTAGAAGGTGTCTTAAAAATCAAAATTTAAGCAACTCTTTTGACTAAAATATGCAGCATAGCAATGTGAATCATTGCCTCACTATTTCTCGTTAAAACTTCATAATCTTTAGAATGACGCCTATAGTTGATTAACCATGAAAAAGTACGCTCAACAACCCAGCGTTTTTTTACAACATTAAACCCTTTACCCGCTTTTTCAACGACCTCAAGTATTATGCTACGAGTGATTTCATGGGACTCTTTTACCCATTCAACGACTGGATTACCTGAATAACCGCT
>NZ_AUAF01000153.1 GCF_000428585.1 Zooshikella ganghwensis DSM 15267 | reverse complement strand
ACCAGCAACTTACCCTTCTCGCAATGGTCAGGAGCCTTTGCCAATGACCAAACACTCACTGCAGCCCTTTTAGATCGTCTTTTACATCACGCACATATAGTTCAAATTAGCGGCCATAGTTACCGATTAAGGGGAAAAAAGATGGCTGGTATTACACCTGAAATGAATACCAACGTAACAATAACCAATTAACGAAACCAAACGTAGGGTGGGTCAGTTTTAAATTGCTGGATTACCAGAAAAGTGGGTCAAAATTCAATTGCTGTTGACACATAGGCAAGATAAGCGGGAAACGGAGTTGTTTTATCAAAAGCTCAGTGAGTTTAAAAGTCATTAGGTGTTTTAAGCTTGAGGCACACAATGTGTGCATGAACGCTTGAACCCATGAGTTATCTATCAATCGTGATAGTGTGCTGTTTAAAAGGCTCTCCACAATGAGGCGACCTTTTTGAGAGGTAGAAGTCACAAGTCATACGTGGATAGGATAGAAGACATACCAATGTATTTGTACGCACAATGTGCGTAGGAGAAGGTATATGTTGGCTGACGTTCATAAGTATTAAAGGATATGTCTACTCGACATATGCTTTATGGAAGCTTAAAGCTATAAGCGACTAATGAGATTACCGTCCACATTGTGGAGACGAATGTGGACCCTTGTGAACTCACTCATACTGAGCCAGCTAGGGTTGGAGTGGGATAAGGTTCGACCATTCCCGCACACTGTGCGGAGGAATAGCGGATCTTGTGTTGCGCTCTACTTAGACATATCGATAAGTCTAGAGGGTACTCATCATACGAGTACGCTTTGTATCAACGCTGAAAGTAGCGTCATTTCTCTTATATTCAGTCAGTTATGAACTGGGTGCTACCTATGGGATTATGAGCTTGGCGACAGGCGAGGTTCAATTGATTGTGAGGCGTGTTATTGAACACTACACTTGTAAAGTAAATCTGACTTGTTGAAAGCACTGCAATAATGGAGCTTATTGGTAATGCAAAAATATATCATACTGATTGTTTCAGCAATTGTTGTATGGTTTTTATTTTTCAAGGAGGGAGAAGTCTCGATAGGGCCGGGTGTTTACGCCACTGATGCACCAGAACAAAAGACAAAAAGCACAGCCAAAACATTTCAAGTTAATGGATATACCTTAACAGAAATTGCGTCCTTTAAACTAAAAGCCAAAGTGCTTTCAAAAAAAATTATTCACTCGGACGAGAAACAGATTTATCACCTGTTGATTTAGCCTTAGGATGGGGCAGAATGTCAGATGAGAGTGTTATAAATAATATTACATTTTCTCAGTCAAATCGTTGGTATTATTGGCGAACCGATGCCTTTCCCATTCCTCGTCGAGAAATTGAAACATCAAGTGCTAATATGCATATGATTCCTGCCAATGAGTTTGTTGAGGATGCATTAAAATCAGTCAAAAAAGGGGACATTATTCAGTTAGTAGGTAGTTTGGTGAATGTAGATGCTAATGATGGTTGGCGATGGAGAAGCTCCATGACTCGAACGGATACGGGAGGAGGGTCATGTGAGTTAATTTGGGTGGAGAATTTAAGTATAGTAACACCATAATATTTTTTAAATAAATTTATAATAAAATGTTTGACTTTATAATACACTTGTTTTATAGTGCTTGCATAGATGGGTCCTTCCTACAGAATTATTACCGATCGCAACAAAACCCCCCACGGTAGACGTATAAAATTTCCACCCCTATACACCGCACCAGCAGTTAACTTTTAGTCTATAAAAATAGTGTTTTTTACCCATATCTTCTGAGGCATAAATCCGTTTTATCTGGGGTCTGGCTTAAGCTGATTACTAGCTGTAAACCTATACATGTTTGAGTCGGAATTGAGACAGGGTAAGAGGGCTATGCTGCCATATATGCGAGAAGTGGTTTAAGTAGTTTTGGTTGCACTGGGTGAAATAAAAAAGTTGCTAGGGACAGGTTTGTTAGTTGAAACTAAGAAAATAAAATACTGAGAAATATATTATAGTCTGTATTGAAAATAATATTATTAGGGGGAGAATCTTAAATTGTTTTTTAGGCGTGAAGTGCTCTATATAGATAGAATATATGATTGCGATTATAAATAAACCAACTATTAGGGAAAGTAGCCACCATAATAAGCTAAGTTTTGTACATAGTATTGCCAAAAAAAGGTATGAAGGTAGCATGGTTAAGCCTGCTACCGAGTTTGATTTGTAATAATTAGTTCGCATAACCTTTCCGCTAACTATATGTAATCATGAGCTTATATTATCCATCTAGTTTTTTCCCACAGTACCTACATTTACCTCGATACCAGTAAATATGCTCTCCATTTGGTAGCTTAAATATAGAATTATGACAGAATGGGCATCTAAAAGTAAAGTATGATACTAGTACAAGAGTCATGAAGACCACAGTAAAAGCTAATAACCCAATGAGTTCACCAAATAGGATTACTACTGGAAATACAACTAGTGGGCCTGAAAGAAAGCATGCTACTTGAAAAGCTCTAAGTTTTTTTTCATATCATTTCATTTTTGAGCATTTCAAGGGGAAATTCTCCCCTTGATGATTTATAGCTCTATGTCATCATGTGTGATTTCATAAAGACTGCGGCCAATCCAGTGGCCAGTGTCACCTAAAACTGTTGTACTTGCTGTAGTTTTTGTAAGCTTGGCGGCTGACCCTAGCTTCTGTTGGATAGTATGTCTCACTCGATGTAGTTTGATGACTTTTTTCAGTTATTGCTAATATAGAGAAGTTGCCACTAGGATACATAGACATTCTCTTGATAGTAAAAATTATGGTGGTAGCTTTTATACTGGATGATATCGTTACTTCCATGGGGGGATAACTATATCATCTCCATTTCCTGAATCATCTACTTTATTTTTTCCAATTGAGTAAAGCAGAAATATTTTATTCTTTTGTTTACAATAAAACTTATACTGAAAATTGTTTCCCCATGCATCAGTATATTGTTTTGGTAGATATGGGCCTTGCCAGCTTTTTGATTTTGTTTTGTTTATTGTTAAATGTATTAAACCACTATCTTCAGTACATGGATAATAACCCAAGTCAAGCTTGAATAACTCAAGTGCTAAAGAAATACTTTCTAATGTTTTAAGCGTTTCTTGTTCTTGAGTTACATGGCCATAACCTTTCATTGTATTAAAGGTTAAAATAACAGTCAAACTAACTATTTTTTTGGCAAGCATGAGGTTCACCGAGTGTGTGTCGTTTTAAATGAAGCGGGTACTCTAAAATAGTTTTATCTCTAAAAGGTACTCATTCATATTGTAAGGTACGTTAATTTTCATAAGTGGCAGTTTTAACTGTTGAATATTTTGCTCTTTTACTACCCCCATATCAGTACAAAACCTTTTTGGCAAAATGATGTGAGCAATGGATGAGTACTTGAATGGTTGTCCCCAAACACTACCATCAGAAATACCTGTTATAGACAGATCTGACTTTTTGGGTAAGCCGGCGTTCCAGTAACCACAGTCCCAACATTTAAGACGATCGAATGTTGTCCAAGAGCACCAAGATTGGCTCTTTTCCATTAGGAATTCACCCTCTCCAAGTAAATCGATAGCTTCAGAAAAGATAGCAAGCCATTTATTATCACTTATTATTTCTTTCATAGGATTACTTGAGTTTCAGGGTTAAATAAAAATTTTTTGCAGTCATTAGCTAAGAGTGTATGACAATATGGCTTTGTGTGGCGAGGGTAAATCAAGGGGGAAATTATTTGATTAGTAATCATTTTTATTTTAACTCTTTGTGATACGATCAAATGTAACAGCTTTAGCTGGAAATCCTATCTAGCAGCTCACGTTATTAGAGAACTTAACTTTGCAACATAACGCTATACAATGTTATGGAGTAACTATTTTTTTTCTAAAAAAATTATCCAGGTTAATCAATTAGTTAGGTTAGTTAATTTGGTGTTGAATATTTGAAGTGGTTAAAATATATTTGAGCTTTATACGTCAATGATACGTTCATTAATTGTTAGGTTGAAGAATGAAATCCCAGTACAGAATTTCATCAGAAGAATATATTAAAGCTGGATTGCTTAATGGTGAGATGAGTAGCAAATCCAAGAAAGTACATATGGTAATAGATGTATCATTTGTAGTTGTAGGCCTTGTGTTTATTTATCTAGGGAATAATGTCTTAGCCGTAGGGTTTATTGGGGCTGCCATAGGTGGGAATCTTCTACCATTCATAATACGTCGATTTTACACTCCTTGGTATTTGAAAAGACACTTTCATAAATATCCCGCCATACAAAAGCCCATATCAATTTCAGTACTAGAAAACGGGGTTAAGTTTGAGAGTGAGTCTGGTGAAGGAACTATAATGTGGAATGAAATACATCATTGGAGGGAAGGTAAAGATATGGTGCTTATCTATCTTGCGCCAAAGATCTATTATGTGGTGCCCAAAAGGGTTCCTGAAGTAGACTCTTTATGTGTAATGCTTTGTAGTAAGGTTGGCAATGCAACCTAACAAGTCAAAGTATTTGGACTTTGCAAAGCTGACGCCTTTTGTGTTCATAAAAGCCGCTCACTTCTCTAAGCAGGAGTTTGAGGCGTTATATGTAATCGATAATGAAATACCCAACTGAAAATGAAGTCAAGAAAATAGGTCCAGTAGTAAGAGGATTAGCTGCATTCATCTTGTCGTGCAGTTTTTTTGCTGGTGTTGGTTTGGTGTTTGCGGTTGTCACTGAAGCATTAATATTCGTGGGGTTGATCGTTGTTTGTCTTATGGTCCATGTAACTGGTAGTGTAGCTTTTAGAGGCTATGCACCAAAATATTTACTGTTCACACATGGCCCAAAGTGTAGTGAAACACATAATTATGTGGTCAACTGGACCATTTTCCCAATGTTATGACAAAGTGTCCAATTACCTTTTTAGTATCGAGATAATGGAAAAGTATAAAATTGTTACAGGGTCGTCTAGTGGAATTCTCCTAGGTGTTGGAGTGGTAGTAGTTTATTCAACTTTGGGGAAAGGGCTAGTAGTACTGCTTGGTTTATGTATGGTTGGCTCTGGACTTACACTAATGATTTTGAATAGGACAAGGTATATAGCACCGCGTTATATAGTTCTTTTTGTACAGTTTGCGTTAGCCTTATTTATACTAGTTATGACATTAAGAGCTGAAAATATTCATCCATTTAATGTCATATGGTCAAGTGGTGTTTGTGTGCTATCTATATATGGCTTCTATTTACTTAAAAACGTACAAAAAAACTAGCAAATGCAGGCCCGTGGACCTAGTAAGTATCAGCATTAAAAAAACAGGCTAATAAACGTTTGCATGTCCAGTGCGATGGGCATTATGAATTGCGTTAAGGAAAAAGCGTTTAATGAAGACAACTATACTAAAGTGGATGGGAATCAGCGCCTTTGCCGTTGTTTTCTTTATTCTTGGTTCAGTAATTTCTGCTTTTTCTTTTACTTACCTTGAATTAAATGACCGGCTTAAGTATGAAGTTGCTTATTTAAAGGGCTTTGTTGCTATTCAAAAGAAGATTAAAGAAGGTGACATTAAAGGTGCTGAAGTATCAGCTGATTTCCTCATTGATGCCCATGCAAGAACATTATACGAGTATGACTTCATAACTAGCCCATTTTTCAAAACCGATATGAATGAAGTACTTTGTGAAGTCGTTTCGCTTCGTAAGAAATACCCTGCTTTAAGGCCCGTATCTAGCGAAAACTACAGTGACTGGTTACAAGAAGTAGATGAGTATTTAAGTGAGTCTAATTGGAAGTGCTAATGCATAACAAGCTGCAATGCTCAACCCGTACGTGGCTTTGGACAAAAATTCACTGGCGTTCAATTTTTGCCGGTGTGCATAACATTAGGCGTAGTGATGGCTGAAAATTCTACGAGGTTGTATGCGATATGGGCTCGTAAAGCACCAGTGGGTGTAATTTTTCGAAGAGGACCCAGCAAACGTGTTCAATTGGTTAAATGGAACTTAACCAATAATCAGCTTTATTCTGGCCAGTGGTTTAAAGGCAGAGTCTATGAGCGTAGGTGTGATCTATCTTCTAATGGAGATTACTTGATATATTTTGCAGCAAATCATAAGCCACCATATGGCACATGGACTGCTATAAGCCATCCTCCGTTTTTTACTGCACTTGCACTGTGGCCTAAAGGTGATGTATGGGGAGGAGGGGGGTTATTTGATGCCGACGATAAAGGTATAACACTTAATCATCGGCCAACGGAAATGGAGTTAGGTGAAAATTTCAAACTACCTGCAAATTTCAGAGTACGTCCACACGGTGAACGTTCAGGTTGGGGGGAAGATGATCCGATTATGTCACATCGATTAATCCGAGATGGCTGGATAAAGTTACAAAAAGGAAAATGGCTAGAGAATAGCACTCAATCAAGAGTATGGATCGAGTATATTGAGCCTGAAGTTTGGGAAAAGAAATCAGTGAGTTCGAAGGTTTCTATACAAATTTTGCTTCATGGTATTAACGAGCAACTTGGCCCATGGTACGTACAAGAATTAAAGTACATAGTTGAAGGAAAGGAAAATACTATTGGCAGATGTGATTGGGCTGATATTAATGAAGCTGGAACGATTTATTACTCAAACAAGGGAATTCTCTATAAGAAGACACTAAATAGGTCTTCTGAAATAGTTGCTGACTTATCTAGTAATACATTTGAAGAAGTACCGCCTTCATCAGGAACAAAAAAATGGTGAGGGAATACCTAAGAATCTAAAGCAGCTTATGCCCAGCTAAAATCACTCTACGACAGGTCTTGGAGTTGAGCCGCTGTCGTTCATTTTTAGTGATTGTGAGGAATATTGAGTGAGCACATGAGCAAGCTAGAAATAAAAGAGTTCTATTGAAAAGTGTAATAACAAAACTATTCTTGATTTTCTCAATAGATGAGAAGGATGGTTTGGAAGTTGTTAGCCAGCATAATGCCTATTGTCGAGAAAAAATGCTGATCAGAACATGTTATGAAATAACACTTGGGCGATGCTTGTGATCAAATTACTTTATTTAGTAATACTTTATATTCAAAAATAATGAGCGATGATTACGAATATAAATGTAAATAATTTTACATCAATAATTTGTACTTATTAACTAGTTCTTACTTTGTAAGACACTAGTGCTATACTTTGTGAGTTATGGGAAGGATCAATTGATTTGTTACACATAAGCATATGAAATGACTGATGTAATATGCTAATATATACCAACAGTTATAGTAAAGTAACGGATATTCAGACAATGGTACAATATCAAGGCAGTTGTTGTATAAATTTATCACGGATATACCCCCTTTCTGTATATAGCCCTTACACCACAAAAAACTACTTAAAACATAAGTTCTAGTTTTGTTTAGCTGATCGCTATTATTTGATTTAAAAATAATTATTTACTGGCTATTTTGAATTAGTATGCATTGTTGCGTCAAAAAAGATGGAACAGATTCGTAAGGAACTATGATTAATGAATAAACGACGATATTTAGCATGCGCTATAGGTGCACTCGTCATCCTAACCTCTGGTTGTGTGTTTAAACCCCGTGTGATACCTGGCATAGATGAGCTGGAAGCGCTTTGTCTTAAGGATGGAGGAGCTATTGTCAACGGTATTGAAAATGTTGACGGTTATTACAACATCAGCGCTAAAGAAGAAGGGGATTTTGAAAACATTGTATATGGAATTTATGAGTTTATTGAATACGAACATGCTAAAAACAAGCTGGGGTCTCCTGTAAATGGACTGCCTTATGGCTACTACCGTGATTATAAAGCGTTAAAAAATGATCCCAACTGCAATCCTCACTATCTAGAGGAAATCGAAATATATAATATTGAACCCTATGTTTCTTTTAAAGAAAAGTTTTGCGTTGCAACGGTTAAAATTGACTCATTTAAAAGTAAATATAAGTATTTGGCTGAAGGTGGAGAGCTTATTAATAATAAAATAGAAGGCTATAAAATTAGAAAATATACAGCAATAGTTATTAAGATTAAATCCAAAAATATTCTAGGTAAAGAAATCTCCTATATCTTAGTTCCATATGGAATTTTTACACGTCCAGAAAAATTTATAACTTACGAATGCTCAGATATTAATAAATTTAAATATTTACCCATTAAAAAATCGATTGATGCTTGGGTATTTAATAAAGAGTAAAAAACACTAAAACTAATTTTTAGCTGATTTTACATCAAGAAGTATCTAGTTGTTTTATCAATGAATGGATGTTCATCAATGAGTGAAAATAATCAAATTAATACAGAAAAAGCCTACCAAGCAGCACTTTTAGCGGACGCTGCATATATTAATTTTAAGAAAGGGAAAGATTACTGGGGGTCAACCGGTATAATAAAACCTTCTATAAATAGCAAGGAAACTGCTGATAAATTCATTGAAGACAGAGGTTTTACCCAAGAGCAATTCGAGGCTTTTAGGAAACGCTATCGTATACACCATTTTCAAGGAAATACGGATACTGGCTTTGCGGGCACTGTGTTTAAGGATACTGAAAACGACGATCAACTGATTGTCGCTATGCGTGGCACCGAAGGTTTGGTTGATATCTTGGGACAAGATGGCGCATTAGCGACAGGCGTGTCGCTCATTGTCGGTCAGTTGCTGCAGACAGGCAAGATCAATGACTTCTTAAAAAAAGCAGGCATACTAGATGATGAAGGGAATACGGTCGCTGAGTACCATGGTAAAATAAAGTTTGTAGGGCACTCGTTGGGTGGTCATTTAGCCTTGGTGGCCAATTACCGTTATCCTGAACTTCAAGATGAAACCTATACATTTAATGGTGCAGGCATTAGTCGTCTTTTTAGCTTTGTAACGCCAGACCGACTCATTATTAATATACGAGAGCTTACTCGAAAACTACTCGATTCTCCTACGCTGAATGAAAGCAAGGTTTACAATATCTATTCAGAACCAGGTCTTGAGGTCACAGCCAATAAAATTACCTTTGTAAAACCCAGTGACTATCTTCCTACCTTTATTGAAAAACAAGGTGGTTCAGATATAACCTCTGATATCTCATTCGATAATCACTCCATGGTTAACCTGGTTAATTCACTTTCAGTACAACGTATCTTTGCTTATTTAGATGCAGAAAACAGTTATGGTGAAATCAATAGCTACTTGAACCTGGTCTCCAATAAAGTCGTTGAGTTGCGTAATCAAGATGGTACCCCTATTGCCGATACCGAAAACGCGGGAGAATCCTTATCCATCGCAATGCATCATTTGGCGCAATTTTTGGGTGAAAAGTATATAGCGCTTGCGACACAAGAAAATGCCTCAGGTGTAGCTGAATATAATCCAGCCTTATTTTTGAATAAAGCGGATGAATTTTATAAGCAACTGGTGAGTGACTTTGGTAAAACGCCCCCATTTACCGTCAAACCTATGTATAAGCTGAATGATAACGTGGAACAGCTTATTGCTGACTTTGGTGAAGAAGCCGTAGGTAAAGCTACTCGCTATAGTCTGATGAATCTCTCACCTTTTGTCGTTATTCCCAAAAACGCTGATTATACTCGATTCCGGAGTTTTTAATGCTTGACTAGCTGGGTAAGATGGTTCTGAGAAGACTGGACTACAGCCAGGGCTCCTTTTCTTCGCCTTGCAAAGAACGATCAACACCCCGACTGCAGACCAGTTGTGTAGTAATATACCGCTTCTGTCTATCAATAGCGACTACTAGACGACGGTTTGTGATTATTAACCCTACACCACATGTAAAGAAGTTTGTTCAAGATATCAGCGGTGTTTTAGCCGCTTCTCAGCAATCTGCTGCATTCACTCATGCACAATGCCTGTG
>NZ_AUAF01000152.1 GCF_000428585.1 Zooshikella ganghwensis DSM 15267 | reverse complement strand
GGGGTGGTATCTGGAGAACTGCAATCACCTGTGCCATTTTCATTAAGATTGGTGTTATTGCCTGTGATATCAATACTGCGCTCTAAGGTATTGTCGCCAGGATCACCCGTATAAACCGCTTCCACTTGGCAAATTTCTTCGCCAGACTCATTGATACTGCAGTTTAAGGATGAAATATGTGCTATGCAGGTATTCACCATTAACTTACTAATATCACCTTCTTTAAGACGTTTTTTGGAAATAGTGAGTTCTGTGGTTTCTCCTTCAAGATCATCACAGTAATTCTTGCTACTACAGATCAAATCCTTGGGATTCCAATAAGGTGCATAATCATAACAAGACTCTAAGCGAACAGAATATATCGTATGAAAGCGCTCGATCTGCCCCAAATGCTCATAAGCACACTGAGTCATTAAAAATGAAGTACCATAAGGATACGTAGTAAAACTACGATTAAGTAGATACACTTTATTATACTTAGGGCGATATTTATTACCTTCATAATAACGACATGCTTCATCAACTGAGTTAAAACGCGGTCCTGGTACACCTTGACTTGCGTGATAAATGTACTCTCCACTTGCAGATAATGAACAAAGCAGACACACGAAAAAACACGTACACGATAAGTGCCGCATAGATACTCCTATTACTACAGCATGCAGATGAGCAACTGTAATGGCCTTTAACTGCATATGTATTAGATCTACTGATTATAATGTGATCTACAACTTGCACAACAGGTGAAATACTTCATTTTATTGATTTGATGTAGTTTGTTGTGCAAATAGACGACAATATTGGTCTATAGTGCTTACAATTTGAGCAGGATAAGAGAAATGATTGGTACGAAAGTGTAGATATGACTTATTGATTGAGCCTACGGTAATCAAAAAAATAGCCGATAACCCTGCGTATCGGCTATTTTCAGGCAGGCCTGTGGTCTTACCAGTAAAAACCCTTAGCGCAGTTCAAAAACGCCAGGGATTCATTAAATAATGACTATCTGAAAAAGGCTGGACTATTTTCACTCAAGGACGGATGGATCAAAATTCATTATCCCAACGGATTAATTAAATGAACCGCCCTGTGCGGTCCCGCATGCAGGGTGGTGTGGGGAGAGCTGGGGATATACCAGCTCTTACCCGATTAGGCACATGTTACTAAGGCTCCTGACCTTTTGGCTTCCCAATACTCATCTCTCAATTCTTTAGCCATATTCTTACCGATTAATAATCCAGAACCTATCACTAAACCGTCACAAACAATCTTGCTCTTATATGGTAACAAAGCTGTCTTAATATAAGTATATTCGGGTATTATTTCATCTAATGGTGTTGTAAGACAAAACGCCTGATAAAAAATACCACTTTCAACATGCTTCAGAATGTGTCCTTGCTTATACCTTTTTAAATAAACAAAATCTCCGAAATTACCAGCTTTTATCGTCTGTAAAAAACTTTCTCCAATATTATGTAATATATATTCTTCAATATTATCGATATTTTCATATATTGACGAACGTATATATGCGTAGTCTTCAACGCATTCAGGGTATTCTCCATTATTGATAAATGCAATTACTGCTTTATATTTATCTAAAAACTCGTTTGCTGATTTTTCATCAATTAACACGAAATGAATTCCTTTTTATTCAGTTTCTTCTTGCCTAATTATTAATAAACGTCACCCTTACACAAGCCAAACTCGATTGTAGGCCTTATGGTTAGTGGTATCCAGGGAGGTGGGTAGATACCAGTTTTTACCCAGCTAGACTGGTTTTCTGTTATGGAAATCAACATATAATTCTTTTAGCACATTAGGTAATGCATCCCAGTACGGCTTAGCATTCTCAGGCTTCACTTGCCAGAATAGGTTCTCTGTAAATGCCACATCGATACAGTTACAGACTTCCTTGTTACCATTCATGAAATGACTTCTAATAAACTCAAACACTTCACTATATTTACTAACTGATATCTTCTTATTCATTTCGTTATTCAAGGCATTCGCTAAACTTTCAAACCATGAATAAGCAAAATCAGGATCAACCTCTGACCACCGCCTGATATGCTCCTTATCAGTTTTCTCAGTGAGATCAGGAAACGTTTCTCTGAATTGATTGTACATATCTAAAATGGGCATACTAAAAGCCTAACTATTAATAAGCATCACTCTGACGTAAACCTAACCCCATTGTAGGCCACTATGGTTAGTGGTATCCAGGAAGGTGGGTAGGGAGCAGATCTTAGCTAATTATGTTTTTGATAGCTCGACTGCTATAGCCTTATATTTTGGTTCAAACGCATTGTACGTTTCGCTGCGAATATTTTGTATATAATTTAGCGATTGCTCTTCATTTAAACCAAGCCCGTTTAACAAGCAATGCGCAAAAATACCAGTTCTGTGTAAGCCGGCTGAGCAATGTATGATGATATTTTCCTGCTCTTTGATGCGCTCCACAGCATTTTTAACAGCACGCCTAAATATGAGCTTTTCAGAAGCGTTCATTTTAACCGCATTTTTGACTTTTACCCACTCCCAAGCCATACCTTTTTCACGGACTTCATTGCCTATTCTAAGCGCTTGCTCACCCCTCTCAGCTAATATAGTAAACACTGCCGTACAATTATCTTTTACTAGACTAGGTATTTCCTTTAGTTTCGGCCTCTCTGACAATGCAAGAGAGCCGTAATCCTCGATTTTTATAAATTTATAGTTTAACGCCATAATTCATCGAAAAAACATAACTATTAATAAACGTCACTTTGACGCAGCCCTAACCTTATTGTAGGCCTTATGGTTAGTGGTATCTAGGGCGGTGGTTAGGGGGCAGGTCTTAGCTGATTAAGTTTCTTCATCTTCATCCACTGGATAGGTAGATACACAAAGTCCCAAACCTAATTGGCCGGCCAAGTAAGCCAACTCCGGCGGAAATGTATATGAACCCCAAAATGGAGGCTTAGTTTCTACGCCAAAATCAAGCAATGCGTATTCAACACCGTTAAACTCAACTAATTCTCGAATTAAACCCGAAGATTTATTAAGAAAATCAATAGCATCTTCTAACTGCTGATTCATGTCACTGAAGTCTGCAGAACTAACCTCAACGCTTAAGCCAGAATGTTCTAGTTTAGGCCCATTTGGTTTCGATGCGGGATATCTTGGATCTCCCTTTCTGTAGATATTTGAAAGTGCTATGTCTTTGCCCTCTACACAAAGGTCAACATCGAAATCTTTACCTGATATTCGTAGTATGCAGCTCATAGAAAACTTAACTATTAATGAACATCACTCTGACGCAAAACCTAATCTCATTGTAGGCTCTATGGTTAGTGGTATTCAGCGGGTAGATAGCAGCTCTTACCTGATTAGGGCTTGGGTTTAATGTCGAATTGCTTTGCAAATTCTGGATCTACCCAAACCGACTCCACTTGATCTGATTCTAACTCAACATCTTCGGGAGCAGAGCAGTTAGAAATAAACTCCTCCATTGATTTAGCTAGAAACTCATTATCACCTATTTCATGATCCCAGAAATGAATTCCACCGTTCACTTCGATAAAATAGTTTCCGCAATCATCTTCTGCCAAAATATTTGACTTAGCCAGCTCAACCGGAAAAGGTTCCTGACTCTTACGAATAACTCCGTACTCTGTACCATGATTGCTAGTAAAGATTTTCCCGAATGCTCGTTTCATCATTTGAGCCTTAACTACTATTTAACGTCACTCTGACGCAAAACATACCCTCATTATAGGCCTTATGGTTACTGGCATCCAGGAAGGTGGGTAGATATTAGCTCTTACCCGATTACCTGTGACGCTACCACAATTTCCACCATTTTTTTTGGGGGGTAGCTACTTTATAACCCGTAGGCTCTTTTTCTTCGGGTGTTCTTGAATCTGTATACTGAATACCTTGAAAATCACCGTTGTGGCCAGTAAGAACTATTTTTCCAGTATCAAGCCAGCCAATAACCTTTTCAGCTTCTTCACAAACACTTGGATAAAAGCTCTCAATAAGCCTCTTCTGTTCTGGAGATTTCAATTTATCCCAGCTATCTGCGTTGTATTCAGATGGAGGGACGGTGACAGTCAAACCATAGCCCAATCCAAGATTGTCTAAGAATCCATAACCATCACAGTACATGTCATAGCATTGCTCAATATATTTATGAGCATCAATCGGATGCTCAATTACATTTTGTAGAACCCTACGCAAATACCACTCATAATACTTTCCTATATCGATGTGTGGTTTGAGAATCTTCTCGGCTTCGTATAGAGACGATGGCTGCTTGTAGGTTAGAGAAATCAAATTTAGATACTCGTCGTAGCTGAGAAAACTTTCTAGGTCTTTCTCTGAGTATACCCACTGCTCGAATTCATTTATTTCGATCTCTCTAGCAATAAGCTTATAAATGATTAACTCGAACTTATTCAATGCACTTTCTCAAGACAGGTAACTATTAATGAACGCCACCCTGACGCAACCCTAACTTCATTGTAGGCTTTGTGGCTAGGGGTATCCAGTGAGGAAGGCTTGGTTATAGGTCAATTCCGTAGTTGCTTTGGTGCATACTTTGATACTGCTTATTACATAAGAAATTGATCATTAAAGAAGGTGCGAATACCCTGAATAATAAGTATAGTAATTAAAAAAATCAGACAACACCCTAAGAATAAACGATTTGATATAAAGAATGATAAACGCGCTCTTTTGCCAAGTTTATTCATTTCATTAATATTCTCCTTTAAAAATAGCTGCTCTCTTAAATATTTATGTAAGTAATGATTTTCTTTGCCTCCAATCATATAAGGGTTCCTTGAAAAAAAAGTCATCTTCTTCCATTCTTCAGGAGAGTATTTTTTTACTTTCCTTAAAAACAAAGATATTAAAATAGGAGTTAGAAAAAAATGCCATGTCATAGTTATCATAAAAATAAAGCAATAAATATTAAATAGTATTTTCATTATATTTAAGGAGTATAATTTTCTTGTTCAGAGTGTGTTTAAATCTAACACATGCCCGACTAATAAGACATCCACAGAGCGAATATAAATTGACTATAAAAGGGTGTCCCCTCGGCAAGCGTGCAAGTTGAAAAATTTGCTTTCAGGCATCTTCACCGGCACAGAGTGACGTAATATATTACGTCACTTTAGCGTCGCTATTTATTTATGAGTGTGATTTTGATTCAACCCTATCATTAACCAAAAATATAATTAACCAATCAACCCCCGCACTAACTCCGCGCTCTTAACATATTCCTCTAGCCTACCCTTACCCGCGACTGTGTTGTAGTGCTTTTTCCAGTAGTTGGCCCTATCCTCAAGGCTTGAGGGGATGGCTCCAGGTCTCAGCTTGTAATGCAGGCGACAGAAGATAAACGACAATAGCGGGGAGTATGCTAAATCCCTGTGCTGTAGCTTGTTGAGATCGACATTAAACGACTCTTTGAGCCTGTCTCTGTCTGCGGATCTCGCCCGGTTTTGAATGTCCTTGAATGATATTGGGTCGATCTGACACAAGCCTACACCCGCGCCTGTAGGTGTCCTATCTGGGTAGTTGCCAAGTTTAGTTTCCTGCGCTGCAGTTTCTAGCAGCAAGTCAACGGCGTAACCGCTGCCATTTCCTAATACGTCGCATACTTTCGTTGCGATCTCTAGCGCTTGATTCGGTGAGGTAAGGCCGTAACCCTTCATTTTTGATACTCCTCTTTTTCAAATGGCTCTAGCCAGAGCATGACGGAAGCCCCGTCAGCCTTGCGTTTGAGCCATTTATATTTTTGGTTACGCATAGTTTTTTAAACTTTATTTTACTTGATCCGTAACCTAAAATAAAACTAAGTGAGGAGTAGCAACGATGGCAGACAAGAGCGACAGCAATACGACCCCGACAAGACCTAGAGGGCGGCCAGAAAAGTATGCAAGCGACAAAGAGCGCAAAGCAGCGCGCGCAAGAGCTGCACGGGAACGGAGAGCGAGGCAGAAAGCGGCAGGCTTTAGAGAGGTCAGGCGGCTAGTGAAGCCAAAGGACGCCGTGCTTGAGAGCGACATAATTGATTTGTCGCATATACCGGATCATCGAAAGCGCTAAAACTGTCGTTCAGGTGAACAGGTTATAAGATATTTGAAGTATATAGCAAAGGGTCATACAAAACTTGTCTTTACAAGCGCTTACAGCTTCGTTTGAGGACGTCTACTGTTGTATGTATAGGTTATGGTTACTATGAACCATTTACCCTTGTAGAGGCTTCCTAATCGCTCTAACTGTAGAGTAAAAAATATACAATCTATACAGCTTACGATTTATGTTTGTAAGTCATGTTTTATCTTGTTTTTTATAACTTGTTTTTAATTCTTGTTTTACCCTCCCCTATAAGCATTGAAAATAAAGGCTTACAGAGAATAATCGACGACAACTTAACAGTTAATTGACGACATTATAACAGTGCTAATGTCGACATTTTGACAGTTTAAAACAGTCAAATTGACAGTCTAATGGCGACACTTTAACAGAGAGAGGGAGATGTTGTAGGAAAGGGTTTGTTCAAATTTTGAACGATAAATATTAAGGCTATGTTGCTGGTTTTATAGCGACACTTTAACAGTAATAGCGGACATTTTAACAGTATGAGTCTTGGTTAAAATCTTCTCTGGTTAAAAAATATACATTGTGAATGTTTTTTACAAAAAAATAACACCAACAACTTAACAGTAAAAAGCAGACTCTTTGACAGTTTTTAAAAAAATTATTTTTTACACTGAAAATCAATAGCTAAATTTTATCGAATAAAAACAATTACTTATGTTTATTTGGTGTTTAAATGGAGTATTTTATATTGACGCAATGACGCATGAAAAGTTGTTGATGCGTTAATGGTCTGTTATTATGTTGTTGTTTCGTAAGCTTAGTGTGAGGGGCTATGAAGAGACAAAATCGAGTAACTAAAGCTAATCAGCTAATTCAAGCACAGCTTGTTGAGTCAAAGGTTAGTTTGTCTGTACGAGAGCAGAAAATTGTATTAGCGATCATAAGCTTAATTTCTCCAGAAGATGACAACTTAAAAGACTACGAACTTAGTATTAAAAAACTTTGTGAGCTCACAGGTATAGATGAATCTAACCTCTACCGTAACCGAATGAGAGATATTGCAACTAACCTCACAACGAGTTCTATTCGAATCATAAGACCAGAAGAACCAGATGGAGCTCTATATACTACGTGGTTCTCTGACGTTGATTACAGGCCTCGTGAGGGTGTTGTACGCTTTTCTATATCAAAAAAACTACGCCCATACTTGTTGCAACTAAAGTCTCATTTCACTACCTACCAGTTAAAGCAAATCACCTCGTTACGATCAACTAACGCTATTCGAATGTATGAGCTTTTACGACAGTTTTATCCCGAAAAATCAGAAGAACCTGTTGTATACAGTGAAATTAAGGTAGCCAACTTGAGAGCCTATCTAGGAATAGAAGATTCAAAGTATAAGCGATTTAATGATTTTAAAAAGCGTGTACTGGATCATGTCCGCGAAGAACTAACAGATAAAACTGATCTGACCTTTAACTACAAAACAAAAACTCATGGACGTAAAGTTATTGCCATTGCGTTCAGCATCTTCAAGAATAATGTGTCTGAGCCAGTTGATGAGTTTGATGAATACGAGCAAGCGCTTGAATTGGAGAAAACCCTGGAAGATAAAGTTGCTGAGTATCTCCCAGCCCGCTTGGTAGTCACTGTTTTCAACAAATTTGATAGGAATCGGATTGAAAGAAACTTCGATTATACCGTTGTACAGATTGAGCTTGGCGATGTAAAGAACCCTGGGAAATACCTATGGTCAGCAATCAATGAAGATTATGCTAAAGATGATAGCTCGTCTTCACTTGAGGATGAAATTAACGATATTTCTTGGGTAGATAGGCGAGATAATTTCTGAGGTGGTGTCGTAGCATGAAAGTCTTTGTAGGTTTTTTAATTCGCGCTGCTGCCAGTGGCTGTATTTTGATAAGCAATACATACAAAGTATGAAGTAATATATCATACTTCATACTTATTAATTTTAACTGATTGATTTAGCTTATTTTTTTAAAGTAAAGTTCAACTGCCTCTCTTATGATTGCGCTGTTATTCTTCCCTTTTTTACTCTTAGCTCTCTTACGATCTCTAGCTAAATCTTCAATCTTATTTAGTAAACTTAACGGTAAGCTAATTGTTGTCCTTGTGAGTTCATCATCAAGATCAGTGATTTCTGGCTCCTCTATTATTTGAGGTTCAGGTTTCACTACACTAGCATTTGCACTATAAGGACGATCAGCAAGCTCATCCGCAAGCCTTTCAGCTTCTACAGCTGACACAAGTTTACGCTGTGATGGCTTCTTGATTGGCATGCGAGTATATCTCCCCAAATAGTTTTAATACTTCATTAGATGCTTGCTCATTCTTAGACTCAAGCACACTCAACCCCTCGCTCATCACATCCCTATAAACTTTACGGTATCGACCCACAGATGTAAGAGCTTTAAATTCTGGAAATTCTGAAACATAGCTTTCGAACTCTTGGCGCTCAGTGTCCATTACGCTTGGATTTGTTGACGCCATGGATTGATAAACATAAACACTTAACTCAGGATTTAAGTCACGAACCCTTACTATTTGGTCGTGAAGTTCTCCAAGAGTATCTAAATCTAATTGGCTGCATTGGTGAGGGCATATCATTACGTCTGCAACAGTTGCAGCAGTAATCATCTCGCGGCTATTTCTACCTGCAACATCAACAACTACTCGATCATACTTCTCTCGCAAACTATTTAGGGTTTGGGCTAAATTGTCGTACTTTTGCGTTAGTATGATTTTGGGCGAATGCCCCTGCTCTTCTCTCTCAGTGCACCACCTTGCTGCGCTACCCTGCTTGTCAGCATCAACTAAACAGACTTCGTAACCCAGGCGAGCAAAAGCAACCGCAAGATTGCAAGAAACAGTTGTTTTGCCTGACCCTCCCTTGTTGCTAGCAACTAATGTAATCATGACAAGCCCCACACATTATGTATTTATGAAGTGTTACTTATGAAGTATGAAATATTTGTTGTTAGTTAACAAGTATCACATGTTAAGTGTTAACAAATACTTCCTATGTATTACCTATGAAATATTAAAGCATACTTATGAAGTAATACTTATTATCACCATAGTTCATTGGTATTAAATATTAACTCATAAGTATTACTTATGAAATATTAAGAAATACCTATGAAATCATACTTATTAGATAACATGTCATACCTGTGACATAATACTTAACCAATATTATTTAGTATTTAATACTTATGAGTTAATAAGTATTACTTCATACTTTTTTGGAGGTGCTTAGTGCCACTAGTACGCCACCCTAAGAGCGAACTACAACTGGCTCCCAGTTATGTGGGTGCCACCCTGAGTGTCACTTTATCAGTGGCACTATCTGTATTGCTCTTTGCATCAATTTCAGAAAATTACTACTACAGTCTTATGTTCGCTGGGCTTGCGATTGCATTCGAGTTAGCAAAGTTTGTTGCGCTACCTGAGATTGCACGACGAAAACAGCGCAAAGACTGGACGGGTGTCATGGGTGCCACTCTTTTGTTTGTGACTCTCGCAGCTGCAAGCATCCTTGGCTCGATTGGTGGGTTGCAGAGTGACACTCAACGTGTGCAAGCTGCAATTCAGAAGTCAGAGCAACAAAGAGTGGCACTCACAGAGCAAAGACAGTTACTGCTTGATGAGATCGCAGAGAATCAGAAAGCGATAGATAAGTACATCGCACTTAACAGAATTAAGAACTTTGCGCAGCCTTTGCAGCAGCGCAATGAAACGCTGAGAGCGAAAGCCGCAACGATACAAGACAAAATCAGTACGCTTGATGTTGCGCAAGAAACGCCAATGACAGCATTACTTGGTGCAATTGCTACAGCAGTAGGTGAAGATAAAGCAGTGGTGCAAGTTTATGTATTTATACTTTTAGCAGTACTGCTTGATCTAGTTGCAAGCTTTTTCATTTGCTTATTGCGTGAAGAAAACGACTTCCGTCGAGACTATCAAAGCAAACTAAAAGTTAAGGAGGGTGGCACTAATGATCATGA
>NZ_AUAF01000151.1 GCF_000428585.1 Zooshikella ganghwensis DSM 15267 | reverse complement strand
GCGCAGTGTTCGGTTTGTTGGCCTTCGACTTTCACCACTTTATGCACGCCATTAATCACATTGAAGTGATAGGTGGTTTTTTTGCCTAAAGGATTAGTCACCGTGGTGCTGTTATTGGTGTGGTATTCCAGGGAGGTTTTTTCTTTGCCTCCTGCGTGCTCAGAACTAATCGCACGACCTTTATCGTCGTATTTCCAGGTAGCAAAGCGTTTGCCATTACCATCGGTGATACCCGTTAAATGGTGAGGAAACCAAGGGTTTTCATAATGGAATTGACGGGCATGGCCATCAGGATACGTGATTTTTTGTAAAGCAGTGTTATCACGCCAGGTGAAGGTAATCGGTTTATGGTTCGATTCGGTGGCTGATTGTAACCGCTGCTGATCATCCAGGGTCAGGGTTAAACGATTGGCTTGACTATCTACCACTTCGACCTGAAGATCCCCCCAGGTAAAGGTGAATACCCTACCTAAAGGCTGTTCTACCCGTAAAATACGGCCCTGATCGTCATAATACTCTTGCTGCCCATAGTAATTAATTAACCAGGTCGCCCCATGCTTAGCCGTTGATGACAGTTGAATCGCTCCTGCCGCTAGTGGGGTCCAACCACTCCCGTTTTGTTCAAACACTAAGGTGTTGCCATCAGGTCGGGTATATTGTTTTGCGGTGGTTAATTGATTAAAGGGCGTCAGTTGATAATGGAAATTATGATGCCACACATCATCGTCACTGTTATACGACAACTGTAACGGCAAAGCACCGTCAATAACTGACTCTACATGGTATTTATTCCCGGTGGCAATACGCACGGGATTACCAGCCGCAGGTGTCGTATCCGGAGCATTACAACTGCCTTCGCCCTTATCGGCACTGGGCTTGGTTTTACACTTAGGCGGATAGGCTAATGCATCCAGGCCATAAGGACACGTAGGCACAGGGGTATCACACTGCTCTTTCTTTTTAGCTAATAGTCCAGAGTCACATTCAAAACGACAGCCATGGCCAGGGACGGCTTTTGCGCCTATTTCTGAGCAGCTTTGACAAGATGAAAGTGCATAATAAACGTGCAATGTACTTAAACGAGGATAATATTCACGGCATTTGCCTCTATAATATACGCTTTGATGATATAATACTCTACATTCATTAAACTGCGCTGAACACTTATTGTCGTCACAGCCTAAGAATGTAATGTTTTTTGCAAGTGTGAACATACGTTGATAAACAAGATTTCCACCACTATGTCTTATATGACTTTCTTCATACAAACAGTCATATATTTGAGTGAAAACGCTTGATGGTGTACTGCCTCTAGCTGTGCCACACCTCCCAAAGTCATTGCTATGATACATTGCAGAAGAACCATCAGGACATGCATGTTCTGCAATTGAATTACTTGAACTAAAACAAAAAAATAATGCAAATACTATTCGATAAAATTTTGTAGAAAAAAACGGCATAATTTAATTAAGCTCAATAAAAATAATACGACTCATAAAACATCTAATTTGACTGCGTTTATTTTTTTATTAACCGACCGTGTTCGTCATAGCGATACTCAACCCGCTCACCACGGGTAATTTTGGCAGTCGGTAAACGCAAGGTGTCGTGCCACTCGGTCACTACCTCGTACTGATTGGGTGTGCCTACCGCCACCGTGCGCTTAGTCTCCAGGCCACGGTCATTGTATTCAAACGCCGTCACCATCCCTATCCAATCGGTCTTGGATTTCAGCAAACCGTTATCGTAATAGGTATATTCTTTATTGGCCGCCGCGCAGTGTTCAGTTTGTTGGCCTTCGACTTTCACCACTTTATGCACGCCATTAAATACCTTGAAATGATAGGTGGTTTTTTTACCCAGCGGATTGGTGACCGTGGTGCTGTTATTGTCGTGAAATTCAAGGGAGGTTTTTTCTTTACCTCCAGCATGCTCAGAACTAATAGCACGGCCTTTATCGTCGTATTTCCACGTGGCAAAGCGTTTGCCATTACCATCGGTAATACCTGTTAAATGCTTTGGAAAGGTTGAATTATCATAATGATACTGGCGAATACTGCCGTCAGATTGGGTGACTTTTATCAGCTTATCATCATCACTCCATTCCAAGGTGGTAGGCTTACCATTGGGTTGAGTAGCCGAAACCAGCCGCTTTTTATCATCAAAGGTGAGGGTTAAACGGTTACTCTGCTGATCCTGGACAACGAGCTGTTGATCGCTCCAGGTGAAGGTTTGGGCCGTGCCGTGAGGTTTTTCGATACGGAGTATACGGCCTTCATCATCATAATACTCATGTTGTCCATAGTAGTTAACGAGCCAAGCCGCACCATATTCAGAGCTTGTAGACAGTTGAATAGCGCCTGCTTCAAGTGGTTTCCACTCATTACCCATATTTTCGAAAAATAAAACTTGCCCATCAGGACGAGTGTATTTTTTTACATGGACATATTCTTCAAGTGTACTAAGCATATAGTTAAAATTATGATGCCACTTGTCATCACTACTGTTGTACGTTATTTCTAGTGGGAAATTGTCACCTAAAAGTGATTCAAAGTGGAATTTATTACCTGTCGCGATACGAACGGGATTACCTGCTGCAGGAGTTGTGTCTGGAGAGTTGCAATCGCCTGTACCATTTTCTTGTGCTTTATAATCAGAAGTAGAAACACAACCTACCCCTGATATTGGCGTTGTTCCACTTGAGCATGATCTACATCGCCCCTTCATTTTCCGGGAACCAGTAGTTGGTTCATTATACTCTACACATCCATGTCTATTTTGTAGTCCACACGTAGTAATTTTATACTGACAGTTTGCCCAGTTAACTCTAGATTTACTGCTATTTTTTCTAAATTGACAGTGACCGACAGATAAGTCTTTTGCCAAAGGCCGGGCACAACGGTAGTGATCTAGTAGTGCTTGAGCTGGTGAAGGACTGGGAGATGAACAAAAATATATATCATTAGCTACGCTATAATAAAAAATTTCTCCAGATCCACATTGGCCAGCAAAGGAAGAAAAGCTAGCAAACAAAGTGAAAAAAAGGAAAAGAAAGTAACACCACTTCTGCTTATATGAGACTAATGTATTTACGTTAACCACAACTGCCCACAACCCTATCAGCGTAAAAAGTTCATATTTTAATCAGATATACATCACAAGTCACTGATGAAATATTTCACTTTATTGATTTGGCTTGGTTTGTTGTGCAAATAGACGACAACTTAGGTCTATCGTGCTTAACTTTTAGGCAAAATAACGGAATGGTCTACTACGAAAGTACAGTTAGAGTTTCTTGATTGAGCCTATACTCATAAAAAATAGCCGATAACCCTGCTTACTGGCTATTTTCAGGCAGGCCTGTGGTCTTACCAGTAAAGACCCTTGGCGCAGTATCAAAGAGATACCTGGAACTCCACAAGCATCAAATAGTGACTACCTGAAAAATGCTGGATTATTTTGACTAAGGGAAGGATGGATCAAAATTCATTATCCTAACGGATAAATTAAATGAACCGCCCTGTGAGGGTCCGCATGCAGGGTGGTGTGGAGAGAGGTAGATACTAGCTCTTACCGATTAAGCGCTTTTACGCCCAATGTATTTCAATATGCTTATTGTTAAAATCATGATCATCTATGCTTCCCTTATGTTCGCACCACATTGAAGAAGGAAGCCCACTCATACTAATACTTTTGCGATCGTCAATAAGCCCACCTAATGCCTGAAACTCTATGAATCGATTAATCATCTCGATAACGCTAGCGGAAGTTTCTGGAGTTACGTTATGCACGCTTAGATCTGGTCGTGCGAACAGTCTCAAGCCTCTAGTATGATACCAAAAGCTTCCATCTTCTTGCTTAGACACTAATATCGTGGTGTGCTCAAAAGGCTTAAATTCTTTGGGTCCAAAAACGAGTTCTCTCCAGTCATCTGGTGCCCACCATTTGAATCTCTGAGGCTCATAAACACACACGCCGCCATTATCGAGAAAGTAAGTTACCAAGCCGATTGTATTTCGTAGGTAATCCAGGGTTTCTTGATCTGGCGCTTCCAAGCTAACAACCATACAACTCGGTGCTGCTTTAACTTTTTCAGCTAGTCCAGGATTCTCCTGGGACAGTTCTTCCCATAGATAACCCTCCCTTAAGCTGTCTCTATAATCGGGGGCAGCTGCATCATGGTATTTTTGTATTACGGTACCTTCAGGTAACTCCGTAAAATTATATTTAGATGCTGATATATTTACACCATCCTCAAATTCGCCAAATACCACGAAAAAAGAAAATATCGAATCTTCTGAAGGAGTAAAATAGTTACGATTCCATTCCATACTAATCTCGCTTAACTATTAGTGAACGTAACTCTGACGCAAAACCTAACCTCATTGTAGGCCCTATGGTTACTAGTTTCCAGCCTGGATGGTAGGGAGCATATCTTACCTAACTTATTTTATTCTGCAGTATCCCAGTGACAACCAATATAAACATTATCTGTTTCCAGAAATACACTTTGATAATTCCACTTATCGCAAATTAAGACCAAACGCTTTATTTTTCCAAGCTCTGAAAACGCCGGAGGCTTTTGCAACAGCTCATCGAATCTGTATAAACTACTTATTATTTTTTCATAGTAAGATTCGGCTTCTTGAGGCCTCTTTTCCAAAAATTTGCATACATTTAAATCTTCCTGAAATTCACTTTCTGACTCGTAATCAAACGAAGACCAATATCTTAGGGTAATAAGAATAAATTCATCACTGTTACATTCAGATTTTTGGCAAAAATGTATTTGGGTCGTTGAGAGTCGATATTCGTATACACAACGTACTCCTAGGTGACGATAAAAAGATACCTTTCTAGCTTTCTTTATCAATCTTTGTTTAAGCTCAACTGAACTCATACACTTTCCTAAAGTTAACTACTAATGAGCGTCACTCTAGGCCCTATGGCTAACGGTATCCAGCTATTACCCGAGTATATGTTCATGAACATATAAATTAAATACACCATTCCCTACTAGTGGTTGTTTTGGTTACAGTCGCCAACTCCAAAGCTTCAGCCAGGCTCGGATAGTGTTTAGAAAGAGATTCTTTAGCTTTTATCAAGTTAAAGTCGTGGGCATATCGCAAAACCTCTGAGGCAGAATAAAATTCAAAGTCACCAACATAGATTACCCGTCCTTCGATACTGTTGAATGCCACCATGGATGTACCATTGCATGCAACAAACCGGGGGGTATAAGCGCCAATTCCTTCGGGAAGAACTTGATCGATAACATATGCTCCATCATCGGATAGAGGTGATAGCTTAGTAACTATATATCCGTTTTCAGGAAATATGTTTGCAGCTAAAAACTTCATTTCATCACGTTCCCACTTCCCATTTTTAAAATGTCCAGGCTGCACGCCTATACGATACCGGGGAAAAACTCCCATAACAACAATTGCGTCTTTTCCAGATAACTTATAGCCAGATTTGAGATTACTGAAATTTGGTAATCCTGCACACCCTGCAACAAAAATTACACAGAAAATAACTGCCAAGTATTCTGTTTTTAACAACTTGAACCTACTTTGATCTAATAAAACTGAAATGAGATAAATTCCTAAAATCACATAATGAGGCTATAGAAAAACAATAATGAACATTAGCTTGTCTACAACCTGTATTTACTTTTTTATTACCTAGCATTTAACCAAACCCAATCAATATTCACTGCATTTAATGACAATTGCTTATCTGGGTAAGGTTGTCATTAATAGCATTGGATCTAGTGGTGAGGTTAAGAAGCCATTTTTTTCATAAAATGCCTTTGCCTCTTCGGATATCGCATGTACAAGTAAGACTTTAATACCTGCGTGCTGAGCCGCTTTCACCGTACGTAAGATGGCATCTTTTAATAGACCTCTGCCTAAGCCAAAACGTTTATAACTTTGATCAACTGCTAGCCTACCAAGAACCATCGCGGGTATAGGATCAGGCATATTACGCCTTACTTTGCCAGGGGCATCTTTATGCAAAATACTACCAGTGGCTAAAGAGTAATAGCCTATTACTTGATCATCATTACATACAACAAATGTTCGTGAAGCCCCTTGCTTTTCATTTTTAATGGCTCTTTTTTTTAGAAAATCATTTAGTGATGCTACGCCACAATCAAACTGCTCTACTTGATGATCTGCGCTAAGTGGCACTGGAGCGCTTATTTCTCCCATGGAGACTTACTCGCTAGCAACTCCTCTAGAGCTCTAGTGGGTGGCTGGTTAAGAGCATCCTCAAAAGCGTTCATTTGCTGTTCACTGGCAAAGAATAGTCGCTGGTCAAGTAGAACCTCTTCAGCCTCCTTGCATGCCGCATCAAGCATGAAATCAGTTCTGCTTTTATTCGCAATAAGGGCTGCTTTGTCTATCAAGAGCTGTTGCTGTGTTAAGGCCCTAATATTGATTGTCTCTTTACGCTTTTCTGCTTTAGGTTTCTGTATATTGGGCATCGGTCTAACCTGTGTATACACATTGTAATTACATAAATGATAGAATTATGTATACACATTGTCAATACAATAACTCTTTACCGTCCCCGAATCCCCTCTATAAGTATTGTTTACCACCCCTACAAGCCCCGTAATTACTGATTTTCTAGGGTATAGGGTGCTTTAGCAAAAACATCTTATAAGTATGGTTACTGGAATTTTTTCAGAGGTGGTTTTTTATTCTGGGTGAGGAAGGAGCACTAGGGGCACTAGTAGAGGACGGTTAAATTAAAAAGTAGCTAATTTACTGCCTTTCTTATTAAAGTATTCGATAGAATTTAATAAAAGATGGCTTATATATGCTCTTCAAAATAAATTCCACTCGATAAACGAGTGGAATGAATAATAAACCTTATAAAATACTGGGTGACTCTCCCTTAACTGCACCGGCAAAGTAAGCATCTAAAGCCTTTAAAGGATCATTTATAAGGTGGTAATTTTTAAAATCACCACCTTTTACATAAAATAACCCTCGATGTTGGCCAGTGAGATCGCAAACAATCAAATCTGAATTTGAGCACTGAATAAATACCCTTAAATCACTGCCAGGCAATTTATCATACATAAACTTCGCACCGGATAAATCCTGCTCATGATCCTCACAGAAGTTTTTGATTTCTCGCCAATCGCTAAAACTAGAGGGTAAATCGTAGCCATATGGCCCAATTCCTGCTGCCACAGCAAGGCTATCCATTTTTTCATAAAAGCAGTCAAAACCAGCCGGAAGACAAGATAAGTACGCCTTTAAATAGTCTGTTATTGTGGCTTCAGAGGGGTTTATAAGAGGTATTCCCGCAGTGATTAATTTCTGGCCACACTTAAGTCCCCACCAATAAGACTTACATTCTTTTCCAAAATCATTGAGTCCAATGCCTATAGAGACACTTTCCAGCAATTGGATTCTAGAGCATTCAGCTGTTAGTACCTGATACAATTTTGGAAATGACGTCTTCAGTCCACTAAAAAAAGCTTCATTTCCATTATCTATTGCACAAAGTAATTCACTTGGAATTCGATATACAGCCTCTTCTGGAAATTCAGAAGAAACCATATAGCAGGCATTAAATTCAGAAAAATCATTTTCTGTGTATGACATACTCACTATTTACCTTTGGAGTCTAATGCTGGCTACTGTTTGACTCCTTTGCATTTCTGTTCACGAACAATGTAGTAGTCAAAGTGTCATGGGTAAGCTAGCTGCATTAATGTATTCAGTATGATGTTTAACCCATACCTAGCGTATTATTAGACAAGTCAGCAAACGGTAACCATTGGATTGTTGTATTGCTGTTACCGTCAGTAAGTCCTGATAAAATAGTTTCTAAGTACTCTCTGGGAATATGGCAGTGACTACTGTAATAAAACAATCCCACACCACAACAAAAGCATAGTTGCTCTATGTGTAATGCTTTATCAACTTGACGATTTAAATTGGCATCAGTATAAGCAAAAAGTGATTCCCCGGTTGTTTCATTGTTGTATTCACAAACAATGTATTTTGGATTGAATGCCAACGTGATAACAGAGCCATGACTGGAACGTAAGTAAATATATCCCTCATCAGCAGGCAGTCCGAGTTCAATGATCGCTTGTAATGAAGCCATATTAGTGTTTGTTGATAACGAGGAATCTACGCTCCACTGCGTTCCAAGAGGAGAAATATACTCTGTACTGACTGCCTGTGATAGAGCTTCTTCCATAGGTTTTAAGTCACCAGCCTTAACCCAGTCGTTAAATGCTCTTGATGCCTGTCGCTGTTCAGGAGATATCTGTACACATACAGCACATAATCCATTATTCCTGCTTGCTGTAGCAGGCAAGATCATATGTTCACATTCAGTGCACTTTACTCTGTTCTCTGACATATACTGCTTGTGCCTTTTAATGGTAATGTATTTAGCTTGCGGCTTTGAAATTTAAGGTCACTTAAGTGATCTTTAGTTAAGACTAAACCTTTGTCCTATTGGTAAAAGTAATGGAAATCAAATACTGCTCTCAATGTGGGTCTCCTGTTGATAGCGCCACTCCAGCTAAAGATAACTTTAAACGTTATATTTGTACCCAATGTAACTTTATTCACTATCAAAACCCTAATATTGTCACTGGCTGTCTAGTGCATAAGGGCGATCAAGTCTTACTCTGCAAGAGGAGCATTGAACCTCGGTATGGATTGTGGACAGTTCCAGCAGGTTTCATGGAAAATGGTGAAACAACCCGACAAGCAGCCCAAAGGGAAACCATTGAAGAGGCTGGAGCAACAGTTGAACTTAAGAACTTATTTGTAATAGCAAACCTGACTCACGCAAATCAAGTGTATATGCTGTACCGTGCAGAACTAAAGGGTGATAACTTTCAGCCAGGCTATGAAAGCAGCGATGTTAAGCTATTTGATGAAGCTCAAATCCCTTGGGATAACATTGCTTTCTACACGGTAAAACTAGCCTTAAAACATTTCTATAGTGACATACAGAAAAAACAGTTCAATCTACATGAAATAGATTTTTAGTCATAACAGGCTACTTCATACCAGCCCAATTAAATGCAACTAACTCCCATGTTTTACCCTGTAAGATACACTTTAAGTCTTCTTTTTGCAGTAGAAGGTCCAAGTAAGTCATAAATGAGTCCATTTTATCCAGGGTAGAACCAGGATAACTAAGCAACCTAAAAGGATCTGGCTGTTCAAGTAGCTTATGCTTTTTAAGCCAGTCTTCGAGATTGAATACATCATTGTTTTCAGTATTTACTAGATTAACTAAAAAGTAACCTTTATCGTTAGACCTAGGATGGTAAATTACTTGAATAGCTCGCATATCACTATTTGCATAGTTGAATACAAAACTTTCTCCAAGTACTTCTGTCCCAGGCCTATGCTCTACACTACCAAGCTTCATTCCGAGAGAAATAAAACTTGGTACAACCGCAAGCTTACTTTCTAAAGCTTTTAAATTCTTATCAATCATGCAGTTGTACCTAAAAGCAAAATTATTGGTTGATAAAACTAGTAGCCATTAATATTTGTTAAATCAATTAACTTATTCGATGGCGCATTTCCAAATATGGCGTTAATTTCACCACTATAAAATGGGCCTAAATCTGTCTTGTTGTTTGGATTGCCAATATCAATAACAGTATACCCTTCTTTACGAAGTTTCTGTGCCCACTTGATATTCTCTTTATAGAAAGTCGTTTGATGAATTATTTCATCTGGTAGAATCTCAACTCCGTGCTCTTTCCGTAATGATGCAATTTCATCAAACCACTCTTGCTTAATTTGCTTACCTGCAAAGAGTTCTGTCTCATAACCTTTTTCGCGAAGCTTACGAGCAAAATCGACCACACCATACTCTCCACGCTTTTCAATTTGTCCCATTGATCGTCCAATAACAGCAACCTTTCCATTATTTCCTACAAGAATACGCTGAGTTTTTACCCCCTGGAAACTTAAGTTTGATATTTCTTTAATTTGTGAAGTCGACAAAGGAACATGCTTAGTTTTTGGGTCGACCTCAATAGAGCTTGCTCCACACGTCCGCTTAGAGCCATTATGCACCAACGCCCCTTGCTGCCCCACAAAGTACGTGTGGTAGTCCTTGACTTCCAGGTTGTAGACGCTTTG
>NZ_AUAF01000150.1 GCF_000428585.1 Zooshikella ganghwensis DSM 15267 | reverse complement strand
ACTGAACGTCTCAAAGTTGAAGCCCTGATAAAAACCGTACAAGAAATCGTAATGGCGGATGAACCACAAAAAGAGCTGATAGCTTTTACAAAGGCTTTAAAAAAAGTATTACCCGAGCGTAACTCGAAAAAACATTTGGCGGGTTTAGATCTTGGTAGGCAAGAGCCGACGCCTTCATTACAGCACCGAATGGCAGCTTGAATAAATATACAGCTTTGTCAACCTAAAAAAACTTCGGAATCGAGTTATAGCCAAGGTATTTTTGCTGATGATAACTACGAGTGGGACGGCAGCTTTTCCGAGGAAATGATTGTTCAGCGGGCTAAATTCATGGAAAAGGTCCTCATCCGTAATGTGCAACAGCTGGCGAATGATGAGGCTGTGGGTGATGATGATGTAATGTATGTTGACCACTGGTTTGAAGGTAAAACCAATACATTAGGTGAAGTACAAGGTGTAACAACATTACGGGGTGGTAATGCATCAGAAAACCCACTAAATGCTAAACAGGTTGTATTTGGTAACCTGGACAGTAACAACCTATCAGGGGGTAACAAAGATGATAAGCTGTTCGGTATGGACGGTGATGATAACCTCCATGGCCGTGATGGCGATGACCTCCTGCAAGGCCACATTGGGAATGATGTGATTGATGGTGGTAAAGGCAATGATGTTTTACAAGGTGGTGAAGGTAATGACCACTACGTTTATACCACTGGTGATGGACATGATGTCATTGAAGATAACCAGGGTAACAACACCCTCGTCATCAATGGTAAGCAAGTACGCACGTTAACGGCTATCAATGATGAGCGAAGTATCTATCAGGATAAAAATGATAATTACTACTTAATGGATGGTAATGATTTAATTATCTGTCCTACAGGTGGTGGAACCATCACCATTAAAAATTTTCAACCCGTTAATTTTAGCCTTGAAATTAAGTCAAAAGAAGAATTCCATCCTGAGCCCATTCCAAGTAATCATCTTGTTATCAATACTGAAGATGATGCACCCAATGGTACTTCCTTATCCTCCTTGTTTGAGGAAAATAATAATACTACCTCGATGGTGTATAACGCTGAAGCATTTAAACGTAGTATGAATTTGAGTACTGATCTAACATCAAAGTGGGATGCTATTAACTGGAAAACGTCAAACAACTCACGCCTTTCCTATAGAGAAACCATTTACCGCTTTAAATTCCTTTCCTTTAGAGGAAGCACACAAGCAGATCAATTAAATGGCGATGATCTTACGAACTATCTGTATGGTCATGACGGAAATGACCATATATATGGTCTTGGAGGACATGATGTCATCAACGGTGGTGCAGGAAGTGACTATCTCGTTGGTGGCGCAGGTGATGACAGCATAGCAGGTCAAAGCAACCAGTCTAAGGATAAACCTGATGACGCTAATACTATTTTTGGGAATGGCGGTGATGATCAAATTGGTGGAGGATCTTACGCGGATGAAATTGACGGTGGTGCAGACAGTGACTTTATCTCTGGTTATACGGGCAACGATAAGATATCTGGAGGGGCTGGTATTGACTTTATTGTGGGTGATTCCTTCTCTGTTCTTCGTGCCTACTACCCAGAGCGCAACAACCAAGTAGTAGCATCCTTTTACGGTCTAAATAGCAAAGATGACAAGTATACGTATAATGATGTGATATCCGGTGGGGATGGTGATGATACCATCTATGGTGAAATTGGCGATGACATTATTAGTGGTGACGCTGGTGCAGATGTTATTTTTGGTGACCGTTCTATCAGCGCAGACTTAAATGTTAGCGCTTCAGCATTAATAACGGATAATTTTGCTTGGAAAGCAGGAAAACAACCAGGAGCGCTTCCCATCGAACTTCATGGTGATGATATTTTATCTGGTGGGGATGGTGAGGATGTCATTGTGGGTAATGGTGGTGATGACCGCCTCTACGGTGGTAGCGGTACTGACCGGTTATATGGTGACAGTCATACAGAAGATAGCGAACTCACTGGCAATGATTATCTCGATGGCGGTGCTGGCTCCGATATGCTTCGTGGAGGCGGTGGAGATGACATCTTAAGAGGGGGCCATGGAAAGGATTTACTTGCTGGGGAGAAGGGAAATGATCTTTATCTTTTCCAAAGAAATGATGGCATAGATTTTATAGAAGATACGGAAGGGCAAAACACTATTCGCTTAACGAATATTGCATTTGATGATGTCAATTTTGGTATTCATCAAAACGAACATGGTGGCTTCCTTGTTGTTGATCATAAAGAGTTAAATATTTTTCATGAAAAAGATGCGTTATTAATTAATGCTTTTGAAAAAGGAACATCCACAGTAAAAAGCGGCGTTGAGGATATGCAAATTGAATTTGCAGACGGTACCCGAAAAACAGTGCTTGAGTTAAGAAATCAACTTGTGCAATCTGAATCAGAATTGCCAACACGTAGCGCACGTGGAGTAAGAAGCGTTGATAATGAGGTACACTTATCTAGCGCTTCAAAAGTCGATGCACTTGTGCAGGCAATGGCTACGTTAGCAACTCATGACGCTACAGATATGAGTTCATCACCGACGGTTAATAGCTTACTCAGACCTGTATTAACTACCAGTGCAGTATAAAAAACTATCTCACGAATGCATACCCAAAGGATTGGGTATGCCAAAAACAATGTGTTTCCTCGACAATTATGTGTAGCTTATTTCTAGCCCCACATACTCAGTGAGAGGACAAGAAGCGTTTAAAAAGTGAACTGATGGTTACGATAGCTGCAACAGTTTATGGTTGAATTTTCATCAGTGTTATTAAGCTATTACTAAAGTAATTTGTTGTGGGACGCTAAGCACAACTGATCAGTCATAAGCTAGTCTGACCTGACGAGTGAATACTTAAATAAACGACAAGAGACTTCTAATTTATAAGTATATAATGTTGTAACTTATTGATTTTATTGGTCGTCAAATGTAGTAATTGAACTGCCACTTTTGCCTATAAAATCTATATATTTCAATAGGTTAACTAACTCTGCCCCTCATCATGGGGTTGTGGGGGTCGGAGGTTCGAATCCTCTCACTCCGACCATTTTTAAGCCTGTAATTCAATGAGTTACGGGCTTTTTGCTTTTGAGACTCATTTGCGTTATGCAAAATTCTGCAATATCCTGCAAAACTCAAAAATTTTGAACAGTGTTTAAACGAAACCTGTCTTCTAATTTTCTAAGTCTAAATCGGCTTCAACTTGTGTCCATCTTGTGTCATGTCCTTTTAAGTAATGTTCAGTCATTTTGTCAGAAGTATGACCCATTAACTGACGCACTTGGGCTTTACTCCACCCTTGCTGTTCATAAAGTAACCCACCTAACGATCGTAGTTCGTGGAATGTAGGTAATATTTCTTTGAAAATATTTTCATAAATACCCGACGCATCACGTGCTTTGGAAAAACTTCGGCTCAAGTAATCGGGTTTCACTGCAGACCAATGACCATTGCCCGTTAAGATTCTTTGAGGCTGTTTATGAATCAGTAGGGGAGAGTTGATTCCAGTACACCGTGCACGCTTAATCACTTTCTTGAGCGAGGGACCCAAGCCAATGGCCAGCCGTGCACAGTCACCATGTTTTTCCGTCTTGCTCTGCACCAGGTACAAGCGACCGTCTTTGATATCACTGAACTTCAGGCGCAATAAGTCAGAGCGACGTTGCAAGGTGATGATGGCCAAGTCCATGGCAATCTGTAACCATTCCTCTGCGTGTTGGTAAATAGCCTGATAGGCTTCCCAGGTCATTCGTTGACGTTGTTTACGAATACGCTGACTCTGTCGTGTTGATAATGTGGGGGCCACCGGGTTTTCAACTAACCAGCCTTTAACGATTGCAAACTGACACAGCTGGGATAACACCGACCGATGTTGTTTATAGGCATCACCCTTAAAACTTAAATCCAAATAACTGGCTACTTGCTCCACCGATAATGAACGAATACTCATGTCGCCTAAATCACTCTCCAGCCGATTTAATCGGTACTCTAATTCTTGAGCCGAGCGCGGCATTAATTCTTTATTTGGTACAATATCTGCTTTAAAGGCGTCAATAATATCGGCGATGGTTTTTTCACCGACGGCTAAAATAGAATTAATTAACTGCTGGGTACTGGGTATTAAAATACTGTTTAATTCCCGTGCCGCACGGACCGCTTCCTGCTTATCGCGGCCCAGGGCATGCCAGGTTTTATTGACGGGATGACGGTAACGAAACAAACCATTGGATTCATATAAATTCGGGCAAAGCCCACGTTTTTTTCTAGGACGGGCGGCCATAATATTTTGACTCACTTAAGACTTTACTGACCAATGAACTGCTGGCTTTTTCATGGACATCAATATTGATAAACCACAGTCCACCCTCTTTGGTTGCACCGGGTATCAGGCCACTTTCACAGCGATTACGTAGGGTTCGGAGTGTGGGACCATCACCCAGCGGATAACGCTGTTTGGCATAGGTGCTTAATCGCATCAAACGCATAATGATTTTCTCCCAACAAACAATAATTAAGCGGCCAATCTTTTTTGACGATTTCTTAAATACACTTTTTCCCGCAAAATAATGATATTGTCAGGCGCATCAAAACCAATACGAATTTGGTGGCGACTATTTCTTTCCAGGAGCACAATCGTTAACGGTAAGGTTTCCAGTGTGAGTGTGTCGCCAATAGTGAGCCACTGGTTATAATCGAGCTGAGGTCCTTTAATCGTAATCCGGGCGTTATGCTGGTGGTCTTTTTCAGCGAAGGTCAGAATCGTATGCTCGTTGATAAACGCTCTTTCTGAGCGGCGAAAAGTTAAAATTAACATTTTTATTTCTCCTCAGTGGACAGTATTCACGGCTTTGACGGGTACGCCTTGCAGGGTGAAGGGTGGTTGATAGTGGCACTGGGCCATGTCGTGTTTTAATGCTTTAAACTCATCCGGATGAACAGTGACACACGGTGGTCGTCGCTTTTTCGCGAGCTGATAATATTCAATGTATTGCTGGACGCGGTGTATTGTTTTTGCAGATTTTTTCGATAAAAAAGTACGACAAATTTTTATGATTAAGCACTCGCTTGTTGGGGGGATTCGGAAAAATCGTAATTTACTATGTGCGGGTATTTATCGGCTTGGCTGACCTGTACGGCGTTTGGTATTTTTAATGTCGGCGCATCCTGCAGAGCTTCTTCGGTAGAGCGGGGCAGTTGTCCACCTAAGCCGGCGCGTTTAAACCACCATTTCGCCGCTTTGGCTTTGGCATAACCTTTATGTTCGAAGCACACCCATTCATTGACGAATTCAAAGCCACAACGATAGGTGACTTTTAACGACGGTGGGGCATTTAATTTACGGTGAATGCTATACGACACATCAGTAACACTGAGCCACACCGGTCTAATTTGTGATTTTAAAAGCGCACCTTTGGACGCTTGATCGTTATGAGGCAGAGATTCACTCGCCGGAAAGACATGCCCACAGCTAGGACATTCCCGCAAAATAGCTTGTAACAGTGACTCACATTTAGGGCATTGTTTAGTCGGTGCTTCACCTGCAGCACCAGCTTTTTTTACTTTTGATTTCGGTGGTTGGATGTTATCAATCGGTCCATGGCGCTCAATGTTGTCGCCATAATCCAACACCAGGCAATCGGTTTTACCCGTCTCGGGTGAAATACGTAAGCCTCTTCCCAATATCTGTACATACAAGCCAGGGGAATGAATGGCCCGTAAAATGGCAATTAAATCGGTACGGGGTGCATCGAAGCCCGTCGTTAACACACCCTGACTCACTAAACAACGAATACGGCCTTGTTTATAGTCTTCAATTAATTGAGAGCGTAAGCCAATAGGTGTCTGACCATGCACATATTCAGCCTGTATACCATGGTCTTTGAGCATGGTAATAATCTGCAAACAGTGATTCACCGACACCCCAAAGATTAACCAGGCTTTACGATCCTGTCCCCATTCGCTGATTTCTCTTAAGGCTTTGCGGGTAAGGTCTTGTGCATTTAAGGCTTTTTCTAAATCTCGGGTAACAAACTCACCCTGGCGAATACTCACATTCGTTAAATCAATTTGCTCGGAGCCGGGTTGCGAAATTAATGGGGATAAAAAGCCCTGATCAATGAGTTTTTGAATATCAACGTTGTACACCACATCATTAAATAACGCGCCTTCGCCCTCAGTTAATAAACCGGTTTTCATCCGGTACGGCGTAGCGGTAAAGCCCACTAATTTCACCAATGGATTCATTAATTTCGCATCATTTAAAAACCGGGTATACATACTGTCGTCTTTACCCGCATTAATTAAATGGCACTCATCGACGATAATGATATTAAATGGCCCTAAATCAAACGCTTTGTTATATACCGATTGAATACCGGCAAATAACACATCAGCCTGGTGATCTTTGCGCCTTAAACTGGCCGAATAAATACCCGAGGGGCAGGTGGGCCAGAGCTGATTTAATTTTGCGTAATTTTGTTCCAGGATTTCTTTGACATGGCTGAGCATAAGTACCCGTTGGTTGGGAAACTGCATCACCCGACGAATAAATTCAGCGATAATCACCGATTTACCGCCGCCGGTGGGCACACAAACCAATGGGTTACCTTGCTGTTGTTGCCAATACTGATAAATAGCGCACAAGGATTCGTCCTGATACCAGCGTAATTTCATTGTTTCATCCTTGAAAGTGATTGATATGGCTTTCGTATTTACGTCTACAACGCTGGCTACACCACACGTTATCCCGATCAAATTCCAGTTCGCGGAGTTTTGATTTTTTTAGGCGATGAATATAGAGAGGTTGATCGCAGTTAACACAGTGTAACCACCAACCTCTCATCATTAACTCAGCGGCGGGGACATAACCCAACGTGGCGTAATGGTCAAATGCAGAGACTCGCTTTGGTGGATCAGTGTATTGGGGATCTAACTTAAAACGGACACAGGCTAGGTTTAATGCGCCTTCTTCAGTGACATGAAAAATAACATGTTCTCGATCTTCATCTTCAACAATAAGCCAAGCAAGACAGGGTAATCTTAGGTGAGCAATTGATTGATGAGCTGAATCCATGACAGAATCCTTTTAGCGAATTTAATTAATCTTTATTTTTGTTTGAACTCGGTACTTTTTTTCTCTAATACTTCTAAATATTCTGGTACATGCTCTGCAAGCAAAACAACAGCAAACTCAGGTTTTCCGTCATCATCAAATATCTTAATCTGACAATGACTGCTGCTAGATTCGGCCATTTCTCTTATTACATCGGTTAAATTAGTTGTAAAAAGCCTATCGATATCATCGGTCATTAGTTTTTTCATGATTCTTCCTAATTAAGCCGCGTTATTCACGAGTTGAGCATTAAACGTCGACCGTAAGGTTTGAATGTTGTTATCGGTTAATAAGGCTTTATCTTCAACAGCGCATAATTCATGGCTGTTAAATTGCTCAGGGGCTTCGCCGGTGATAAAGCATTCACCCGTTTTTTTCAGGTAATAACGAATCCAGTATTCGCCACTGTCAATCACTTCCGCAAAAAGCTGAATTAAATCGGGAATGAATAAATGGGCCTGACAGCCGACGCGCTGATTATTTTCAGGGATCAATAAATTAAAGCGTGCACAATGCCATTGACCATGATCAACCGCGGATGCATGTAAACAGGTTCGGCAATTAACTGCAGGTACTTGCTCACCATGACAAATAGCATGATGATCGCAAAGTTTGCACTCGTACCAGCTGGGATCATCATTTAATTTTTCCAAGGGCCGATCACTGGCAATAATCCGGGCGGCTTTAGCTAACGTGTTTTCAGCATAGGATTTGTCGTATTTAACCCGTTCGCCATACAACGCATCCGTGTTTTTGTTCACCGCAATATAATAAGCCCGATCGATTTGCTGCAGGTGCATATACACTTGCATCTGGGTAAAGTGCTGCGGTTTGCTTTTTTGTACGCCGTCTTTTTCCAACGATTTAAAACTTTTTTCACTGTGGGTTTTCATTTCGATGATATGCCACTGACTCGGTGCTTCTAAAAAGCCATGGCCCACACCATCCATTGAACCGCCAAAGTGATCCTGGCAAGCAGACACCCGAAATTGTTTCCCAGTATTCGGGTCCACGGTCCAGACCTTAATGCCCACTGCTCGTAAATTCGCCGCAAAACGATCCTCGGCTAAATGCCCCGTTTCAAATAAACGGAGCATTTGCCCGGTATGACTTTTTATCGAACACCAATGGAAGTCATACCACAGCGCACGCTCACAGCTTTTACCGATGATTGACGCCCCTAAATGGGCGCGCCAACCATGGCCAGTCTGTAGCTGCTCATAATGCTGATAAATCGCATTAATCGTGCTGTGTTGGGATTCAGGCAGTTGCATGGCTCTGATTCCATACCGGTTGTTCAAAATTCCCTGCAGGCGGATTTGAAGGCACCTGTTGGGTATTGATGGGCGGTTGCTGTTGAGGTGTAGCAACGTGCTGCGGGGCTGTTTGTGTAGGTGGAACTTGAGTCGGTGTTGTTTGATTAACCTGCTGAGTAGGCGGCATCTGATGGACAACACCAGGTGTTTGTTGTGTGGGAGGCATATTACCCATTGGATTCGCTGCAGCACTCTGATAACTGTCTTTAGACGCCCAACCCCGTATCACATTTTCTGGCTCGTTGGATTGTTTGTTATTGCGGATGGTGACTTTGATGACCAGCGGTTGATTTAATAACTGATCAGAATCCTGCACATTGGGATTACCCAATGCTTGGCCTATAGCCGAAATAGCGCGACGACCAATATTCTCTGCTTGCTGATTCGGATGGCTGATATTTTGATTATCAAATACACGACGTTCAGCATATTGGCCTTCCAAAATAATGTACGAAAATGCGATGTAATGACCGGTACCCGCTTTATTCATTTTAACGTCGGCTTTGTCGATCATCGCTAAATAATCGCCGGCAGGAATGGGGGTAAAGAAATTAATATTGGGATCGTATGCTTGGGTTGAAAAACCTAAATTCGCCATGATTAAAATCCTAATTGGTTGTGTGGTAAGGCCTGTGAAAATGCATCCCACTGCAGCGGGATTTCCGAGGGCAGGCCATAACGGTTTTTAGCTAAAAAGGCTGGTGTTTCCTGGGTATATAAAACACGTTGACCGGTGGTAATACCGCGTGTCACTTCGTTACCAAAACCGACATCCGTCTTTTTTACGACGGTTTTAAAATTGGTAAATAACACGCAATCCACTGACTCTTGAATTAAGGCACTGGCCCGATCGTGTAATTTAATTTGGTAACGGTCGTAAGGTTCAGTCTCAGGCGAGTCGAAGCGTTTAACCTTGGTATGGGCAATTAAAATAATGGCCATGTTTTTTTCATTGCGCAGGGCATCAAGCCAGGCTAAACATTGTCGCCAGTAAGTGAGGGCTTCACCGTAACCTTTGCCATAACCAAAGTCTTCAATACTGCTCTTGCCGTGCTGTTGGGCGGTGTAAGTCCAAATCAGTGGTTCCAAATGGTCCAGGGAATCAATAACAACCGTTTGGAACTCATGCTGTTCCTGATACAACGCCTGGAGAGCACTAATGACATCGGGATAGCTGGTTAATAAGGGAAAGGCATTGACCTGTAAGGCACCGGCACCGTCTTCGGTAAATAAAAAAATGGGATTCGGTGCACTGGCGGCAAAGGTGGTTTTACCTAAACCATGGCTGCCGTATAGCACCATGCGCGGCGCTTTCAGCGCCTGCGTTAAACCTATATTTGCAAGTGACAGTGCCATGATTACGGCTCCAGGGCGTCAACTTTGACGCTGGTCTTAGCGGGCTTGGACTCAATTGCGTAAGCCACCGCGTTGTACTCCTTGGGACATTGTTTTTTTAACTGCTTTAACGCGGTGACATTCACCTCAAACTTAAGCCGAAAAATCGAATTAAAGAGTTCGGGTGTCACCACTTCTTTGACTGTGCCCAAGTGTTTCGTGATAACTTTTCGATCGATTTTCCCTGTGGTGGTGACTTTAAAAAATGTGGTTTCATGAGCGCTAGAACCTTCCTCTTGAGCGCCGACCAGATTAATTAATTCACGCTCGATAAAGGTTTTTTGTTGATTTAAATCCGTGATCTGCTGTTTGATGTCTTGCAGTTTTTCGGCGTAAAAGTCCACCATGCGCACCGGTTCGGGCGCAGCCACTGTGATATTCATTGTGGTAACCTCTGAAAAATCAGGTTATTAAATTGAATTTATTGATTGTTTTTTTAAGCCGCTTCGAGCGTCATTAATTTAAGGTGCTTTAAC
>NZ_AUAF01000149.1 GCF_000428585.1 Zooshikella ganghwensis DSM 15267 | reverse complement strand
TTGCTTAAAAAGTAGAGGATTTGACTTAGAAAGCACGCATTTACAGGAACTAGATCGTCTCGAAAAGCTATTTTTTGTTTGTGCTTTGGCATTAGCATGGTCATTCAAATTGGGTATATGGCAAAATAGTCTTAAGCCACTGAAGCTTAAAAAGCATGG
Organism: Zooshikella ganghwensis DSM 15267; assembly: GCF_000428585.1. Classification (GTDB taxonomy): domain Bacteria; phylum Pseudomonadota; class Gammaproteobacteria; order Pseudomonadales; family Zooshikellaceae; genus Zooshikella; species Zooshikella ganghwensis. Next base: position 10,186 of record NZ_AUAF01000149.1, on the reverse strand, counting down.
CCGAAAACCGAAAAGTTTATTTCGTCTAGGGCTTGATTACTTACACAGGGTATTAGTAGAAGGAAGTGTTAACCTGGCAGTATTTCGGCACTCCCTGAAAGTTTTGTCCTGTACATAGGGCGAAAACTTAGATTTTAAAATTGTGGTGGAAGTTGCTGGTAATAATATCAGTGATGGGCAACGCTTAAGTTTAAGTAAAGACAGCCAGGGACGTGAGTTGTTACAAAATCCTCAGACGGTCACTGGAGAACCCACCAAGCATCGAAGCTTAGTATCGTTTAAAAAAATACCAGAAGATCCACGCAGCATATTTTTGCAAGTCGCCATGAAAGGAGAACCGCCTCTGCGCTTAAAGCTGCTGGATAATGCAGCTACTGTTGATGAAAAACAGGAAAAAGAATGCTGGGAGCATATCCTTATTCCCCTGAAGCCACTGGGCTATATCACTGATGCACTACGACGGGATCAAACTGATATCTTACCTGATGGCGGCTGGGTCTATGTTTTCTGGAAAGGTAAGCTATGGCGTGAGCTAAAAGTCATTAAAGGCGTCAACTTTCGTGATGTTCGCGTTGAGTATTATCGGAACCAGCGCCATGGACAGATAATCAAAGTGGATGGTGACTTACGCCCCGCATAAGGTGTACAACTAAACACGATTTGGGTGCCTTATAAACTCAATGGTGAAGTTCAACAAGCCGCAAATGGTGTCTATTTATTGTTCAGTATGACGCAGTGGAGCTGGGATAAAATCAGTGAGTTTGAAAGTGACACAACAAAGTTACAACAAGAAGCAACATCGGTTGACCAACTCACAAGCTACGAGCAAGAGCAGCACTTTGATCATCCAACAGGGGCAGTTGGCCCTATAGCTAAGGCCCTGACCAACCAAACAAAAACAGAAGAAGAACAGGAGTTAGATGAACAAGCCATCCCTCGCATCAGCAAGCATCCAAAACTGCTAGACCGACAGCGCAACACTAAAATACCAGCGGTTTACTTAAAAGCGATCGATAAACGATTAATTATGCACTTTGAAACAGACTGTCATGCCCCCATTGATCGTAACGACCTTTTTGAGTTACGTACCAACAATGGTTCATGGCAACATGCCTCAAAACCAACCTTAAAAACGGCAGAAGCCGTTGATGGCACCCAAAAACAATGGATTGAGCTTATTTTTCATGATGTACCTGAAGGACAAAAACTTAATTTACAGCAAACCAGTCGGGTAGAAAACGAAACGCCCTTTATTATTATCAAAGAAAAAACCTACGAAGAATTACGTTGCTCTGCACCCAAAATGCCTATGTAGTCATGTCACTCTACTTTTTTGTAGGTTTAATCAGAACCTGTTCTTTGGCTAGATCAGGTTCCTCACAGTGTTCAAGTATCTTTGCTCGTAAGGTGTCACGCAGGCATACCACTGCTGCAAAATCACTACCTTTGGGCATAACAGGATCACCAAAATGAACCGTAATACGTCCTTGCCTTGGAAACCATTGCCCACCTCGTAAAATTGTGCGAGTACCGCGAAGGGTTAGAGGTATTACTGGTAAACCTTCCTGGGCAGCAACCTGAAATGGACCCAAGTGAAATGCAAGCAGGCCTGGCATTCTTGTCAGTGTCCCCTCTGGAAAAGACATTATACGCTGCCCCTCTCGTGCCACCTGACTCTGTCGCTTAGTATCTTCCACACCACCTGCTGCCTGAGTTCGGTGCGCAAATAATGCACCTAAACGACGTAATGCCGGTCCCGCAAAAATATGTCCGGACAATTCAGCTTTAGCAACAAAGGTAATTTCACCAGGTATTACTGCAGTTATAACCAGTGCATCCAAGTAACTTGAGTGATTTGCAACCAAAACCACCCTTTCGCTGGGTACTCTTTCCTTGGTAAGCTCTGAGCCAGCTTTAGGCCGGGCTGTATCTCCAACCAAAGAGTCATCCCTAACAAGTTCAAGGGGAATACCTACCAGGAGGAAAAACAAGCGGCTGGCGATATGTACAACTCTGTGCCGCCAGCGGCGCCTGGGCAATACCATGACCAGCCCCCAAACCAAGCTAGACATTACACCAAGAACACCCCACCAATAGCCCGCGTAAGATAGTGCCATGAGTCGCAAGTTTATCCGTCTGATCCGACTACCAAAACTTGATAGCGTTAATGCCACCAACTGCAACCAAAGTTGTTTTGGCTTTGCAGCCAAAGCGCCTGCCTCAAACAGTGCCTTGGTCGCTGCTCGGCGAATCTTACCACTTGAGGTTTTGGGGATAGCACGAGGGGGAACAAACTTGATGATGTCCAGCGGAACATCAAGGGATGCCGTACAAACTTCTGTAATCTTATTACTCAGCTCTGTCAAAGCCGGACTCTCTGTTAGTCGAGTCTCAACCACTAGCACGAGCTGCTCTGTGCCTGACTGGGAGTCTGTACTTGCGATCGCAGCCACACACCCTTTGCGTACGCCCGGTAGTTGACCCACCAGCTCTTCAATTTCATGAGGATAAATATTTCGGCCTGCCTTAATAATGATATCCTTGACTCGCCCAGTGATATAAACATCACCGTGCCCAATATAGGCTAAATCTCCAGTTTCTAGCCACTCCCCTGAAAACAGTGCTGCCGTTTTGGCTTGATCCCTGAAATACCCTGCTGTTGCTGAAGGTCCTTTAAACTGAAGCCTACCCTGCATTCGTTCAGGCAACTCATGACCTGCATCGTCCACAATCCTTATCTGGTGTCCAGTTAAAGGTCGCCCACAGGCCACTATACTGAGTGGCGTTGGGTCATCCGGTGCTGCGGGAATTACCGCACCCCGACGAGCAAGGGCTACCCGATCAATATGGTCAATCACAGGGCCACGCCCTACAGGAGGAAATGCCAGTCCAACCGAATTTTCAGCCAATCCATAAACGGGTGTCATAACCTCAGGCTTAAACCCATAACACGCAAAACGCTTGCTAAAGCGATCAATGGTTAAGGGGCTCACCGGTTCTGCACCATTAATCATTAAGCGCAGTGAACTCAGATCGACTCTCGTCATATCTTCGTCCCGAACATTTTTACAACATAATTCAAAGGCGAAATTCGGCGCCACTGACAACGTACCACGTACACGAGAAATTGCGCGCAACCAGCGCGATGGGTCAGCAAGAAAAGCCAAGGGCGGCATAATGAAAACAAATACACCAAAGTACAAAGATCCAAGCCAGGCACCAATTAACCCCATGTCATGATAAAGCGGCAGCCAGCTTACAAACACATCAGTCGAATTAACCTCCAAAGCCTCTCCCATCCCACGAATATTAGCCAGTAAATTGGCATGTGATAACACTACTCCTTTAGGATCACCCGTACTACCAGAGGTAAACTGGATAAGTGCCGTCGCCTTAGGATCAGCAGGCACTGGCATTTCGATATGACCAAAGGCTTTTAGGTCAATAACCGCTTTGATATCACGAAGACTTGAGACTAAACCAAATAACAATACCCCGACCTGATGTAATTCATCTCCCACAATAAGGATGGTTGCCTCAGCTCTTTTCAAAATTCCTGCTTGCCGGCGCAAATGGTCTTCAACCTGAGACTGGCGTAATGGCGGGTAAAGCGGCACAGGGACACCACCCGCATACAAAATGCCAAAAAAAACTTCGAAAAAATCAGGCTTCGTGACCAGCATAACGGCTACCCTATCCCCAGGTTCCAGGCCATGCTCTAACAGCCCCTGGGCAATGGTCAGAGCAGCCTGGTGCAATGCGCCATAGGTTAAAGGTTGCTCTTCAGCATCATTTTGCCAAACTTTCAGATGGCATCGTTCAGGATGGGTTGCCGCATGAAAACACAGGACCTCAACAAGTGTGGATGCTGTTACAGGCTCTTCAATTTTTGGCAAACGGGTTTGACTTACTAATGAATCACTGGCCTGCTCCAGTTTTCCCTTTGGTTTAGCCAGTTGCAAGGCATCAAACAGGTCTTGCAATGTTGTGGCGGTGCTGAGCAGTTCTTCCGGCAAATGCACCTTAAAAGCCCGGTCTAATCGCACCAGCAGCTCTGCTCTCCCCAAGCTATCAAGGCCCAAGTCACTATCCAGATCACTCTTCAAGGTGACATGTTGTAAACGGCCCAAGTGCGGATGTAACTCCTCTGCCAGCTCACAGGCGATTTGAACTAATAACCGCGCTATGTCATCACTCAAATCGTCTTGCCAGTCATGTTTGTTAGAATCTGCTTCGCTCGCCATTCCACTCGTTCAACCCTGCTTAATACATATCTACAGTGTAACCCCCCTCTTCAATCACGCACCTGAATCATACAAATTTTTAAGTTTAGAAGTGCCCTTAATTTATTCGTATTTATAAATGAGGAGGCTTGGTTACCACATCCTTGCGGCAAACCGTTAGAGAATGGATTAATCTGCCGTATTTTCAATTTTTTATTTTAAAACAACTGGACAGTCGGTATTATCCCTTATTAGCTGGCTTGCATTTTAGATTTTTTCACTATTTTGCTTATGAGTACTTAGGTATTTCTAATAATAAAAATTCTTGGGGTGAACACGGTTTGACGCGTTGCTTAATTTCGGCAACTAATCAAAGGAGTTAATATGTCAGCACTAAGTAAAAAAATAAGTAAAACGTTTTCCTTTATTGGCCAATGCTTTACCTTTTTATTAGTACCTTATTCTGGAGTATTTGCAGACACAATGACAGTGGGAAGTAATTCTGGCAGTGATAGTTTGAGTTTCAATGGAAATACAGCAACTGTATCAGTACCAGATGTAGATGCTCAATATCGTTCTTATACACTATCAACCACTGAAAATCTTAGAGACAATATCCCAGCCACTAATTCATTGACTATTAATGAAGGCAATAGTGATATTATCATCCGCAGTGGTGACTTGCTTTTTGATGCGCTATTTTCCTTGGCGCTTCATGAAAATGACGAAAACTCAGTCTCGGAAATTTCCGACAATGCATATAATCAAGGAAATCCCATTCAAGCACCTCCTGGCGGTTACTTCGAGACTGGCCGAAAATGGACTTATGTTTGGACCAGAGATACGGCTTATGCCGTCGATTTAGGATTAGCGCTTATTGATCCTATACGATCTCGTAACTCTTTGGCGTTTAAGTTATCTGATCGCCGTGATATCAGTGGCGCACCGGAAATTATTCAAGATACTGGAACGGGAGGCTCCTGGCCGCTTTCCACCGATCGAGTAATCTGGGCTATTGGTGCTCGAGAAGTTTTACGACAGTTAATAGGTTCTGCAAGAATACATTTCCGTGACACAGCATATGCAGCAATGGTTAACACTATTGCATCAGATCGTTTAGTGGTATTCGACCCTAACGATGGTTTATATACTGGAGAGCAGTCATTCTTAGACTGGCGGGAACAAAGCTATGCTTCATGGACTGCAGAAGATACTGTCCATATTGGCATGAGTAAATCACTCTCCACTAATGTCGCCCACTTTATTATATTAGAATTGGCGGCTGACTTAGCCTCAGAAAAAGAATTAACCCATGAAGCTACTCAATACCAAGCCTGGGCTAATGATTTAAAAACGGCTATTAATGCTAATTTCTGGTTAACCGATAAAGGATTATATGCGGGTCTAATTGGCTCTCCACTCGATTCATCTGCCATAGAAAAATATGATTTATTAGGCTTATCTTTGGCGATTATTTCGGGCGTTGCTGATCAAGCAAAAGCTGAGCAAATTATGGCTAACTACCCTCATTCAGAAGTTGGTCCCCCTGTTATTTGGCCCCAGCAACCCTTTACCCCAATCTATCATAACCGAGGAATCTGGCCATTTGTGACTGCTTATTCATTACGTGCAGCTAAAGTAGCACATAATGATTCGGTAATTACACATAATGTGATGTCTTTAATTAATGGCTCCGCCATTAATTTATCGAATATGGAAAACTTCGAATTTACCAGCCTGGGTAATTATGTTGAGGATGGCAAATACAGCGGTCCCGTCATCAACTCTCAACGACAGCTCTGGTCGGTAGCAGCGTACATAAGCATGACCTTAGATATCATCTTTGGCATGGAAACTGATGAATCAGGCATTCGCTTTTTACCCTTCATCACCAAAGATCTTCGTACTAATTTGTTCAGCAATTCCTCTCGTTTAGCACTGTCAAATCTGAACTATAAAGGAAAAACTATAAATGTGCTCATTAACCTTCCAGATACTGACGGTTTTACGGGTGGGTATTATGACATCCAGTCGATTCAGCTCAATGGGTCAACTATTAGTACTGATTTTGTCAGTGAGTCTGCCCTTCAATCCAGCAATGTTTTTGAAATTACACTAACCCAAGGACCAACGCGCTCTAAACCTATGACCATTGTCAAAGACACGGGTGATTGGCGAGAATTCTTTGCTCCCCGAGAACCTAGTATAGAGGAAGTGACTGAGTCTAATGGATTATTGACCGTTAACTTTACTGCCAATGGTGAAAAATCGGTCGTTTTCAATATTTATCGAAATGGTAAAGAAGTAGCCAGCGGCATTAATACAACATCTTGGACTGACCCAAATTCATCAAATTATCATAATGAAGTCTATCTCTATTCAGTAGAAGCAGAATTTACCAGCTCTGGACATGTATCTCATCATAGTCGTGCTGATGCTTTTTGGCCCGCTAATACAGTTGAAACCATTACCTTTGGTGACGCAAGATTAGTTTCTTTGGATGGTGCTTCTAGTGAGCTAAACCATGGAAGATGGCATTTTAATAATTGGGGAGAGCCCCATGAAGTTCTTGAAGTGCAGAACTTCAGCCCAATTCGCAGTGGAAATTATTCTCTACAGGTAATTTATGCCAATGCCATGGGTCCTGTTAATACAGGAGTTACTGCCAGTGTTAAACGCATTGAAATTTTCAATAGCGCAAATGTTAAGATTCATGAAGATGTGGTTTATATGCCCCATTTACCTAAATGGGAAACATGGAGTGAGTCTTCTTTAATCAATGAAGTATTCTTAAATGACAGTGAAGTTTACCAAATTCGAATTTCAGATTACCGAAACATGTCTTACTTTGAACACAACAGACTCTATAATCTAGCCCCTGGCCAGAGTGAAAATCCCATAAATAATAGAGCAAACATTGAGGGTATAAAGTTATTATTTTTGAATAATATACCCAATACGAGTGGTTTTTAGGTGCGGCCATCGAGTGACGAAGCCCCATGAGCCTATATTAATAGGTGATTGCGGTGAGGAGTGAAGATAACAAAACCTAGAAATCATTCGTGAAGGTTATAACTAAACTCTACCTATAACCTTTAAATAGTTAATACAGGCTGCGCTAGTTTAGGCAGCCTTTTTTATCCTCCCCTTTACAAGAAATAAAATTTTAAAACTGCTCAAATTGTCAATATTTAGTAAAATAAGACAACCGCCTTGACAGTCAAGAGCACTAATTTGATAAATACTCACTAAAAAACGCTAACCAACCATCTCAGCCAAACCATAACCATATAATTTTAAATTAGTTTTTTTAAAAAATGATTTTCAAGATCAAAGGCTAATTAATCTTTAATCATAAGACTAGCAAATTCATTATAATGCCTTTAGGATGTGTCAATTTTTGCCGTACAATCAGTAAAATTGACAAATATCAATTTTATTTTCCATTATTTTTTATTCTGCTGTAGAACATTAAAGATTGTGCCACAAAAATTAGAAAACACGACATCGACATTGACAAACTTCATGCATAACACCACCCTTCATTTTCTGGGTTTTGGTTTTTCAATCTGAAATACCTTTCAAACGTATTCAAACTGTGAAGCACGTAAAATAATTATTTCCAAGAGGAGAAATATTGATATGTGTAGCGGTATTGTAAAACTTTCAAGAAATACAGAAAATGCGCCAAAAAGTTCTCTATTTACACAAACTGTAGCTTTTTCCCATTACAATAATATTTCAGCGCAATTACCTGTCGATGCTAATACCGGCAAAATCGTAACGGGTGGAATAAAAGAGCAGACAGCTCAGTGTTTGCTCAATATTAAAGCCATTGTAGAAAGCATCGACCATGCTATGTCCGATGTAGTTAGAATCAATGTATACCTTAAAAACATTACTGATATTGACGCTGTTGACGAAGTTTATGCAACATTCTTCCAAAGCTATCTTCCTACCCGAACAGTACTTGCCGTTGCAGCTTTACCTATGAACGATGCATTGATACAAATGGATGCCGTTATTACCAATGGTGAAGGCTCAGGCACACAAGCACCTTGCGATCTCGTAAAAATTGTAAGAAACACAGAAAATGCGCCAAAAAGTTCTATATCGACACAAACTGTCGCTTTTTCACATTACAACCATATTTCTGCTCAATTACCTATCGATCCTAAAACAGGTAATATCGTAGCTGGCGGTGCGAAAGAGCAAGCTGCACAGTGCCTGAAAAATATCAAGGGAATTTTAGAAGGTATTGACGTTCCTTTTGACGATATTGTTAAAATCAATATTCATCTCAGAAACCTATCAGATATTGAAGTTGTCAACGAAGTTTATACAACATTTTTCCCAGACTCTGCTATCGCTAGAACCTTAGGTTATGTTCCTGCGCGCTCAGTTGTTGTTGTTGAAGGTTTACCTATGGATGCTTTGGTACAAATGTATCCCCTCGGGGGACGTGCGTGACTCGCCCTAGCCTTTGCTGTTAGCCTTTTCCTCCATCATTAATGGTTCAGGAGAAGCGCCGTGGAAACCGATTCACCCACAGATATCCCTTTAACACTGGAAGCGGTCAAGGCTAAGTTTGAAGCCTGGCGGCAGCGTCCTAACCCCCGTAAACCCTTTCCTAATGCATTATGGCATGATGTCTTTCGACTGCTGGCGCAGTATAAACTCACGAAGATATTAACGACATTACGTCTTACCCGTGCTCAGTTTATGCATAAGCGTGCGGTGTTATTAGGGGAACCCGATTGTCTTGCAGATAAAGCGCCACCTAAGCCTTCGCCATCCCGTGCATCTGTGGCGACTGATTTTATTAGCGTGGAGCTTGCCACGACAGGTGTGGTCAATCGTCAGGATAACAAGCCGTCAGCATCACCCATGGTGTTTGGGATTGAATTAACCCGTCCTGATGGCACGGTCTTAAAAATTCATCAATTACCGACCAGTGCCGTGGATGCATTAATTCATCATTTTATTGCGTAATTATGTTGCAATTAACACCTCATCATCGTTTATTATTAGCGGTGAATCCCGTGGATTTCCGTAAAGGTATCGATAGCTTAATTGCACTGTGTCAGCAGCATTTAAATGAAGATGCGTATAGCGGGACTATTTTTGTCTTTACCAATAAACGACGGATTGCGGTTAAATTATTAGTCTACGATGGCCAAGGGTTTTGGTTATGTATGAAACGCTTTTCACAAGGCCAATTAAAATGGTGGCCTAAAGCGGACACGCGCACGTACACCCTCAATGCACAAGCCTTACAGGTGCTGCTGTATCAAGGCCATCCACAGCGCGCAGCCATGAGTGACGACTGGAAGCCCGTTGGCGCTCAATAATGTTGTGTATTTTTTTAATGAATTTAATTTCGCATTATTTTTTAATTAAGCCGCTAAATCCTCTTGGGGGTTATTAATTATGTTTAAGGTTTCCTGATAACACCACGGTAACCATTGCTTAGGTGATTGTTTAACGTATTGCGCATGGATTTGTAGATCGGTTAAATAATCAATGGGATTAATGCCATTCTGTAATGCGGTATGAATCACCGACATGAGGACACTCCCTACATGACCGCCATTAAGCGTTTTATAAAACAGGCTATTATTGCGTACCCGAATGGCTAGCTTTAAGGCCCGTTCGACGCGGTTAGTATCCAAGGGCACACCTTCATAGGTTAAAAACCGTGTTAGCGTTTGCCAATGCTTTAACCAATAGCGGTAGCTTTTGCCTAAAGGGCTATTAGGTTCAGCTTTACGTTCAACTACTTGCTGTTCCATCCAGGCTTTGAGAGCGGCCATCAATGGGCCACTGTGCTCCTGATGATACTTCAGTCGATCTTGGGGAGATAAGTTAGCCTGTTGGCACTTGTCTTCGTGGGCGTAGACGGCACTGATGGTATCCAGAACCCTTGTGGCTTGGTCAGGATAATAGCTTTCTAAATCGATAAA
>NZ_AUAF01000148.1 GCF_000428585.1 Zooshikella ganghwensis DSM 15267 | reverse complement strand
CCATCGGTAGAACAACGCCTGTATTAATGGGGTTGTATTCCTTAGCCTGTGTTATCGCCAAAGAAATGAGACAATCCACTCTTTTACAACCGGCATTAACCAGTTGGTATGACAAAAAAGATCAAGCAACATTTTCCGATGTCATCGCATTTATTAGGCGAACAATTTGGGCTGAAGAATATTTTTCAAACTCAAGTATAAGTGATGACTTTATTAAATTAACACCCAATGACGCTGACACTTTAATTAATCAACTCGCGATGGCTGCTTGATGGCCAAAGTCGAGCATAAGTAACACGCGAAAAATGTGCATAAAAAGAGCTTTGCTTGATAAGGTATACTTAGTTGAAAATATTCCTTCTCATTGGTATTAAAACGCTTATAAGACAACTCATCATTTTTTTACTCGCCTTGCAAAGTTTTCAACTTAATGGATCACAGCAAAACTTTCTTGACGTCACAGTGCTTAATGTTGGCGCAGAACAAGGAAAAGCATATCGGTACTTAGCAAGAGAGTTTGAGCAACGCTACCCTTCCGTTAAAGTAAGAATACTGCCTGAAAGTGATGCCAACTATAAAGTAAAGTTGATGCGCTGGCTTACAGCAACAGAAGGACCTGACGTCATGTATTGGCAAGGTGGTGAACGACTTTTTAACCTAGTGAGAAAAGACCTTATTTTACCTATAAATGATTTATGGCAACAGCAACAGTGGGAGACAAGTTTTTCTCAGGGTATTAAAAATTTAGTTAAGTTCAACAATCAATATTATGCAATACCTGTGAGTTATTACCACTGGGGGATTTACTACAACGAAGCTGTTTTCAAAAAGTATCGTTTATCTCCACCAAATAATTGGCAAGGCCTCCTCAAAGTATGCGACACATTATCTAAAGCCGGTAAACAACCAATCATCATAGGAAACAAAGGGTTATGGCCAGCAATGGGCTGGTTTGATTACTTTAACCTTAGAATTAATGGAATTGACTTTCATAACAGGCTATTACAAGGCAAAGAATCTTTCTTGCAACCTCAGGTGAAATCAGTTTTCACTTACTGGAAGCAACTTTTAGATCAACAATGTTTAGTTACAGACTATATTAACCAGGAGTGGTTTGATATTTTACCGGAAATCACTCGAGAAAAAGCAGCGATGATACTCATTGGCCACTTTGTTGTCGCCAGGGCAGGGGCATTAAAAAGCCATTTAAACTTCTTCCGTTTTCCAACCATAAACACCAATATTCCAGTTTATGAAGAAGCACCTACCGATTTGTATTTCATCCCACATAATACTAAGAATTTACTCTATGCAAAACGGTTTCTTGAAATGCTTGGGTCACCAGATATTCAACATCAATATAATCGTATAATAAAGAATATCCCCCCTCATTATTCAGCTCCGGTTGAGCCTCTAAGTCTTATACAACAGGGAAAGAACATGCTTGATAGTGCTGCAGGAATTACTCAATACTTTGATCGAGACTCACAAAAAGAGTTTGTTGAGCTTGTTTTACCTTCCATAAATAATTTTCTTGAACATAGAGATATTAATCAAATCACATCTGAATTAGAAAAGTATAGATTAAAAATATTTAAACAGAATTAGCTATTAAAGTTTCACTGATTATTATTCATGTGTTGAGAGTAATCGCACCATGCCATTCCCTGGCAGTAATCCCCTTCACGAATGACTTCTAGGCTTTGTTATCTTCACTCCTCCCCCCTATCACCTATTAATTTTCAGATACCATTAACTTTCAGAGTCTGAATTCAATACCTCATTTAATACAGCAGTAAACTCACTGATTTGTGAAGGGGTATGACGTGCTGTGAGGGTAAATCGTAATCCTGTATGCCGTTTAGGTACTACTGGGAACATGGCAACATTACAGTAAAAACCCCGCTCCATTATTTTTCTGGAAAGCCTCACGCCATTATCAGGATCACCTACTCCTACAAAAAAGATAGGTGTTAATGGATCAGAATATACTGGCAATCCATATTGCTCTAATAGCGCCTGACAGTGCTGTACATTCTTATTAAGTTTATCCTGAAATGTTACTAACTCATTCGATAAGTGGATATCTGCACATACAGTACCAGCACCCAGCCCACCATTAGAGATAGGTCCACCAAATACAATAGGCCCTCCCATCAATCTTATCAATTTACAGGTTTTTTCATCTTGACAGGTAAATACAGCCCCTTCTGCACCAAAGCCTTTTCTTAAAGAAGTTGCCACATACACTCTTGGGTGATTTTTCAAACAACAAGATAAACTCCATCCTTGACCTTTATCCCCAAAACACGACATACCATGTGCATCATCAAAGTAAATATGTAACTGCTCGTAGTTGTTTAATAATTCTAGTAGCTGGTGGTTTGGTGCACGATCACCAAACATACTATAAATGCCATCAGCAAAGTACCAAATCTTTGAATAACTACCTTTATGTTTATCCAACAAATTAGTAAGCTGATCCAAACGACTATGTAAAATATGCTTATTTTTTACACCTTGCCCTGTAAGATATTCTATAACAAACTGAACACTACGATGAACTTGTTGATCAGAAATTATTAAATCTTTTCTGCTTATCAATAAGGGTAAAACAGCCATATGTATTAGGTGAGTGCTTTGTGCTAATACCACTGGTCGGCTAAATATTTTGGTAAGTTTTTCTTCTAAAGACTGATAAAGCTCTGATGAAATATAGGCTCGAGAACTCGATAGATGTAAACCATGCTTATTGATTGCATTAATTGATGCTTCTTTTACTTTTGTTTCATGTTCTAAGCCTAAATAACCGCAGTTTCCCATATTTACCAAAGGTTTATTATCCTTATATATAATGACGCCTTCTCCGCCTCCATCATCAACTGTTAAATAACATATATCAGCACTAATTACTTTATCAGTATAGCTAAGTAGACTATCTCGTAAGCTCTCATTCATGGCGCATTACCTTAGTTTGAGTTTTCCTTTATATGAACTCCTTATCATCCAATCCTATTTAACAAAAAATGCATAATTCTATTGGTTAATTATCATGTCAGCTTGCTGTATTTGTTAGAACAAAAAATTCCATACATATATTTATAACAAAGGGGATATTTTCATTTTTTTTACAGCTTTACACAGTCTATTTACTATCAAGCGTTTCTTACTCGATATTTTCTTTTAATAATCAATCCCCATTTAAAAATAAAACTACTCATATCTATTTAATAGCAAGATATACACCATTATTTAATGACCATGCAGTATCAAGCAAAGACAGGACAACATTCATTGAACTGCTTGCCACAAGGATGCGGCAACCAATTTTTTATGATTGGGCTCTCGACGCGTTTGACGGGGGTTACGCAAGTTATTGAACAATAAACAGAGGCTATCGTAATGGTAAAAATTATATATCCACAGCGAAAGATTTTTAGGGGACTGGGGTGAAGAGCAAAGACAACAAACCCTTCTAATGTGTCGGGAACACATTAGAACAGCTTCGCTGGCCCGTTAGGGTGAGCGCTATGGATAGCGCACATAAAATTGATTCGCGAAAGGTATATGTGATTTCCTTGAAGGTAAGGATACTAGGCTTTTAATGTAACTTAACAGATTTAAACAATAGTATTTTGACTCAAAAATAAAATAATTAGCCAGACAATAAGTAATGGTACCGCTATGACTAAAATAATGTCGCTTGCTACTTTCAATAACCACCGAGCAAAACCGTGATACTTAATATAACGTCGTCGATAGGAGTACATAGTTTTTACCTATTCAGTGCCGTATATATTTCAGGCAAAATACAGGCCATTTGACAATAGTAGACATCTATAAATACCCTCAACGAATGCATTTTCTCGTGAAACCTTAATAAGTTCGCTTAGCTGTAACCAGGCAATATCAAACTATAAGGCGCTTCAATCTGATGCGTCCTGTTAATCACAGTGTAAAAATCATCAACACTTTATTTACTACTGGGGAACGTACTTTGAAGCAACCTGATATTGACAGCCTGCTATGGCAGGCTTAGCCTCCTCAACTGTTTGACGATTAATTTCTGTCTTTAGTGTAAGCCAGTTGCCGTCTAGAAAGGTGCTATTATCCATACGGATATAATTCACTTGATTAGCTTTAACATTCACTGTCATTGACAGCTCGTCTTGCATATCTGGGCTATCCATAAACCAATGAGGCCAACTATGACTTACTGTATGCTGCCCAGACTTTGTCGTAAACACAGTGAAATAGCCTGCAGCAAGCGTTGCCACAGGTTTTTCATCCCACAGAAACAATGCCGAGCGTTCAGGTATTTCATCACTCACAGGACGATATAACACCACCATGGCTAATTCACTATCACTACTGGTAGAGTCAAATACTAATGTCGTACATCCTGACAGCAATAATACCGTACAAATAACACTTTTAATCACATACTTCATCATATATTCCGCTTGCATCAACCAGGCTACTGAATAGTTCAAACCCGACACAGATATATGACACAACTCACATATATATTCAACATAAATCACACTATTTATGTGTAATTATTATATACCCAATACAAATGGTTTTTAGGTACGGCCATCAAGTGACGAAGCCACATGAGCTTATATTACCCATGAGCTTATATTTCCCATGAGCCTATATTAATAAGTGATTGGGGAGAGGAGTGAAGATAACAAAACTTAGAAATCATTGGTGAAGGGTATATTATTGAATCGCTTGTACTGTAAAAAAGTAGGACTATATAGCAATATCTATCTGCCACTAGAATGACACTTTTTATCTTCATTTTTGCACTTTCTTAGCGCATATTTTCACTTTTCACCAGTACAATTCCAAAATAATAAGGGTTATTGGTATCCCTTTAACAAGTCATTCATGTATAAAATAGTAACCACAAAGGACTTAACTATATCCACAGCAATATACCCACAGCAAAGGATATAAGCTTTCTGTGAGATCATCCAGATCTTTGGCACACTCTCAAACTAGGTTAAATGGAATACTTCAAGTATGGCAACAAACTTTCAACAATGGTTAAAACAGTCTCAGCTCTTAAGGATATTTATCCTTGGCATTTTGGTTTTGCTTTTACAGATTCCGTTATTTCAAATCAGTGATTTAGTCTATGAACGTGCATCTAGAAAAGGACAGACCGCTGGAGAAATTGCAAATAAATGGGGAAATAGTCAGATTTTATTTGGCCCAAGTATTTATATACCTTACACCACACACTATGTTAATAACGAGACAGGTAAGGTCATTAGCAAACATCATTGGTATGTTATTTTGCCCGAAGCTATGTCAACAATGGCTAATTTATCCATTGAAAAGCGTTATAGAAGTTTATATGAAGTCCCTGTTTATCAAGCTGATGTTTCCATAAAGGGTCATTTCCAACTGCCAGAAACAACACCAGATGGCTTACAATGGGACAAAGCAATTGTTGCCATCAAGCTTAACGATAGTAAAGCGCTTATCTCAGGTAAATTACAATGGAATAGCCATCCGCTAAACTTTCAACCTGGTAGCCCTCACCTTCCTGGCGATATTCAGTATTTACACAGCAAACTCCAAATTGATGAAACATCAACCAGCCACACCTATAACATTCAACTTAAATTCAATGGAACAGATGAACTATATATTGCTCCCATTGGCAATGAGTCAACAATATCAATAGGAGGAAACTGGGCTGACCCTAGCTTTCAAGGAAACTGGCTACCCCAACAGCGTGATATCATTGATACAGAATTTAACTCTAAATGGCAGGTCCCCTTCTTAAGTAGAAATATTCCTCAATACTGGAACGATGCGAACGACTTCACTGACGCTTTAGCCAATAGTGTTGTGGGCGTAAAGCTAACAACCCCGACAGATGTATATCGTCAGATTCATCGTGCTATCAAATACGACTTACTGTTTATTGCCCTCACTTTTATTGTCATTTGGTTGTGGGAAGCAATGGGCCGATTAACTGTCCACTATATTCAGTATCTACTGATTGGTGCAGGTTTATGTATGTTTTATCTTTTAACCCTGGCACTTGCTGAACATATTGGTTTTATTGCTGCCTACATCCTCGCCAGTAGCAGTGTAATATTAATGATTACCAGTTATGCCTGGTCTGTACTAAAAACACCATTCCGAGCATTATTACTGGGTATTATTCTTATTTGTCTTTATGGATTCTTATATACACTATTACAAGAACGCGACTACTCCCTACTATTAGGATCTGTCGGGCTTTTTGCAGCATTATCTGCAATCATGTTCTGTACCAGAAAAATAGATTGGAATAGCAAAAGTAACGAATTGATCAATAGCAATACACAGAAATAGTGCCAAGTTAATATCATTGCAAACATTTGGAAGGGACTTTAAATGTTTGCTTTTATAAGTAGTTATCGCCTTTTACAAATCATCTTATTTAATCCAAAAAATCAGCCAAGCGGCCCATGTCTAAACGTCTTTCCCACCACGTTGTTGTTTGAATTGACGCATACACTATGATGCTTCTCTCACAATTACATAAAAATAACTTGCTATTGCATATCTACCACAGTTCCCTCTTTGGTATTACTGAAGCTATTCGCATAATACCCAACCTGTTTGAATTAACTGTAAGGGACAACTATGGGTCTTGGAAACTCAAGCTTATTTATGTTTTCAGTCGAAGGCTGTAATGATGAGTTTCGTGTTGTTGAATTCAAAGGCAGAGAGCAAATTTCGTCTCCGTTTTATTTCACGGTGGCGGTCGCCTGTTCAAATTTTGAACTTTCAACCAGTGCACTTATAAATAAGCCTGCTTGTCTCACCTTCAGCGCAGAAGAAGCTCCCAGATATGTACATGGCATAATTGTCAATATTGAGCTTATTGACACTGGACGTCGTTTTGCCAGTTATAAAGTTGTCCTGGCACCAAAACTCTGGCGGCTAGAAAAACGTACACAAATGAAGATTTTCCAACAACAGGACACTTCGCAAATCATTAAAACCCTATTAAAGGATGCAGGGCTGAAAGAAGGGGATGACTTCAAAATAGAAATCACTGGAGAACTCCCGCAGCGTACATATACAACACAGTATCATGAAACAGATCTTGAATTTTTTAATCGAATTTTAGCCGAGGATGGGCTTCACTATCATTTTATTTTTGAGCAAAACCGGCATGTGTTACTTATCAGTGACACACAGTATATTTTTAAGCGCCTGCCGGTGACCCCAGAAATCCCTTATATCCGCCACACAGGATTATTAAAACGCGATTACACAATTCATGACTTCAGCTTACAAAGCAAAGTGCAACCAAATAAAATTACAGTTAAAGATTATAATTTTACTAAACCATCTCTTAAACTTGAAATCAGTGAACAAACAAACCAAGGGGACTTCGAGGTTTATCATCATGGCGGGCTATTCCAAAAGCCTGATATCGGTCAGAAACAAGCACAAACGCAGCTTAAAGCTTTTCAAGCCTTAAAAGAAACAGGACTCGGAGAAAGTAACTGCGTTTATTTAAGTGCAGGTAAACTATTCAAGCTCACAGAACATAATAACCCCGCGCTCAATCAAGAGTATTTACTGTATGGCGTAAGTCACTATGGTTCTCAACCCCAGTCACTAGAAGAAGGGGCTAGCGGAGGGCCAAGCGGCTACTCATCAAGCTTTATATGTATTCCTAATAATGTTGAGTTTAAAGCTCGAGCACCAAAGCCAACCATCAACAAGCGTAACCGCTTCAATGGCATACAAAACGCAATGGTAGTGGGACCGGCAGGGGAAGAGATTTACACTGACCAGTATAGTCGTATAAAAGTACAGTTTAACTGGGATAAAGACGGTAAATCTAATGAGAAATCATCCTGCTGGATCCGTGTAGCGCAGCCTTGGACAGGTGCATCTTGGGGAACTGTTCAGATTCCACGTATTGGCCAAGAAATCCTGCTAAGCTTCGTCAATGGTGATCCTGACAGACCATTAATAAAAGGTGTGCTGTACAATGGCCGTAACAAACCACCTTATAAATTACCTGACCAAAAAACAAAAACAACAGTAAAAACATGCAGTACACCAGGAGGTCAAGGTTTTAACGAGTTACGCTTTGAAGACAAAAAAGCGCAAGAGCAAATTTTTATCCACGGTGAACGCGATCAAGATATAAAAATTGAGAACGATAAGGACCTCAAAGTATGCCATGATCGTCACCTCGTAGTAGATAAACAAAACCATATTCATATAAAGCAGCTTCTCAGTGAAAGCATACACGGCACATGGAAAGAAGACTTGTGGAAAAAACAATTCATTACTGTAAAACAGAATTTTACTGAAAAATCTGCTAAAAATTATAACTGTGAAGCAGGAAAAGAAATTCATATCAAATCATCTGGCAAACTAGTGTTTGATGCTGGTATGCAGATGTCTGTATCTGGCTCAGGAAGTTACTTCACACTAGATCCCTCTGGAGTGAAAATTAATGGGCCTACAGTGCGGATGAATGCTGGAGGGAGTGCCACTAGAGGCACCAATTCTGAAGAAAAAATACCTGAAAAAGCCGATGAAGCAAACGATAAAGTCGTTATAGCGCCCACTGGCCAGGGTAAAAAGCAGAATAAAGGTAAAAATAAACCAAATCAACAACCTAATAAGGCTTCAGGAAAAAATCCAACGGCTCAAACTAGTAAAGTTGAGTCAAATAGCTCAGGCCGAAAACAAAAACCATCTCAAAATAATACAAATGATATTAATATTATAGAAGACACTATTCCATTAAATCGTTACTCAAGACCAGGAACTAAACTTAAAGATGTAAAAGGAATTGTAATACATTGGGTAGCAGTACCCAAAGCAAAAGCAAAAACAATTAGAGATAACTTTGAGAAGATAGAAAGAGAAAAGAGATTTGCTTCGGCACATTTTGTTGTCGGCCTAGAAGGTGAAATAATAAAGGTTATTCCTGAAAATGAGGTCGCCTATCACGTTGGAGCTAAAATATACAAAAATGGAATTCAAAAAAAATTAGGTAACTATCCAAATGCACATACTATAGGTATAGAATGCTGTCATCTGGATAGTAATGGGAGTATGGCCAAGGCCACATGGAACTCTTTAGTTTCTCTAGCTTCATCTTTACTAAAGAAATTTGGTTTAACTGAAAGTGATTTATACCTTCACCAAGATGTAACAGGAAAACCTTGCCATAAATATTTCGTCGATAATCCAATAGAATGGGCAAACTTTAAAAATGAAGTAAAAATAAAAATGTAGCCTATGGAAAGTCACTCATATAAGCAAAGGTCATCAATGAAAAACTATTTAGCCATTTTTATATTTTGTATTGCTAGCAGTTTGTGGGCAAAATCACCAAGTATTAATAATAACTGTAACATGCAATCATCAGCATCAGATAAGCCTATCTCTAATCAGAATTTGTCAAGAGAGTATAATCGAAAGGGTATGGCTGCCTATCGAAGAAATAAACTTATAGAAGCAAAAAATTTTTTTTATTGTTCCCTTATCAAGGATTATAACTACGCTCTTGCTCATTACAACTATGCATCCACTCTAGCCCTACTTGACCAAAAGACTGTTTCTGATCCTTGCTATAATCCTTCTTTAGAAAAAATGAAAAAGCACTTGATTCGGTCAATTCAACTTGATCCTGGTCGAAGGCAACGTCTGAAGAATGATAACGATTTTGATAAAATAAGGGATAGCTATTTTTATAAATATGTTACTTTCGATATTAAGCAAGAAAAAATATCAGATTTATTTCACAAAGTTGGCACATGGCATGCACAAACTATAGGTGTTTTTCCTGTGGCAAAACTTATTTTTGAAAATGAAAGCAATGTGTTATTAAAAACTTATAATTTTAAAGCTTCAAGTCAAACTGCTGGTTGGTCAAAGGGAGTACCCGCTATATACTCTATTGATGGTAATACATTAAACATAGAGTTTAAAAATAATAAGTCAGACTCACTCAGTGGAGAAATCAAACTTATCATCAAAAAAAATGTTTTACTTGACATAGAAATCTCTACTGATAAATTTGGTATTTTTAAAGGGTATCAAGATGATTGTAATGCATAAATAAACCCTTTTCTAATTATATAGCTTTACTAAAAAATAGCCTCCAACTTTACCTTTGTAACTTTCCTAACAATTTATTAAGCTTGATCTAACAATACTCTAGACACTTTTACGCAGCCATAGCCCCATAGTCACTCATCTGTTTATACACTTGAGCGACTTTTTGAATACTTAAGCTTAACCCTAACTTGTCAAAAAGTTTTTCCATTAAGTGTTGATTAAATTTTTTACGTTTCCATGAGGCAATTGAAATTACTGTTCTATCATTACTTCCTTTTAATAGCTGATCCTCTAACTTCAAGACATTAAGTGCTGATAATGAAGCATTTAAATGAGTATGTGTGGCTTCTTTTTTACGTGACTGACAGTGGGTGAATCCTGTATATTGTTT
>NZ_AUAF01000147.1 GCF_000428585.1 Zooshikella ganghwensis DSM 15267 | reverse complement strand
TACCCGTTCATTTGATAAAAAACGATAAAAAGCTTTAGTGGATGCCCACTCCTCACATATCTCAGGTATGGATTTACCACTTTTTTCGGATAAACAAGCAACAATACTTTTAAAACGAGTTGTCAAACGCTGATCTTTAAATGCACATCCTGACAGCTCTTCATTTAGCCAAGAATCCATTGTTTTTTGCCCAAAAGTCCACTTTTGGCAACTAAAGTGACATAACCTTGTATTCATTGCAAATTTATGGGTAATTAAATGCCAAGGATGGTGGGAATGCAGTTTATACAAAAGCATTTAATTCCTCCACCTAAAACCACCTCTTTGTTATCCAGAAGCTTAAAGCTACTTTATTGGAAACCAAGGATACTCTTTTTTATATACACAAACATTCAATAAAAGTACTGCATAATAAGTATAGATTGTGGACTTTATTTACTAGGACCTGTTAACTTACTTGTAACTCCTTGCCACTAAGTTAGGTAAAACATGCCTCTAAGGAAGGATTCACGGCATGTTCGAAGGGGGTATGCAGCCTTTCTGGGCATAGCGCTTTATAAAAACAGTTTTTATATACAGCTTTTCTAAACAGTGCAGTTAATAAGATCTCTACCATAGGGAATATTCTCAATTGGCAACTTAAGGTGGTCCTGAAAGGATTTATGATACTTACATGAGAGAGTAACCTGACTGCAACCACTCCCACATGTTTTCCAACCACTCCCCAGACTATTCAGCCACTCACCTATTTGTCAGTCCTTCTTTATATATCAACCGGGATAAACTGGCAGGGCAGGATAAAGACAGTACTATAACTGGGAGGGCCATCAACATGATGTGGTTTCTACTTTGCGTCGGCGCACTGATTGCCGGCTATTTTGTCTACGGAGGACTGGTTGAGAAAATTTTCCGTCCCCGCCCCGAACAAAAAACACCCGCACTAACAATGAACGATGGGGTTGATTTTGTCCCCATGTCTGATAAAAAAGTCTACCTTATTCAACTACTTAACATAGCCGGACTAGGCCCCATCTTTGGCCCGATTTTAGGGGCACTTTATGGCCCAGTTGCCATGCTCTGGATTGTATTTGGCTGCATCTTTGCCGGTGCTGTTCATGATTACTTTTCAGGTATGCTTTCTGTGCGAGCTAAAGGAGCCAGTGTTCCCAGCGTAGTAGGCCAACACTTAGGTGTTGCCGCTAAACACTTTATGAATATCTTCGCGGTTCTGCTGTTGTTACTGGTGGGCGTGGTATTTGTGCTTGGGCCAGCCAAACTGCTTGGTAGCTTGTCTGAAATGAATGTTGCCTGGTGGGTAGCCATCATCTTTGGTTATTACATTATCGCAACGATTGTGCCCGTCGATAAAATTATTGGCCGCTTTTACCCCTTCTTTGGCGCCTTGTTACTATTTATGTCTATAGGCTTGCTCGTTGGTTTAGGTATCAGTGAAAAAGGCTTTTACTCCGCAGGCTTAGATTTCAGCAACCTACACCCTAAAGAGCTTCCACTTTGGCCTTTACTATTTATTACCATTGCTTGTGGTGCAGTTTCAGGCTTTCATGCAACGCAGTCACCGCTAATGGCTCGTTGTATGCAAAATGAAAAATCAGGTCGCTTTATTTTCTACGGTGCGATGATTGGTGAAGGTGTTATTGCGCTAATCTGGTGTACCTTAGGCTTATCATTCTATGAAAGCCCTGAAGCGCTTAATGCAGCCCTAGCATCTGGTGGCCCTGCAGCAGTTGTCCATGAAGTTTCCACCTCACTGCTTGGAGCAATAGGTGGTGTTCTGGCCATACTGGGGGTAATTGTTTTACCCATCACTTCTGGTGATACAGCATTCCGTAGTGCCCGCCTCATTGTTGCTGACTTCTTTAAATTACCTCAAAAAGCGCTGGTAAAACGCCTATTAATCGCTATCCCTATGTTTGTAATTGGCTTCCTTATCACCAAAGCAGAGTTCGGCGTTATCTGGCGCTATTTTGGCTGGGCAAACCAAACCACAGCGATGATTATGCTTTGGGCTGCTGGAGCCTATCTGATTAAAGAAGGTAAGCTGCACTGGATTTGTACAATACCTGCAATGTTTATGACAGCAGTCACCATCACTTATCTAGCCAACGCTGAAATTGGATTTAACCTGCCAATGAACGTTGCCACCATCATCGGTGCAATTACTACAGTCGTGTTCACTGCTGGCTTTTTCTGGAAGTATAAAAAACCTGCTTTATTACCTCAGGAGCAAAATGGTTAACAGTTAAATCAACCTACTACTGGAGAAATCATTGTTCCATTGCAGCACTATATTTAGGCGGCTTATGTCGCCTTTTTTTATTCATATTTTTTTTATTCATAGTGCGGTCATAACTTTTACTCATTACAATTAAGCGCAATAATTCTGAAACATCTTTAACATCTCTTCAAATCCCACCAATACTGAGAGTGAGTGATGAAATGAGCTTTCAATCAGTTATGTTATTACTCACTAACTACTAGTCCTGCCCCAAGCAAGTTGGCAGCTATGCGCTAATGGGGAGGGTTCACTATGCCCCAGATTATTAATACAAACCTGCTATCACTGATTGCTCAGCGTAACCTAAATCAAACGCAACAAGCGCAAGCAACAGCCCTTGAACGGCTTTCCTCTGGGCTACGTATCAACAATGCCAGTGATGATGCAGCAGGGCTGGCAATTTCCATTCGATTCGGTACACAAATAAGCTCAACGGCCACTGCTATTCGTAATGCAAACGATGGCATTTCACTTACTCAAACGGCTGAGGGAGCCCTTTCCTCTATCACAACTAACCTCCAACGTATTCGAGAACTGGCATTACAGTCATCAAATGGCAGTAATACTTCGTTGGATAGAGACTCGCTCAATGAAGAAGTCCAGCAACTCATTGATGAAATTCAAGACGTAGCTAATAACACAACATTCAATGGGAAACCTCTGTTAAACGGCTCCCTTTCTAAAACAAACTTCCAAGTGGGTACTAATCTGGGTGAAACAATTCCTGTATCCATCAGTGCTATTACACCAGACCGCCTTGGTAGCGCCCTTACTGATGGCATATCATCAACCAGACCTGGATCACTCACTTCACTGCTAGCGGGCGATATTGTCATTAACAGCATTGCAGTCCCTGCTCCGTCTTCCACCAATGATAGTTTATCCAGTGCAGATAATGAGAAAAGTGGAATTGCCATTGCTGCAGCGATCAACAGTGTAAGTGACCAAACAGGTGTCAATGCCCGAGCAAACACCAACGTGGTTGGCTACGCCGGCTTTTTAGCTGCAACCAATGCAACCGTTAGCGGTAATATCATTATCAATGGCACAACCATTGCGGTTGCTACCAATAATGCACTCAGTGCTGATACCAACCGAGAGTCTGTGGTGACAGCCATTAATGCAGCTCAAGGGCAAACTGGTGTGCGTGCTGAAAACACCGGCAGTATTAATACGGGCATAACACTTATCGCCGATGATGGACGCAACATTGTGTATGATGATAATGGTTCGGGCTTATCCGCGGCGGTTGCTGTAGGCATCAGTGGTGCGGCGCAAACCTTTGTCGGCAGCTACACTCTTATTTCCCGCAGTGGCGCTGATATTAATATCGACTTTGGCCGATCTGATATTGATCGCTTTACCGGCTTACTGAAAGGTACTTTTAGTGGTGGTAACAGTGGTGTTGTTGGTCGTCGAGTCGGAGTGACACAAGCTTTACAATCCGGTGATTTAGTCATTAACGGTGTGGCCGTTGGTCCTTCGTTAACCAGTGATGATACAGCTTCATTTAATAACAAAGATGGAAGTGCTATCGCTAAAGCTGGAGCCATTAATCGGGTTTCGGGTCAAACAGGCGTTACTGCCACAGCTTTACCAACCATTGCCTATGGCACAGCAATTACTACAGGCAATACCCGAAATGAATCCATCGATATTAATGGCGAAACCATCAACATCAGTTTTAATGCTGCTGACTCAGCAAGTACTATCATTAACAATGTGCTTACTGCTGTTAACAGTAAGCAGGGTGTCACAGGGGTAACGGCAGAAGCCTTTGGTACATCATTTCGTTTAGTTGCTGCAGATGGCCGAAATATTAACCTGGCTAATGATAGTGCCAATGTGGCAGAAGCCGGGTTTAATGTGGCGTCAATTGGTGCAGATACAGGCTCATCAATTCTATTAACAGGCGCAGGCCAAATTGATATAACAACCCAAAACCCTTTTTCAGCCATTGATCGTTCAGGGTTTCGCGTGGGTGAATTTGGTAATGTTGAAGATGGTAAATTATTGGATAATGTCGACATCACAACAGCAAGTAACGCCACTGATGCCTTAACATCTATTGATAATGCTTTGGATCAAGTCAGCAGCCTACAAGCCTCTTTAGGTGCACTTCAAAATCGCTTTCAGTCCAGTGTAAATAACCTAAGTGTTTTTAGTGAAAATCTTTCAGCAGCGAATTCTCGTATTGTTGATGCCGATTTTGCAGCAGAAACAGCTGCATTTTCCAGAGCACAAGTCTTACAGGAAGCCGGAATTTCCGTGTTGGTACAAGCCAATGCCAATGCACAGCAAGTATTGGCGTTATTAGATTTTTAAGTTAACGTGTTAATGTTTAAATACTCACAGCCAAGACGATATAAGTAATGGAGAATTAAGCATGGATGGCGCTTTACCTTTCACCCCAAGTTTAACCACTCAACCTCAGGTCACAGCGTTTTATGACCCACATTCACAAACTCTGACGTATATCGTTAAAGACCCTAACTCATCTGCATGTGCAATTATTGATCCCGTCGCAGATTTTGATTATGCATCAGGTAGTTTACATTTTGCCCAAGCCGATCAGCTTATTCATTATATTCACGAACATCATTTATCGTTAGCGTGGATATTAGAAACCCATATTCACGCAGACCACCTTACATCTGCACATTATTTACAACAACAATTGGGTGGAAAGCTAGGGATTGGTAATAAAGTGACCGAAGTGCAATCTACTTTTGCCAGGTTTTTTAATGACACGCATTCAGTCCCTTGTGATGGCTCACAATTTAATACCCTTTTTAATGATGGCGACAGCTTTCAAATTGGTCAGCTTACCGGTCACGTTTTGCAAACCCCCGGTCATACCCCTGCTTGTGTGACGTATGTAATTGGCAATACAGCTTTTATTGGCGATACCCTTTTTATGCCTGACAGTGGTACAGCACGTACAGACTTTCCTGGTGGAGATGCCAAAACCCTTTATCAATCAATTCAAAGAATTTTTAATTTACCTGATACCACACGCCTTTTTATGTGTCACGACTATTGCCCTGATGGACGACAGTTACAGTTCGAATCCTCAGTAAAAACCGAGCAAGAAAACAATATTCATATCAAAGCGCAAGTCACTGAACAAGAATTTATTACGCTACGACAACAGCGAGATGCCACCTTAACCATGCCACAACTCATCATCCCTGCTTTGCAAGTGAATATTCGTGGAGGAAAGCTCCCTCTTCCTGCTGATAATGGTGCAACATACCTTAAACTACCCATCAACGGTTTTTAATCGTTTTTGAAAATAATATAATAAGTGCTCTCTTATGCAGCTAAACTCTCTCATCCTGTCTGTCATAAAGCAGCTGTTTCCAGCAAGGCAATGGCTTAAAAACTATAAAACTGAGCATTTTAATGGTGACCTTATTGCTGCACTTATTGTCACCATTATGTTAATCCCTCAGTCATTAGCTTATGCATTATTAGCAGGGCTACCTGCAGAAATGGGTTTATATGCCAGCATTTTACCTCTGGTTTTTTATGGATTTTTGGGTTCCAGTTATAGTCTATCCGTAGGGCCGGTCGCTATTATCTCATTAATGACCGCCAGTGCAATTATGCCTATAGCCTCTCCTGAATCACCTGCTTACACAACGCTTGCAATTCTCCTTGCTTTTATTTCTGGTTTAGTTCTGGTGCTTTTGGGTATTTTACGTTTTGGATTTATTGCCAACTTTTTATCTCATCCTGTAGTTTCTGGTTTCATCAGCGCATCCGGTATAATTATCATTATTAGTCAACTCAAGCACCTATTGGGAATTCCAGTCAGTGGTGATAATTTAATTACCCAGGGAACGACCCTATTTCAGTCAATACCGGCAATGCACAGCACTACCTGTATTTTGGCCATAAGCTGTTTAGCGGGTTTATGGTGGTTACGTCGTTGCTTTTTGAGGTACTTTCCAACGTGGGGAATACCATTACACTACGCTCAACTTTTATCAAAAGCAGCACCCGTCATCGTCATTTTACTCGCTACACTCACCACCTATTATTTTCGGCTTGACTTAAAAGGTGTTGCAATCGTCGGTGAAATTCCCAAGGGTTTACCCCAATTAAGTTGGCCTACAATGACTGGTGCTCACTGGCAACAATTAACGAGCTCTGCACTTTTAATTGCCATTATTGGCTTTATTGAGTCCATATCCATTGGCAAAACCCTTGCTGCCAAAAAACGTCAGCGTATCAATCCAAATCAGGAGCTTATTGGTTTAGGCTCTGCTAACTTAGCCTCTGCAATTTCTGGCGGATTTCCCGTTACAGGTGGTTTTTCACGGTCTGTCGTTAATTTTGATGCAGGCGCTTCAACACCTGCTGCCGGTATTTTTGCTGCATTGGGTATAGCGATTGTGTCATTATGGCTTACACCATTGCTATTCTACCTGCCGAAAGCAGCACTGGCAGTCACCATTGTGATGGCCGTTATTTCACTTATTGATATCGGCTTAATTCGAAAAGCCTGGCGATATTCTCGAACAGAGTTTACAGGGATCACCACCACACTCACTATAACCTTATTCTTTGGTGTAGAGTACGGTGTATTGAGTGGAGTAGCTATTTCAGTCAGCCTGCACTTACTTAAAACCGCTCGTCCACATATTGCTGTGGTAGGCGAAATACCAGGAACTGAACATTTTCGTAATATTCAACGTCATGATGTCATCACTTACCCTCATATTATCTCTATTCGTGTAGATGAGAGTCTTTACTTTGCCAATAGCAGCTTTTTGGAAGATAAGATATACAGTTTGATTGCTCAGAATACTAAGGTCAAGCATGTTATTCTAATGTGTACCGCAATTAATGAAATTGATTTAAGTGCACTGGAAGCATTAGAAGTCATCAATTGTCGTTTACAAGAGTTAAATATTCACTTCCATTTATCAGAAGTGAAAGGCCCTGTGATGGATACACTACAAAAAACTACTTTTACCAAACAACTAAATGGCAACATCTATCTTAGCCAACATCAAGCAATTGAAGACTTAAAAACAGCCCCCTAATAACCTTTTTATAAACGTTATCTGATGATTAATGAGATGCAAACACGCTACCATCCTATTCTAAAAAAGATACTAAAACTGCTGATAGTACTGCTAATTATCGATTTAATACTATCAATTGCCTGGTTAAAATATGTATCGTACCAATTTAGCCATAATGATACCGTAGACTCATCATCAGTTGATGCATTAATTATCCTTATGGGAGATTTTAATGACAACTATACGGCATTAGGCAACCAAACACTTCGCAGGCTTAATCATGCTCTAACTTTAGCAAGAAAATATAACATCAATACTTTCTTATGTGTTGGAGGTTCACGCCCAACCAACAATGTTTATGGTGCAAACCTTATGAAACAGTATTTGGTCAATCAAGCTATTGGTGATGACAACATTTTAACTGAAACACACTCCTACGATAGTCAAACTAACTGGCAAAATGCTAAGTCAATTATTACTCAACAAGGTTGGCAAACGGTTTTCTTAGTGAGCACGCCACTTCATTTACAGCGATTTAAACAAATTATTGCCGATCACCCTATTGACACAAAGGTAAAATTTAAGGCTATTTCATATAAAACCACTTCCCCAGAAGTAACGTATTGGGAGCTCTGGCAAAATGTTCATTACAACTGGGCTGCAAATATCAGTACCTTATTACCACAATCCTTACGAACTCATTTATTAATGCTTATTCGACCTCAGCATTAAAGGTTAGCTTACAGTAAAAAGTGGGTTAGCCGTTTGGCTAGGATGACTGCATATATACCCTTCACGAATCATTTTTAGGGTTTGTTGTCAGCACTCTTCACCCCAGTCACTTATTAATTTAAGCTCCGGGGGCTTCATCGCTTGACGGCCTCCCCTAAAAACCCTTCGTTTTGGGTATAGATATATTTTAAACCAAGAAGGATATTGGTTGTGGTGATGCCACGCATGAACTGATAACAAGTTTAGAGGAAATACAAATAGTTGTGTTAAGAAAAGAAAAAACCCTACTTCAAAGCAGGGCTTAAATTTAAAATAATTTTATTTTTTATAAAACTATGCCTTTTTAACCATAGCGTTCACCATATCAATGGCTGCATCACAGTCCATTTTAGGTATGTAAAAGTCTTTATCGTTAGGCTTGGTTATATATTTCCCACTATTTTGTAAATAGTTTTTAATTGCCGCAGGTGTAAGCGTAGGATCTTTCTCAAGCATTCTTGCTACACAGGCTGAAACAGCAGGTGTAGCTTGAGAGGTCCCAGTCATTTTTGCAGAAGTGTTAACAATACTTCCGTTTTTTTTATATATAGAGTTTACATTAACTCCTGGTGCTACAATATCAGTACTTGGACCAACATTTGAGAAACAGGTTATTTCATCAGCTGTAACGTTTAAATTAGGGTGGACACACTTATAATTATTATAAAAATCTGATGACTTTCCAGGTATTGTGGTGGCAGAATGTGCAGCCACAGAAATAGTACTACTCAAACAAGAAGGAAAACCTTCACCTGTTGAATATCCATTGTTACCACTCCCTGCAACAAAAGTTTTACCTTGAGAAACTAACTGGTTAATTAACCCTTGATAGTCACCTTTACTCATATTGTCACAATCTTCAGGAATATTACCAGGATTTGTTATGCTTAAATTAATGACTTTAACATCATTTAACGCTGGGTCAGTAGCAAGTTTTCTTAGTGCACTAACAATATCTTGAGTTTGAGAGCGTCCTTTAGCATTAGTTACCTTCATACTTACAATATTTACGCCGGGCGCACTGCCTCTGGGGACTGCATCTTTTGTAGTACTAGGTTGAGCAGCAATAATCCCAGTTACGTTGCTTCCATGACCATTCTCATCTTCTGATGCACCTATACTCTCATCGAAGTTTTTCCCATTTGGACAACCTCCATAGTCTTTACCAAACTTACTAAGTTTAATTTTAAGTTGAGTTGCAGTAAGTGCACTTGTATCAGGACTTAAAAAACAATATTCTTTAACAATTTTACCTTTTATTTGTGGGTGATTAGTATTAACGCCTGAGTCAATTACCGCAACGGTTATACCTTTTCCTGTGTAGTCTTTTGCAGGCTTAGCAGCATCGGGAGCATACACATAACTTGAAGAAGAGTTAGAGGAAGAAGATTGTATTTTACTTATAGCAGAATTTACTGATAACACATTTTCGGATTTTATAATTTCAGCTAAACCTTCAACGGTCGTGATTATGTAAAACCCTGTACCATTCTTATCAATTGTGGCATTAAAGTTTGGTGCTGCAATGCTATTGATGACGCCTTGTGCTTTTGTTTCAGTAGCAGCTGTGTCTTCGGCTGTAGATACTTCAACCCGTAGAGCGAGTAAACCTTCTTTAAAATCATTTATAGTGTTAACTTTATCGAGGATTTCTACAGATGCTTTATTACTTTGCTTAATTTCAAAAAGTACATCTGTTTTCTCATTAGCAAAACCATTGTCAGCATAAGCGAATTGCATACTGCTGAAAATGGCAAAACTAACACCCGACAGTAAAAATTTACCTAAATACTTTCTCATGAATACCTCATTATTAATGATTCGCGCAACCGATTCATTGCACTTATAGAGACAATAACATTAGCACTATCATCATTTGACAATGCTTAGTGGATCAAACTCATATAAGAAAATATAAACACCATCCAGTAAAGAATAAATAATTTTTTAAACATTACCTTCTACTTGAGATTTTGATTTCACCATCAATGAGAAGCAAAACATTTATTTAATTATCTTTTCAAAGTCATTAAAATAAATAAAATATTTCATTAACACCACAATCAAATTTGTATTAAATTGTACTAACGATTACATATCATATTACCCTAACACAGCTACAAAGTGCTTTTAACAAGCTACGTCAGGGCTATCAAATTACTACAAAAGTGCCATACCGCCAGAAATTATAAACTTTTTAAACACAATATTCCGCAAAAAAATTACCCACAAAAAAAACAAAACGATAGACCAAATACCCATCATCTACAATCATGCAATCTTCAATAATTTATTTTTATCTTACTCTCGACATAATCAGAATTAATTATAACGATCAATATTTATGATTTATTTTAGCGCACACCTTAACCATTGCAACCAAGAAGAAAACACATCATTATCTGTCAACTATTGAGGAAATACAAAAACCGCAATATACTAAAAAGTCGGATGAAATGAATACCATTAGGCTATACTTGGAAAGCATAAACACTTCAAATATAGCACATTTATTGTATTATTAAAGTTTTATAGTATCCTTTGCTACCGACTTTATAGCAAATATAGATACTAGGGCACCTCTAAAAATGTTACCAAAATTTCAATATTTTTAGGCAAGATCTTAAATTATCGAAGGTAAATACGACTGCTTATTATTTGACACCAAAATTCACATTTTATGGGCTCTACAGTGCTAATTACTATCCCACAAAAAGAGATAGTTCATACTTTTTTCAAATTGCAGGCGCACTTTTCCTACTTAATGTCACGAACCGCCTCATGTTATAAACTATATTCATCATACCTACTTT
>NZ_AUAF01000146.1 GCF_000428585.1 Zooshikella ganghwensis DSM 15267 | reverse complement strand
AGTGGTTATAACCTGAATTAACTCATGTCTAATGAAAACCATGATATGAATTAATTCTAACCCGTTGTTTCTAATAGCTTATTTTTAGCCGTCATGTGTATTCAATAATGGCCAAAGCCGAGTAAAAGTGAAATCAGTAATAAATGTGCTTTATAGCGTATAAATATCGAAAGTGAAGTTTTTTAAAAGTCCAGAAGAACATACCTTCAATGGTGGGTATATATTTTATTTCGAAGAGGAAAATAACCCATGACTGATTTCCATATGTAATAATGGAAAAGGTTTCCCCATACCATCTTTTTCTGAGCGTCCAATAACTTTAAAACCTAGGTGCTGATAAAAACCTAATGCTTGGTCGTTTTGTTCATTTACATCCACTTTTGATGCACCTAGCTCACGAAGAGCGTATGAGAGTAACTTTTTACCTACGCCTTTACCTCGATGGGCTGGGTCAATAAATAGCATTTCAATATTATTTTCGGCGGTTCCGATAAATCCTAAAATTTGGTTATCAGTATTTTTGATACACTTGAGAGCGACCTGTGGAAAAAACTGGTCTACTAACATGGGCTTATAAAACTGAATATCGTGTTCTGTTAGAAAGTCATGAGTTGCTCTTACTGATGATTCCCAAACGGATACTAACTCAGGGTAATCGTTTTGACTGGGAGTCGTTATTTCCATTGTTTAGCCTACTTCTAGAGTATTACGTTTTTATCCCCTCTCGCTGGGGATATGCTACTGGTAACAATTTAACAGGTCCTATCATTTATATAAGTATACTGACGTATAATTATATGTGTGTCACTGGGAATAAAAAAGTCCTGCGGCTAAGCGCAGGACAAGGGTTGCAGTAGTTATCTTGGACACACGGTTTGCAACAAAAAATTAGGCCGCAGAAGGTGCTAAACGTGCTTCAGACTCCTCTGGTTCAAGATGTCGATGTGGATGGAATAGCATTGCAAGCATTAAACTAAGAACACTGCATACCGTGAGCAATAACCAGGCATTAGCAAAGCTTGTCATTACATCGCGTATCATGCCTGCAATCCATGGTGAAAATGCAGCTATTATATAGCCAATACCTTGAACAAAAGCGGCTAATTTTCCAGCACTTACTGGGTTGCTATGGTGGTCCATGGTGACAATTAATGACATTGGAAAGATACCGCCAATCGCTAAACCTAAGAACCCACTCCACAGCCATAAACCCTGCTCAGGTGCATAAGCTAATCCAGCAAAGCCTATTACCATCATGACACATAGCGTCATAATAACGGGGCGACGGTCTTTCCTACGAGCAGCAATAATAGGACAGATCAATCCTGAAACAACTTCAAGTGTCGTTAAAAAGCTTAACAGCCAGCCAGCGTCTTTTTGTGAATAACCAAATTCGATTGCGTAAGGGGATAACCACGCTAAAACGCACGTGTAAGCAGCTGTGCCTAAGCCAAAAAATAAGGCGAGTGTCCACGCACGATGTTTAGTCCAATAATTAATTGGTGCAGTTTGTTTGCCTCTAACGCTATGAAAATGGAAGTGCTTGTGATTTATTTTCCACAAAACAAGTGCCACGATACCTAACAAACTCCAGCAGGCAAGACCTAGTCGCCAGTTGGTTGAAATATTTTCAACATAAGGGCTGCCTGCAGCAGCAATCGCTGCACCACCCATAATAGCAGTAATGTAAAAGCCCATTAGAACAGGCACTTTTGTTGGGAAGTTTGCTTTTATTAATGCAGGCATAAGGGCTTGAATTAACGCAATACCTACACCTGCTAAAAAAGCAGTTATGGTTAATATTAATGTTGAATCTACCCAGTAGCGTGCAGCGGTTGCAGCACTTAATAAAATAATTGAATACGTCAATAGTCGTGCTTCCCCCAGGCGTTTGGCTAAACTGAAGCCTGAAAAAATAGCCAATCCCATGGTCAGTACAGGTAGCGTGGTCAGGAGGGATGCAGCGCTAAACGATAACTGAATATCCGCTTGAATAGAGCCTAACAAGGGGCCAATTGAGGCTAGACTGGGTCTTAAATTCAGACCTATGAGAATAATGGTCAGTAATATGATAAAACCCGCTGACTGAGGTTTATCAAATGATTGTTGTTTACTCATAAGGGGGGCTCCGGAAAATAGCTTCTCCATTAGCTATCTATCTTAATATGATATATCTTTATATAAAGATAAATTCACTATAAGGCATAATCAGCTGTTGGTAAAGTATCTTTATATAAAGATACTTGCACAGTTTATAAGGTTTTAATTAAGATTCGGTATTGGCAGTGAGTGACCTTGTAGAGGCAAATGAATGAAAAACAACAAGTTGCAAGCAGATGATATTGACCGATTGGTAATTCAGTGGCAGCAACAGGGCATATCAGAAGACTTGCTACCGATGGCTATTTATGGACGCTTAGCCCGAATTTACAAACAACTTGAGCGTGTTATACAACAGTGTCATGCAGCGTGTGGATTAAAACCTGGGGAGTTTGATGTATTGGCATCATTAAGACGCTCTGGAGAACCATTTTCGCTCTCACCTACGCAGTTATATCAGTCGATGTTGCTTAGTTCGGGGGCGATGACCAACCGTTTAGATAAGTTAGAAGAGAAGGGGTTAATTAAGCGCAGTCATTGCAGTGATGACCGGCGTTCGGTGCAAGTAAAGTTGACTAATGAAGGTAAAGCATTAATAGATGAAGCTTTTCAAAGTCACTTGTCCTTACAGCATGATTTTATTGCTGGGCTTTCAAAGAGTGACCAAAAAAGCGTTAACACGTTGCTAAAGCATTGGCTGGCTGAGTTAACTAAATAGAAAGAAAGTTTGTGAAGAAATCTCAGGCATAAAAAAACCTGCTGAATAAGCAGGTTTTTAGATTAACCTTCCTAGCGGCTAGTCCTTTTAGCCAATCCTTTCACCTAAAGCGACTTAGGTTTTTTCGCTGGATTTCCTGGTGCTTCCTTTCTCTAAGGTCCTGTGGCCTTCCTGACCCTCAGCGATTTGTTAAGTACATGATGCTACAAATTACGCTGAGAGCAAACGGCTAAATGTTAGTACGGTTTGTAGGAAATCTGCCATATTAATGTAAGTAATTAGTCATATAGCCTGTATTGCCTATGAGTTTAAGAGGGTCGTACCTGAAACCCTAAAGAACATTTGGTTTGCTTTTCATCATTCTAAGTCCTTCTCGTTTAAGGCATTCCGCTAGTGGGTTTTCAACCATATCGATACGCCATATAAATGATAATGTTCGTTCCATATTAAGTTCTGGAACATTGAGCGTAACCAGTTGGCCTTGTTCAATAAATTGCTCAACATCCAAGTAAGGTAGACACGTCAGGTAAGGTCCATTTGCAACCATGCTGCGTAATACGGGAACGTGCTCATATTCTCGCCAGACATCAAGGTCAGAAATTAAGTGGTGAATTGAACTATCAAAAATTTTTCTCGTACCTGATCCATGTTCTCGCAAGACCCATTTTGCTTGTTCCAGTTGAGCTAAGCTAACCTGCTTGCATTGAGCAAAAGGGTGATGAGAGGCTGCTATGACAGTTAAGTGGTCTCTGCACCAGACTTCTTGGGTTATCCGGTTATCATCGCAACGGCCTTCAATAATGCCCAAATCGTACTGATAGTCGAGAACGCCATTAATGATGCTATCAGTACTTTGTACTCCTAGTTTTATTCTAATTTCCGGAAAGTCATTATCAATAATACTGATCAGGTCAGGTACCAGGTGTTCAGCGGGCGTTTGGCTGGCACCCAGTTTAATTTCGCCACTTAAAAGGTGTTGCCCATGAAAACCATACTCAATTTGCTGTGCGTCTTGTAAAAGCTTTTTAGCCTTGGGCCTTAACCACATTCCCCAGTGTGTAAGTGTCATCATTTTTCCTTGTCGTTCAAACAAAGGATGCCCCAGCATTTTTTCTAACTGGGCGAGTGACATGCTGGTAGCGGACTGAGTGAGTGACAATTTTTCAGCGGCTTGACTGACACTTCCTGAATCTGCAACAGCATCAAATACAGCTAATTGCTTTAATGAATAACGCACGTTCTTACCTTAAACGCTAACAAATGACTAACTTTTTTAAAGCATATTTCTTAAAACGGTTTCGACGTGAAAAAGTTTGTGTCCTATTGTACACGCAATTTAAGGCCTATCAATAAAGTTGATATACCCTTTAAAAATTATAAATTTTACCGATGGTAAAATATGCCGTAATCTTAAATCACCCACAACCAAGGGTATAAAGGCCTAAAAATAAGCAGCTGCTGACTCACTATTAATCTTAACAGGAGACATGTTATGCATATATGGGAGAGTAGTGCCTATGTCAGTACCTAGCTCATTATCTAAACAGTTCTTCTCACCACCTGAAATGATGGGAGAAGCAGAAAAGTTTGCGTTAAGTAAAACAAGTAAAAGTACAACCGTTAGCATCTGTCTAGCGATAATGGCTGGATTGTTTATTGGTTTGGCTTTTCTTTTTTATATTACAGTAACAACAGGTAGTACAGAACAAGTCGGGTGGGGGTTAAGTCGTCTCGCGGGTGGAATTGCTTTTAGCTTAGGGCTGATTTTGATCGTTATTTGTGGTGGTGAACTGTTTACCAGTACCGTCTTGTCGAGTATTGCGTTGGCCAATAAACAAATTACTTTTAAAAAAATGTTCTCTATTTGGAGTAAAGTTTATTTAGGAAATTTTATTGGTGCTTCAATACTA
This sequence comes from Zooshikella ganghwensis DSM 15267, assembly GCF_000428585.1. Taxonomy (GTDB): domain Bacteria; phylum Pseudomonadota; class Gammaproteobacteria; order Pseudomonadales; family Zooshikellaceae; genus Zooshikella; species Zooshikella ganghwensis. The sequence goes on along the minus strand of NZ_AUAF01000146.1, from coordinate 6,267 downwards.
TTGATTTTAGTAACAGCTGCCGGTCTTTATCAAATGGACCATGGGCAGTGGGGTATGAATGCATTGATGATTGCACAACATAAGTTACATCATACGCCTATACAAGCTTTTGCACTGGGAGTGCTGTGTAATCTTTTAGTATGCCTTGCTATTTGGATGAGCTTTAGTGCTGCAAATGCTTTAACGAAAGCTTTTATGGTGATTTTGCCTGTTGCTATGTTTGTCAGTAGCGGTTTTGAACACTGTGTAGCGAATATGTTTATGGTACCTCTTGGCATTAGTATTCAAAGTATGGCTCCTCCTGAGTTTTGGACTCAAGTTGGCTTAAGTCCAGATCAATTTACTGATTTAAATTGGCTGCAATTTATTTCAGCAAACTTAATCCCTGTAACCTTGGGGAACATTATTGGTGGTGCAGTATTAGTAGGCTTGGCCAATTGGTTTATTTATCGACAAGTACAATGTAAAGCCGTTATCCCCCAATCTAATGTTTCAATTATAAAAACCCAACCTACACAAAACTTGCCTAAAAAGGAGTCCACTATAATGAGCGCAAAGCAAACTGTTAAATCAATTCTACAGCACCAAGCTTTTTCACTTAATACTGATATGTTAACAGCCACAGCGTTAGATAAACTATTGAAAAACAATTTGGAAGGTGCGCCTGTTATTGATAAAAATGGTCAGTTGGTAGGGTTTATGTCGTTACATGATGTGCTTGTTGATTTATGGTGTCAGGGGTATATCCCCGTTGAAGATCAGAAAGTGGTCGATTTAATGAGTCGAGAAATAGTCGCGATTAACGCTAATGATTCATTAATCGACTTGGTTGAGTTTATGTGTATTGATAAGGAAAAACTATTTCCTGTCACAGACAGTGGCATAGCGACACATTTATCTACTTTATCTTTAGAAGAGAGGGCTAAGCAAATGCATGTTTCGCGTCCTCATATCTTACCTGTGGTTGAAGAGGGTAAATTAATTGGCGTTGTTACTAGATCTGATGTTGTAAGAGCACTTCGATCTGTCTATGGAGAAAACTTAAAAGACGTGAGTAAAAATGCCAGTCTAGAAATAGCTTAAATATGATCAACTGTCCTCGATGAGTTATTTTGATAGGGGGCAGTTGATCATATCTACTATGAAAAATTAAAAAAGAAACTATAAGCTAACCCTGGCCATTAAAAAAACATCTGCATACTCACCATTTTTATAAGCAAATGCTTTTGCGGTCCCTTCAATATTAAACCCTAGTTTTTTATATAGCTTAATGGCTGGTTCATTATCCGTGTACACTTCTAACTCAATACGTTTGATAGCTAACCATTTAGTTGAAAGCTCAATTGCTGCGTTTAAAAGTGCAGAACCTGCACCTTTATTTTGAAACTCTTCACTGAGAGCCATACCTATGCTTGCCACATGTTTGCGTCGAGGAGATGGATTAACTGTTAGACCAAGCTGTCCAATGATTTTGCCCTCAACTTCTGCGACCAGGCTATATACACCATTATCAAGTTGCGTTAAACGTTTTTCCCAAAGCTGTTCAGAAGGAAAAGGGAGCTGAAGTGTGCCGGTAAAACAAGAAAGTTGCTCATAAATTTTCTTAATGGCGTTAATATCATTAGCTTCACTGTGTCTTATTGTTATTTCCACACTTTACTCCTTAATAAGGGTGAAGGGCAGTCTCATATAAATTTGCTTGTAAAAAGATTTTTTGAGCCCCTTTGTCCTGTCAGACTATACACCGAAATATTACAGTTGTTTATTTATGCAGGGTTGGAGGGTTGAGCAAATGGGTTTGCTATGGAAAATGGTTTTTCTTAAGATGACGTCAAACCCTATTTGTGAAGAGGGGGGTAATTATGCAAATGATTAAAAACTATAGACATAAAAAAACCTGCTATTTAAGCAGGTTTTTTAACGACCACCTTCCTGGTGGCTCGTCCTTGTAGCCGGTCCTTCAACCCATTCACTTGGGTTACACGCTGGAAATCCTTTTGCTTCCTTTCGCTTTGTTTCCTTTGAGCTTTTCTAGCTGCCAGCGCTTCGATGGGTATATGATGCTACAACTCGTGATTTGAGCCAACCGACAAACGCCAGAAGAGTTTGTAGGATATTTGCCATTCCTTTGTAGGTTGATTGCCTGCTTTCATGGCGGGTATACCATTGTAGTAGGTATTCCTAGCTCTCTGGCGTTGTTTCAAATTCTTTTTTAAGCAGCTTTCCTATGCAGTTGGTGAAGGGGATCACTCGTTGCATCTCTGCTTCTGTCTGTTTGTTTGGGTTGAGGTTTGAAATGCTAAAGTCTCCGGTAGACTCTGGCTTTGATTGATTTTGAGTATCAATGGTTGCTTCCAGAAACAGCTTGTACTTTTCACCTGCAGGTAACAGTTGAGTACATTTTTCTAGCGGAGCTAAATTCTCATCGCTGATGCCAGGCTTTGATGGGTTGCTGAAGCAACCACTTAATAATGCGGCACATACTAAGCTAAGTGTCAGTTTGATCATTCTCATTACAAAATACCTTATATTTACTTCTGTAAGCTGCAGTAACCCTCAGTGGATTGGCTGCAAGCATCACTTTTGGTTACCTAAAAGCTAGAGCACATAATTTAGTTGCCAGCAGGGATTTGTTGGGTGATGCAGTGAATATTGCCTCCACCAAGCAGAATTTCTCTAGCGGGGATACCTACTATTCGATGTTCAGGGAAAATCGCTTGTAACTGTTGTTGTACTAGGTCATCTTGCTGTGGGTCCAAAAAGGGCATTACTATAAGCTGGTTGGTTATCAGAAAGTTGACATAAGAGGCTGCGAGTCGGTCATCTGCTTGTCTAGGCCAAGTAGAGTCACATGAGAGTAAACCACGAGCTTCAACATCCGTCATGTACAGAGGACCTGGCTGAGGTATCTTATGTACGACTAATGAGCGGCCTTGAGCATCTTTGCTGTTACTTAACACTTCATAAGCTTTTACTGAACGAGCGTATTGAGGGTCATTTTCATCATCGGTCCAGCTGAGTAACACTTCCCCTGGCCGCGCAAAGCAACAAAGGTTGTCTATGTGGCCATCGGTTTCATCATTGTAAACACCTTCAGGCAGCCAAATTATTTTTTTGATGCCAAGATAGTCTTGTAAGAACCCTTCAATTTCTGCACGACTTAAGTGAGGGTTGCGGTTTGGGTTGAGTAAACATTCTTCTGTGGTAATAAGTGTACCTTCACCATCAACATGAATGGCACCACCTTCAAGTACAAAAGGTGCATCATAGCAAGCAAAGCCATGTACCGCTGAGACTTTGTGCGCAACAAGTTGGTCTTGATCCCAGGGAAAGTAAAGACCAGAGTCTAACCCTCCCCAGGCATTAAACTGCCAGTTTATTGCACGGCGTTCGCCTTGATCATTCACTACTATTGTCGGGCCTGTATCACGAAGCCAAGCATCATTTGTACTTAGCTCAACTACGCGTATTTTTTCTGATAATACCTGTCGTGCAAAAGGGTAAGCTTTTGCAGATACACCCACATATACTGTCGTTGCTTCAGCAATAGCTTGGGCAACAGCAGCAAAAGCACGTTGTGCAGGCTGGGCGCCAAGTCGCCAGTTATCGGGTCGCTCGGGCCAGGCTAACCATACTGCTTGTTGTGGTGTAAATTCGCCAGGCATATAAAAACCATCTTGGCGAGGCGTTGAGCATAAGGTTTTGTTCATGTCACTTGCACATCGTGAATTTAAGTGAAAGCCAAATAATATAGTGAAATAATAGGATAATAAAATTGTAAATTATGCAACTTTGCTTTTTGCGGTTGACATAATATGGTCAACACATTCAATGGTGGTTTGCTTAACTAATTTTCTAAACCAAATATGGTCTGTATCTTCGTCCAGTCGAGAGTGCCACATTAATCCATAATCCAGGCTGGCAGGTACAGGACAGGAAAACATTTGTAGTTTAGGGTTTTGTAGTAGAAGAAGGTGGCATAGAGGAGTGGGTAAAGTCAAAATTAAATCACTGGACTCTACTAAACCAAGAACTGCTGTTACAAGAGGTATTTCTAAGGCTATATCGCGCTGGTAACCTTGTTCTGCTAAGGCTTTATCAATAACACGCCAGTAGTTGGCATTTCCGGTATTGGCAATGTGTTTATAGTCGAGATAATCCTCTAGGGTAATTGAAGGCGACTTTTGAAGTATAGGATGTTGACTATTGACTACACAGGCAAGCTCTGTAGTACCGATTTTATCAAGAATAAGACCGCTGTGTTCATCCTCAAAAACACAAAGCGCTACATCGGCTTTGCCTTGAACTAAACTTTCTGGGTTATATTCTTGCCAAGGAGTCAGTGAGATAATAGCTTGAGGTGCGTCTTTTAAAAATGCTTTCATCAGCTGGGGAAAGCCAAAGGTGACGCTAACATCACTGGCTGCAAGTGTGAACCGACGTTTGCAAAGGTTATTGCCAGGGACCCCGGAGGAGAATACTTCCTGGGCATTTTGCACTATAAATGCAACCTTATCTCTTATCGAGTGAGAAAGAGGAGTCAGTTTAAGTGTGTTGTCCTCACGATATAGTAAGTGGTCGTGCATTAGGCGCCGAAGTTGAGACAGGGATTTACTCACATTTGACTGGGTCATATTTAGCCGGTGTGCTGCACGGGTTACATTGCGTTCCTCATACAGTGCGTGGAGGCATACTAAAAGATTTAGGTTAATTTCATGCAAAGGTTTTGTACTGTTGAACATTCTCGTTATCCTTGAACAGGCCAAACCCATTGACATTACTGCAGTGGCGATGGTGTCACTTGGGTTTGCTTTTCATCCATGCATTTAAGCGTTTTTGTGTCCTGTTGGTGTAAAAATTAGCTATTCAGTATTTTCTTGACTTGGTGATATACACTACAAACCGCTTTTTTATGATTGTTAATGTCACTCTTTATTAAAAAGAATCTTCTGACAGGTCACTTGATACTATTCAGTACCATATTCCCTTCACGAATCATTTTTAGGGATTGTTGTCAGCGCTCTTGACCACCAAGGATGGTGGGAATGCAGTTTATGCAGGAGCATTTAACTGCCACCCCAGTCACTTATTTAATATAAGCTCCGGGGGCTTCATCGCTTGACGGCCGCACCCTTGTGCCCTAGGGGTATAAAAACCCTTCGTTTTGGGTATAGTATATCGTTTTTCTACAAAATTATGAAAATTCAGTTTTAAATATGTGTGTAGCCTCATTAATACAGATGTTGAGGTGTTAGCTGGCGATGTTTTTCTGTGTTGCATTAATGTGTGCTGCCATGGTAACGGACTCATCTTAACTTCAGCGTATCTGGTCGTGTGGGTGATTATAATATACGAAACATGCTTTATATTAAAAAGGCTTTATGCTTTTGCTCTCGCTGTTAATGTGGATAGCATGCGTTGGTATTTAATACACTCTTAATAATGTATTTATTGAGTGGTTAGGTAGCTACGCAAAAAACAAGCTATGATCATGCCATTATCTTTAATTTTATGAGTGCTATTTAATCAAGTGTAAAGTAAGCAGGTAGCAGAATTACTTTTTTCTGGTATTGCTTAATACGGCGTGATACTGAATCATATGATAGTCCTTATCTTTAGACGTTATGTAAGGGAATACGGTTGAATGAAGCTTATTTAAATGTTTAATTTTAATCGCCTTGTTAACTTACCTTATGGTGCAATTGGTAACCGACACCATAAAAAAGGCGAATGATAACTACAAAAAGCAACTTGTCAAAGTGAATTAGTGGTTATTTTGTTTAAAATAAATAGTTCAGACAAGTTTCCCTATACTATGAATTGCTAACAGGGGTGTAAAGCTTTCCAGTAAAATTGAGCAAGTACTGTATGAATTTTAGGGTGATATCTCACAATTGAAATGGTACTGAAAGGTCGCAATGGGTAGGTGAAGAAATATTAGAACGCTCCCTTCAACTATATTTCAGTATTAATATCACGCGATGCTCGACTTTTTAGCCTATTAATTGAGCCAACTGAAGTGGAGCGTTGCCTTCGTTTCTATTGAGTAACACACATAAACTGTGTGATAACAATTTACGACTTATTCGATTCGTCAGACTCCATAAGGTCCTACCTTTTGTTCGTTGGATATTAAACGTTTTTACAAGCTGACCAATCGTTGTCTCAACCCGTCGTCGGACCCGGTTTAACTGTCCCCTCCATTTCTCTGGGAGTTGATCCACCATGTTTTCTCTGACCGGTGTTTCTAATTGTACTGCTTTTAGC
>NZ_AUAF01000145.1 GCF_000428585.1 Zooshikella ganghwensis DSM 15267 | reverse complement strand
CCTTTACCCTCAGCATCACCACACAGGTTTGCAACGCAGCAAAAATGGGTTTCATGTAAACGCTGTACATGCGAAAAAATGGTAATATCAAAATACCATGCTGCTTTATTAAATTTGGGTAATAAAGAGGCCCGATCTAAACTATTTTCTTCTTCTAATTCTGCAATACACTGAGCCAGTTCATCCGCATCATCCAAAAACACCTCCATTGCTTTCGTGCGGACCCGTTGTTCAATGCGAGGTACATTCCACATACTCACATCTTTATACATATTAAGTTTTGCGAATCGGTATTCTTCTACGGCTTGTTTATAGTCTTCATACTTACTACCATGTTTACGCTTTAACTTTTCCTCAATATGTGATGCTTCTGCATCCTTAGCATCTGCTTGAGCCATCATCGCTTGATAGCGCTTATACCAGTTTTGCTGTCTATTTTGATGGCTGCGGATTTCACTTTTTCTAAACCGAGTGGCTTTATGCCTGAGTAAAGTGGCTTCGTTTCTTAGCTCAGCGACCCGAGTAAATGCCTCTAAACTTTCCTGATCCAACTCATCAAGTTTTTGGTAGTCTTCACTTGTTTTTAAGTGGTTATTTAAGTCACCTTTCGTAATATGGTATAACCCACGAATAAATTGTCCTGAATGAAGTGCTTGTTTATTTTTTTCGTACCACTCTCGTTTTTCTCGATAAATACACTCGGCGTGCATATCCAGATCATGTAATACCCCTAGAATGTCGTGTAATACAAGCAGAGCAGTATTAAATGAAGTACCTTGGGTTTCAGCCAAAACTTTACCCTTGGAAGCTGGGGCAAGTGGCAAAGATGACCAACTAAAAGCTTCCCATTCGAAAGGTAAACTATGTTCTCGTTTAGCAGGCGGCTCAAGTTGCTTTTTACCAATAAATTCACTCAGCACATTGCTAATATCTTTTAATGGCACAAGGTGTTTAGCTCCTTTGCCAAAGTCATAGTCTTCAAGACTTACTCTTTGCATACGCTGGTAACGTAAGCGTGGATCGTTTTTTAATGCCGATATTGTTGAGCTGGACCATTCTATTTCTGAATAGGCAACATCAATAAATCCTTGTCGCTTGAGTTTAATCGGCTTTTTTAAAAAGCTTGGTTCACCAACACGTGCTTTTTGTTCCCAGTAACGAGACTGCTCACTTTCATGCTGAATTTCAAAAGATAGGAGTTCATCTGGCTTTAACGAGTGAAAAATGTATACAAATCCCTTACGTGCTAATCGTACACCTGTTGGCTTACTTAATGATTCGAAGTTAGGATTGAGCGCTGGGTGATTAACTTCTTTTTCAGCTAAGGCATACCGTGTTGGGTACAGGTAGATAAACTCCTCAATCACCGGACACAGGGCAACACCATTCACTGTAGCCCCATCCACAATTTCTGCACGGGCTTCTTCACGGTTAGCAGGCTTACCATATGGGCTATTATCCGGTGTATCACTACTCATTGTTTACTTCGATCCATACTGTATTAAGGTGATTAACTAACTGCTTTACTTCACTCAAAAAATGAGAAATAGTCAGACAAAGTCTTACCATGCCTACGCTTTTGCATGACATTCGGTGATCTCTAATAAAAATACACTGCGATTGGCACCCAGTTTCATGACTTCGCCTTACAACCAATAACTGGTCGCTATTGTAGGCGAAAGCCATGAGGCGCTAAGGAATGGACGTCACAAGGCTACGATCTGTTACAAGAGAGGATTTTAAAGGACCAGCATGCAGGGTGATGTGGGGAGCTGGCTAGGGCACCAGCTCTTATCTGATTATACATCTTTAAAAAAACTCAAATATTGTTGATACTCAAATATAAATGGACCAATCTCCTATTACCACCCTCGATGAAACTGCTCAAAATCAGACCATATTACAATTTCATCTCTAACTGTTATAAGACACCGGAAAAGCCAACAATCAGGTATACCACAAGTGCAGCAGTATAAAGTACATTTTTTAAATGAAGGATCACCTTCTTTAAATTCAAAGCTAGGAATGTAAGGTGAATCCAACAAGCAACTTGAAGGATACCAATAATCAGCAGAGAACCAAGAGATATAGTCACCAGCTAATTATTATGACTTTTTGATTTCTCTTTGAATGCCACCATGCCTTACTCTTTCCATAAAATCGGACTCTGGCATATACGCAACATTGTTCCGCATAATATCTTTAATCATTTTTATTGTCTTATTCGCATGACTTGTAGAGTAAAACCAAAACTTATAGCTTTTTAAATAATCTTCTAGACTAGGTAGAACATTGTGGGAAACCATGAAAATAAGTCGATTTGCTTCATGCTGTAGTCTATCAAGGTAATCAATATAGGTATTAAGGATATCAAGTTTCTCTGGTTCACTTTTCTGCAAAAATCCATCCATACTTTTGAGTTTATCTTTTACGAAATCATTTAATGATTTTCTTGTTGAATCGCTTCGGTATAGATAGAGAAGCGTGTCATACATCTGGACTAATTCAAGATTATCGTAACCAAGTTGCAACGTAAATTCGTTAGGAATATGGGAAAAGTCAGGGCCTGCTACTGTTAGGATATCGAACTCATCAATTAATAGCATTGTCTCTAATAGCTTTTGATCGCCTTTAACAATTCTATATGAAGCTTCTATATGTGGCTTGATTGTATGAATAAGCAAAATAAATTCAGACGAGAGCATACGCATACTCGAATCTAATATGTATGTAGCTGCATATATCTTCTGTTTGGTTTCCTTGACCCTTCTGTTCACAGAATTTATGTACATAATAATTAGAGCAGCCCCCATAGTAGAGAAGAAGGGCAACACTAATTTTGATAGAAAAAGTGACTCCATGTTTAACTTATCCAAGGGTCATAACTATTAATGAACGTCATTCTGACGTAAAACATTACGTCACTTTAATGTGGTTGTTCGCCAACTCTTTCAACAACCCAACAACAGCACCCAGCGCCCTTCCACAATACCCACTCAACACTTCCTGCATAGTGCCATACAAATGGCCATAATCACTCTGGAAATTCTGCTGAAGAATACTCGACTGTTGTAACCATTTACAATTCAAACAACACTAGCAGTGTCATTTATTGTGATTTTTTTACTCATAAGAGCTGGGTAGATACCAGCTCTTACCCGATTATTAGCCACTGTTTTCTGCCTTCCGAAGAGCAATTGGTAAGATAGCATCTATTTCTGCATCGCTGAATGTTAGTTCTTCAAGCTTTTTTAGTGCTTTCGTAGCATTTTTATAAGCTTTAGCAATAGTTCTTGGGGAGCCTTTATATATTTCCAACAATTTCTCTTGGAGATTGTCTCTATGCTTTCTAATTTCATCATTTTCTACACAGCCAGACCTTATATCCGTTAAAAGAGAGAGATAGGACTCCCTCATATTCCAGAGGTCTACTGCTGCGTCTGCATGCTTCTGGGCTAGTCCACCGAGATCATATTGCTTCACATAGGTGTTCAATACGGTTAGAACAAATGAAAGCACGGCTGAAAGAATACCAATTTCTTTAGATTGACCGAATACAGCAGCAATAATTCCAGTTGTTGTAATTGCTGAAATGATGATCTGCCAGAGTTTTATACGGTTGAGCCGTGTATTTAGTAAGTCAGAGCATTTTTCATGTGTTTTATGTGACCACGCAACACGACCAAAACATTCTCTTAGTTGTTCTTCTAAAACATTAGGAAGGGAATTTTTTTCCATAGATCTCTTGCCACTTTTGATTCGCTGAATACGTCATTTCTTCTTCTTCGTACTGCAATGCATTATTAGCAATGTTGTAGCAACGGAGTGCCTTGTATTCGAATGAACCCTTTCGCCATACATATTGGGAGCTGCCGGGTGCAAGCCAATAATTTTTGTTTGAATCTTGATTCTTTAGATATTCAAAAAAATCACGCGTCATCCAATCATAATAAACATAAGATTTATCTTTGTATTTCCACTGTTTCAAGAAATTATACGCAAGTGTATCGATAAGAAGGCCGCCTATAGGGACATCCCACTTATCTTTCCATGCTCGTGCCATACGACAAAGACGCTTTAAATTTTTATTCCACAGATTGTTAGTGCTCGTGATCTCCGAAATTTCCTCGCGCGGTTTAGTCACTTTCCATGAACCACCGTTATTACTGTCTGGGTAGGTATAACTTGAGCCATCTTTGTTAATAAAACCTGGGACAATCTCATAGCATATTCCATCTTTGAAATTAAGCTTTACAACTTGTCCGTCACCACTCACATGAGTAGTGGAGTAGGTTTTTTTAATGGAATCCTTTACCGCTTGAATAAGCGCAGACTGACCATTTCCATTGTACTTGTCATATTTCTCATACTCAGAGTATGGAAGCTCGACAATCATATCAATGTCACTTACATGTATATCAGTCCCTCTGCCATAAGAACCGACGAATAAACTGTATCTAGTATCGGAATCGATACCACGAAAATCAGTATTAACTCTTTTTGTAATCTGCTTTGCTCTACAGCAAACATTCAAGACAGTTGTATCGCTCATTCGTAAGGCGGTACAAAAATTAGAAAATTTGTCACTAATGCTCAAATAGAACTCCTTGCTTATAACAATTAATAAACGTCACTATAACGTAATACATCACGTCACTTTAATGTGACTGTCCGCTGATTCTTTCAGTAACCCAGCTACAGCACCCAACGCTCTCCCACAATACCCACTTAACACTTCCTGCATAGCCCCATACAGCTGACCATAATCCCGTTGAAAGTTTTGGTGATGAACACCCAACAGTTGCGCCCTTTTATAATCAGAATAAAACTCACCGGTCCATTGTTGGTGTTTCCGTTCCTCAATGGCAATATTGCACATCGTCACTAGCCGTATACATCGAATACGACTCCTGAGGTATGTATCATCCAATTGTTCCACCAACAGGGCATACAGTCGATCAGCTACACGTGACTTATACGTTTCCGTTTTGGTATGGTCTGGTGCATAGCAATACATTCCCCATTCCCGAATTGGCTTAGGCAATTTCGCCACCGCATCCTGAACAATGCCCTTTTCCAAACTCCGACCAATTTGGTCCAGGTTATCAACTGAACCATTCCCCTCGCACTGAACCAAAGGCTTAGCTCTCATACTCATAAACGCCTCATGCCAGGCCACTTTAGCCGAGCGCCAAGGTAACATCAGGTTAGGTCCATTTTTTTGCTGTGCAGGCTGATAGGCGTTAGTTGTAGCCATCTAATCCCCTCCCCTCAGTGAATCGTCGAGTTCAACGCTTCGTCTAACGTGTCGTAGGTTGGAATCCATTTCACGATGATCTGTCCCTCGTCGCCCCAATACTTACTCACGCGACCATCCCAGATATGGGCATCGTCCACGAACAAGGCATCCAATAACCCTTTCTCTAGATTATCCTTATCCGGTGTCGCTCTATGGGGCTGTCCTCGCATCTCCGCCCGTTTTTTCTTCGACCATGACTTGGGCATGGGTAACACGAAAATGAGATGATAGCCGCTCTCAGGCAATTCAATAGACAACTCCCGTAGTGCATCCTTGTACGCACGGTACTGCATGACACAGGGTCGTTGTTTCCATTTGTCTGCTCGGGTCATACGGGGCTTGGTGTTGGGTGTAATCGCGTAGGTCGTTGTCATTGTTATAAGACCTGTGTCGTAGATAGGCGTTGAGGGAAAAAAGAGAAATATTGCAGAAAAGTTTCGTCACTTTCGTCATGAGCTATGACGAAAGTCATGACAGATGTGAGTGAGTACTCAGTTAGTCTATAGATCAATATATATAAGTAATAATAATAAAAATAATATATAAATTTATACTTCTGTACCTTTTGACACCATAGAGACCCCCCTCCTATTTTTTGAGGCGATTTACGTAGGGGGTTCTTAGGGGCTATTTTTTCTGACGAAAGTCGATTTTTTCTTTTAAAATCAACGACTTCTTTTGTCATGGCCGTTTTGTCAAAAGTGACGAAAGTGAGAAAATTTCCTTTAAAATCAAGCACTTCTTTTGTCATTGGTGTTTTGACGAAAGTCCTTGTCATTCGGGACCTCCGGCGTTTTCCACCAGGGTGTAATGCACCCATGCTTGTCTTGGACGGCCACTGGTTTTTAAAGAAAGGAGCTGGGCTAGACCGCGGTTGAGGAAGGTTTTAAAAAAAGCCTCTTCCTGTCGTGGATCTAATTTTGAGAAGTTAGGATGACGAGCCATTTCTCGCTTCGTCAAACCTTTTTTGCCAGCCAGGCGCAAGGCCTCTTCGCAAGATTTTAGCAAGGTTTCAAAGCTCGATCCACCTACTTTTTTAATGACTGACTGGACTAATGCATAATCAAAATAAGTCACGTAATCCACCGCCCAATCCGTCACCTGTCGTGTAATCGTCTCGGCAAAGGGATCGACCGACAGCGCCAGAATTAACGCAATGCGCATGGCCTTTTCTCGTGTGCGCCCCAGCAGCACTTCAATACCGTACTGTTCCAGCTCATCCATCTTCTGAATGATTTCCTGGTCAAGCGCTTTTAATCGCTGGAGCGCGGACTCCTCGAACACGAGAATATTCTGTGCGGGCTTATTTTCCGGGGGCATATGGCTGGTTAAGTTACCAGCTAGATTCTCCCGAATAGTCGCCACCCACTTGGTAATGTTCTCGGGTACCTCGATTAGCCCAGGATCACTCGACACCTGTCGTTTTAATTGGCTCTCCATGACAATAAAGCGCCCGAGGAAACCATCTTTCACCAGCTCGGGAGATAAAGCACCGTAAAAGGTGCCTGGTGTCGTCAGTGCTAAAAGCGTTAACGCGGGATGCTTAATACACCGCTTGCGCATCTCCTCCGCCGCCTGCTTACTCATACCCATGGTTGAGTACACCGGAGGGTAAAGTGAAGACCCACATTTACTCCAGGCTTCGACCAGTCGGGTAATCGCCTCCGCTTTATGCGGATTCATTTTGTGCTGACTACCTTCCAGATACTTTCCAAACTCATCGATGATGCTGATATGGTTCGGTTCATGGAGTAATTCGCTGAACAAAGCACCGGATGACGTATAACCCGAGCCAGAAATTAATCGCCCATAACCTGATGCTTCTAATATCTGCTCCACCACATCCTTACAATGCTCTTTACCACTGGCCGACTTGGCAATGTTCAGGAAGTACAGCGACGAAAAATTCCCCTTATCCGTCTTGTAATAACGCCCGCATACCACACTGCCGAGTGCCAACGCACTTTGTACGGCTAATGCGGGCTGTTTTCGTCGTGCCGTCTGATTCGCAAACTGCACGACCTCACCCAATACACCCGGTATGTCGTATAAATGGCCGGGCATACCACCACTGTCGTGTAGTGATAGGTTACTCGCCTTGGCGGGTTCGGGCGGTGCCAGTTGAACAGGAATCACATCATGGGGATGTTTGCGTAAGTGAGTCATCACCGTACTGGCAATACAGGTATTTAACTCACTGGAATTTAACGGTGGACTGTTGCCGGCGTTCCAGGTATCCAACATCTGCTTTATGGTGCGCAGATCCATCCCTGAAGCAATATATTGGCCCGTTAACGACACAGCGGATTGGTTACGTGAGCCTTCACTCACCGCCTCACCACTGGCCTTCGGTTGGTAATCGGCTGTGCTAAAACCTAAGTTACCCTTCACTTCAGTCGTAGCTTTGGTTTTAGTGGCATCAGCCTTGGTCTGATTAATGACATGCCGTCCATTAAATTGCTGAATGGCTTGCAGATCATCTTCTGACAAACAAGGTAAGTCATCGATACTGTTAATCACCCAACTGGCGTCGTATTCCCATTCATAGCGGCTGCCATTAGCATGGGTTGAGCCTGGTGCGACAACATAACCGCCCAACCCCCTGATATCGATCTTGGAATGTGGATTGACTGAATTGCGAATTTCTACGTTGGGATTAACGGCGTAATAAAAATGTTTACCTTTTCCGGTCTTCACCTTCCACGGCGTTCGACCGACGGTGCCGGATTCCATAAACTGAACCGCTTCTTCAGAGTCGGCATCCACCACAATGACATGTGCACCAGTGACAATGGCCCAGTTAGCGCGAGGATAAGAGGCGGTCCAATAGTCCATATCTTCAAGCGAAGGCGTGACTTTTTGGTACTTAGCCCACGGCACACGGGCTTGTTTAGGCCACTCTTGCTGTGCTTTTTCTTTGTTTCCGTCAAAGCGTTTGTTGACAAAGTAAGGCGGTGGCGTTTCAAATGGTGAACCTAACGGGATAACGGTGAACCCTCTGTCGTAGGGTTCCCAGGCTGTTTCTTCAGTGATTGGTGGTTTATCAGCTTCCATTACTGGTTATTCCTGTTATCAATTGTTGACTACTCCCGTGTGAGGGGATAGAAGGAAACAACCGCAACAACTACATTAGAATGAGAGAAAACTTTTGGACTAGTGTGTAGCGGTTTGTAAAGCTAATAATGCGACACTGTAGACAGTTGTAGCTAACTAGTCAACACATTGCTTGCATTTTTGAAATTTTTATTTACATATACGTTACAATGAGTTTGACATGCAAGAGCTGGAACTATGGGAAAAAATCAGAAACTCACGGATAGAAACAGGTTTAACCCAGATTCAGTTTGCTCAAAGAGTTGGAGTATCAAGAGCTACTGCCTCTCGTTGGGAATCTGAAGACCCTTCTGTTAGACGAGGGCCACGAGTTGAGCATCTTCATAAGATTGCAGAAGTAACAGGCAAAGACTTAAAGTACTTTTTACCCCCAAACAGTAAGAGAGTGACTGCAGCTAAGGAAGCTTTCATTAAGCTGCAAAACGAAACCCAAGAGCCAGACCCAGAACAGATTCAAGCTCAAATTCAAGAAAAGCTTAGAACTTTAACTAAGGATTTCATGGACTTAGTTATTGATGGCAAACTACGTGAAGTCGAAATAGACCTCCTTCAAACCTTAGTGTCCAGCATTAAAAACAAATAGTCTATCAGACCATTGGGTCTAATAATAAATTACTTATGTAGCACTTGTTGACAGATATTCCCTTTTAGAGCGAATATATATTTACATTATGTAAATCGATCAAAAGGGAGTGTTACTCATGGACGACACGATCACCATAGGCCACTGGAAAGCCTACCTGAACAACCTTCAGCTCTCCCCACGACAAACGCTGTATACCTTTGAAGCGTTACATGGTCTATCGGATAAGGAAATTGCCCGCAAGTATGCGGTTGCCCCAGACACAATATCCAAAACCATTAAAGCCGCACTGCATAAACACTGTCTGAAGAATCGTACACAACTGGTTGCCGAGCTGATCCGGTCACGGGTGATCTGTCCGTTGTCCATGGGTATGTTAGCGCTGTCCTTGGCCCTCGTGCCGGCTTTTTCCGATGACCCACTCCTACGTAATCGAATCTACCGAACGCGTACTAACCGGTATGAGTCGATTGTCCCCACCCTGCATACAACATAAAACAAGAGGTGCACATCATGTGGTTTAAAAACGCAATATTTTTCCGCTGCGAACAGGTTGCCAAACTTGATCAGGCATTGTTAAACGAGAAACTAGGCGCTCAGGCCTTTAAGCCCTGCACGCCCCAACAAGCCGAAAGCTATGGCTGGGTTCGCCCCTTCGGCGAAGAGGCGGAACACTTTGCCGAGCATATCGGTAATTTCCAGTTGCTCTGCCTACAGAAAGAAAAAAAGATGCTGCCTAACTCGGTCATCAGCAAATACGTCAAAGAACGTATTAAAACCCTGGAAAAAGAACAGGGCGAGCCGGTTGGCAAAGGCGAAAAAGACCAGATTAAAGAGTCCGTTATTCATGAATTGCTACCCAAAGCCTTCAGTGAATACCACAGTTGGTATGTGTATTTAGACCCTATTAATAACCTGATTGTCGTGGACAGCTCCAACGTTAAACTGGCCGAGGAGTGTATTCATTACTTACGCATCACACTGGGCAGCTTAGCCACACAGCCCGTGGTCACGGAATATAAGCCCTGTGAAGTATTAACCTGCTGGTTGGCCCGCAGTGCTCCACTGCCTGAAGGACTATTACTGGACCAATGTGCTGAGCTGCGTTTTGTAGGGAGTGAAGACGCCGATATCGTAAAACTCAGTAAAAGCGATTTAGAGCTGGAAGAAGTCGAGCCGCATATTGCTGCTGGCAAAATGGTGACGAAATTAGGCTTTCACTGGACCGATTATTTGGCTGGCATCATCCACGATGACTTTCGCTTTACCCAATTAAAATTTGAATTAACCGACCAGGAAAAAGCGGAAGATTTTATGTCTCAGGCACGGGCCGATTTTATCTTAATGGCCAATGACCTCTCCCAACTCTATCGCAATTTTATTAAGTATTTCGGTGGTTACAAAAAAGACAAGGAGGCAGCCTAATGAACAATAATAACAAACAACCCACACCCGAAGAATTAGCCTTGGTGACGCTGGATGCTTATCTTGATGCGAACCAGCCTAAAACGTTTATTGATGCCATTAATCAATTAAAAGTACTACAAACGCAGTTAAGTACATTGAGCTTGAATTTACAACGCATTATTCAAGCCCCTAATACCGAGTCACTCACCGTTCATTAAAAGGAGAAGCATCATGGCTTGCTATGCCGTTTTCCAGCTACGGAACCCGGTTAAAGCAGTAACCACCGGATTGGTAGAACAGATTAATAAAGTACGGCCTTACTGGGTCACTGATCATTACTTAGTACAGTTTGCCTCACCACTCTACGAACATTATGAATATGTGTATGAAAATCCTCAGCATGTGTTAGTGCGGGTGGTGATTACTCATCAATCCAATCTACAGTATTTTTATATTTTATTTGATAAAGCCTCACACATGGTGTTGGTGGAAAATAAAGACGTTAACACTATTCCCGTCGATTTATTACAGGCCTTCCTCGCCCGTTATATGCCGTTCGATGTTGAGCATGTGGAATGTTTTTCCGATGTACTCGCCTTCGCGCATTATTATAAAACGTTAAA
>NZ_AUAF01000144.1 GCF_000428585.1 Zooshikella ganghwensis DSM 15267 | reverse complement strand
TCGCCTGTCATCTGACTGTTGCTGTGCCTGTTTGGGGCGATATCCTCGAAGCCCTTTATTCCGCATCAATTCACGAGAGATGGTTGATGGATTTCGTTCCAAATTCTCAGCAATTTCTTTTTGATTTAATCCTGCTTTTAAAAGCGAATAAATCTGGTATCGTTCATGTTCAGTCAGCTGAGTGTAGTTCATAGTGCTTTATCTCTTGGTCGGGAGAAGCGCAAACTCTACCAGCTGGCTTCTCTTATGCCAATTGCACTTATTATCCGAAACCGCGTTGCATAAAAGTCTTGTGGTAAAGAGTTTAACATGTAGTAATGGATTGTAATTGAAACTTGTTTCGGATTTTATAAAATATTAAAAAGTGAGTTTTATTTCGGTTGTTTTTGTTTTATACGAATTTATTTGTTAACGCTATATGGTATGGTAAAAAATGTAATATCTTAATCAGAAGGTATATCTTGTGATAACATCTCAAGCTATACTTTATTTTGAGTATTGCTAGCTTAAGAAAGGAGGTCTTATGAAAGTAATACGTAGAGCTTTGGGGCTGGATCTAATTGGAACATATCAAGGTCTATCATTAGGAGGGTATGAAATTACTAATAATAAGGGTGACTTATCTTTTCATGCAGTTGTTTATAATCCACTTATTTTTGAAAAAGATACAATTCCACTTTTTAGAATAAATTCAGCTTGTTTTAGTGCAGATATTTTTGACGATAATCGCTGTGATTGTAACTTTCAGTTGCGCCAAACTATGGAGCTACTCATAGAAAAGCCTGGCCTTATGACATACCATTTTAATCATGAGGGAAGAGGGGTTGGTTTTGTCAATAAAATAAAAGCTTATAAGCTTATGAGAGAGAAAAATATCGATACTTTTACTGCGCATAAACTATTGGGTCTGCCTGAAGATAGTCGTAATTTTTACTATGCTATTTTAATTTTACATGATTTAAATATACATCGTGTTAAGCTTATTACAAATAACCCTCAAAAATGTTTATACTTAAAGACTCATGGAATAGATGTCTTAGAGGTCATACCTATTGTTAGTCACCGCAAGGAGCATCAAGCATGTCTTTGGTCAAAAGTTATTCGTCAAGGCCACCTACACTACAAGCCGAATCATCAACGTTTCTAACAAAAATTGTGAATAGTATTGAGAAAAATGGCAATATTGTTTTAGGTATAGATCCTGATTTAAATAGAATACCTAACTGTTTTAATCAGTCTCACCGGATAGAAGCAACATTGGAGCTATACTGTCGAGAGTTATTGACAGCGGCAGTTGAAAATGTTGCTGCAGTTAAGTTTCAAAGTGCTTGCTTTGAACAATATGGATTATTGGGAATGGTTGCCTTAAGTAATTGCCTGTCGTATGCCCGTCAATTAAATTACATAATTATTTTAGATGCTAAAAGGGGAGACATAGCAGAAACTAATCAATGTTATGCTCAGGCTTATCTTGATGATAGTAATAAGGCAGATAGTTTTTTAGTTGATGCTATTACGGTTTCTCCCTGGTTAGGTATTGAGGCATTGCAACCTTTTATAAATTTGGCTGAACAATATGGTAAAGGGCTCTTTTTAGTGTTGAGATCATCAAATCCAGGCAGTGATTCAGTTCAAAACTTCATGGGGCATAATCTAAAGCTAAGCGAGTATATTATTAATTGTTTTCTGGAATTTTATGGTAATGAGTCGGCTTTAAGTCAGGTAATAGGCTTTGTCGTGGGCGCAACTTTACCTGATGAATCAGAACAGTTAAGGTGCTATTTACCTGAAAGTGTATTTTTAGTACCTGGTATGGGAGCACAAGGCGGTCAATGTAACAGAAAGCAGGCTTTTTGGGGAAAATTTTCCTCTCGAACGCTTTTTCCTCTGTCTCGATCATTAACGTTAATGAATAAGGATGTTTCACGAAATGAGTTTAATCGTGTAATTGCAAAACGTTTGAGTGATTACAGGGAACAGTTAGCAGAGGTCAGGCTATGAAGGCGCATACACTATTAATACTAGGCGTAAATAGCACATTAGCGGGAGCATTTTTAGAACAACTGAAAAAGCCTACTCATTATCATGTGCTTGGTATTGATCGACAAGAAAAGGCAAGTTACTCACAGTTAACTGATTATATGATGTTGGACTTTTCGCAAACATCAATTCAGCAAATAGGACAAGAGCTGCCATTGGATTTTTCAGGTGAGCTTGTTTTTATCAGCTGTATAGGTCGCTTTGGTGATCGTAAGGATAAGCACCAAGGTAGATCAAGGTTATCTACAACAGACGTGTTAGCGCAAATTAATGTTAATTTAATGTATGTAACATCCTTTTGTTGTGAAGTAATAAATCGCTGTCTCTATTCAGGTGGAAAATGTCGTATAGTGATTGTTGGTTCATCTGCTGCCTGGGTTGGGAGTAGAGATATTGGTTATGGTATTGCTAAAGCAGGATTAAATGGCTTGGTACTTAGCTTGTCCAAATCATTTGCAACCCAGGGCATCACGGTGTTAGGGGTCAATCCAGGTATTTTTGATTCGCTGATGGCTAATAATGTTTCACCTGAACGTCAGCAAGATTCTATACGGTCAACGCATATTAAACGGGCGGGACAAGTCGATGAAATTGCCAGTGTGTTAAACTATGCAGCATTGGAAGCACCTGATTATATGACAGGTGCTATTTTATCTGTTAATGGTGGCCAGTATACTTAGTGGTTTATGCGATAAGATTATAACATCGTCTCTATGATTGTTTGGTGGTGTAGCACTTTCTTAATCTGGACCTGTTAGTTATTCATGTAAGAACTTATTCATTTGTCTGGTGGTTTTCGACAAGTTGCTGAATAAGCACTGGTGGTTGTTCATTAAAAAATAACCGACTGTTGCTGGGTTTTTGAAATGCTTCAAGTAAACTAGGCAAGAATTCAGTCATGCCACCACTACCGGTAAGCACACCAATCGGCTTACCAATGTCATAGGCAATGGTAAATTCATTGAGTGACCCCCAGCGGCCGCTAATAAAAACTGCAGCATCGCAGCGACTGACAGCAACAACATTGCGATATTTTAAGCAAACCTGGTGCTGATGATGATGAGTAAAATCATCTGGAATAAAAATGAGCTGGTCATAATCACTTACGGAAGTGCCCATCATTGATTCATGTAGTTGTTCGTGCGTAACGGCAGTACACCCTATAGTACTCCCGTTGTATTTTTTTGCGCCTTTTACTGCTGCATAGGGTAATCCCTGACAGGCACCTGTAATAAGTGTTGCACCTGCTTCAGCAATGCATTGGCCAAGCAGCTCAGCCTGCTGCTGTAGTAGTGGAGACGAGCCTATCGCCGAGCCGAAAACACCGATATTCATTTTGCGTTCCCTCGCAGAAGTTGTTTTCACTATGAGTTTTGGGCATTAATAGTGATTGAGTGCCTAGCGATTGTCATGTTTTAGCTCCTCAAACATAGGCAGTGACCAAGGGCGTATTGCTAGCACCATGCATGTACCCCGCCTTTCCTCTAAGGATAGCCGCGTGTCATCATAATGTAGCTCATTAAACTTTCGTCCCAGTTCTCTAAGCTGTTTTTGCAGTATGCCAATAGATTCAGAACTAAGCATACCATTTACACAAAGTAACAGCTCATCTTTAGCCCGGAAGCGGCTCCGAAAAAAGGAGTTAGGTACATGCTGTTGAAAAAACTGTTGAATCGGGCCATCTTCAAGCCAGTGAAAATTACTATCCACCCGTAGCTTAATGCGGTTATTAGGGAGTAGATCAATGATTTTTAAACGGTCAAGTTGTGCAAGTAGCTGAATGAGTTCTGTTTCTGCCAAGTTATAGTAAGCAAGTATTTCATGAAATTGCCAATGATTTAACACCAAAATAGCAATGAGCAACAATTTGTAGTCAGCAGTGAGTGTTTTTTCTTGCTGTATGGTAAGCGCAGATGGAAACTTTTCTTGCTGGCTCTGTTGTACCAGTTGAGCGATAGAGATATTCATCATACCGCAGATGGAGTGTAAACGTTGCAGTGAAAACTGCTCAGTGGCAAACAGTCGTTTTACAGAGGCCTCAGAAATATCTAATTGTGTAGCAACTTGAGCATAAGTAATGCCATGTGCTCGCAACTGTTGTTTAAGCGATTTAATAAGTTGTGTAATTTCTGACATAAGAGATTAAAACTACTAAATTAAAGATGTCATGTGCAGTATATCTTAGAGAGTGAAATATGAGAGCACAAACCATTTTTTGTCCGATATCATATTATTTTGACAGGCCCTAATACGACAGAATACTGTGTTGGTTATTGAGACTCGTTATGGTTGTTTTTGGTGTTGGATTTATTTAGCTCTAGCATAATTACAGTAACGTCATCCGGCAAAGGGGAAGCTGCGTAGGCATAAAAGGTTTCAATAACCTTGTCCAGAGCACGTTGAATTGACAAGTCTAAAGTATTTTTCAGTGTATTCTTAACATGTTCTTCAAGCTGCTTGCGTCCATGGGGAGTGTTAGCAGATTCTAACAAACCATCGGTATAGATGACGAGCCGCTCACCTGGGTAAAGCTGAATATTGACAGGTTCATAGTGCTGGTCAGGAATCAAGCCAGGTAATGGCCCTTCAACTTTAATAGGCTTACAGCCATGTTCATGACTCACAATGAAAGGTGGGGGATGCGCGGCACTGGCACATAGCAATGTGTCTTCGTACTCGTTAAATGCAAGACAGATACAGGTGACTAGAGTGGACTGAAGTACATCATTTGTTTCTGCTGCTTCTGAAAGCGCATTTAATAGCTCATCGGGAGAGGGGGCAACATTATGGGTAGCGTGAATAAAACCATGAATAAACCCAGCGTAAGCATGGGAAAAGAATTTGGCTTGTTCACCATGTCCCATAATATCACCAAGCAATAACAGTTTTTTGTCTGGGCTATTATAAATAAAATCACCACCACCAGAAGAAGCTGATTGAATATAGGTGGCAGTATTAAAACGCCAAAGTTGACTTGGCAATTGAACGCGAAGCGCTTTAGTTATTGCGTTGTCCAGCCGATCGCCAAGGGATGATTGAATTTGTTTGGCACGATTGAGAACACGATGAATAACCGCGAGAATTTTGTCTTTTTTCACCGGTTTGACAAGAAAGTCATCAATCCCTAAATCAACGGCATCTGCCTCAGTTTGTTCATTACCCGTCAAAAAAATAAACGGCATGTTGCTAGTATTTGGGTTTGCAGCAAAACGTTTTCTTACTTCTAGTCCATTTAAGCCAGGCATCATCATGTCTGAAATTACCACATCAACGGGATGACGGCTGATTTCTTTAACAGCATCAATAGGGTCGGTATAGGTTTGGACTTGAAATTCTTGTTGTAGGTAACGCTCTAAGATAGATACAGTAGTTCGGTCGTCGTCTATTGCCGCGACTTTAGGTAAATTGACCTCAACAAGCTCACAGCGTATTTGAAAACAGTTGCGGTTATCTTTTCGCTGCTCTCGACATTCATAGTGATGTTCTGGAAATAATGTACTTATGAGCGCAAGTCCCATGCCTGACTCATTTAAATGACTTTCATGGGTTATAGCAATGGCATCTTTTTTGTTGGACATGATGGTGGCAAAATCGAGAAACACCCCACCATTGTCATAAACGGAAAAGTACCAATGATTGTCTGTTTTGAGTAGCTCAATACCTATGGATGTTGCTGGAGGGTCAGCATGTCTAATGATGTTCGTAGTAATTTCACTACAGACCAGCAGAATATTGTTTTGTGTTTCAGCGGGCAATTTAGTCAATGGTAATGTTTTTGCGAGTGTATGCCGAAGCTTACGAATATTTTCTAAGTTAGCTTCTGTGGTTTCTTCTAGGAGGCAAGCACTCATAGCACACCTTTTACTAATTTCAAAGTATAAACAAAGAAACAAGGAGGGTAAGCGCTCAGGTATGGTGCTTTTTGATAACAAACGTGCTTAGGTTCGACGTTGAAGCTATTGGCTTCTACTTCAACAGTTAGCACTATCCGTTGCTTAACCATAAAAAAATCCTTTGGATATTAGCAAGTGTTCTTGACTTATTATAAGCCGAGCCAGCGGGATCTGCTTGGCTGGGTTAAACCTTAGTTTGTAAACTGGGTATTTTTAATCTAGATACGCTATGCTTGCTTGGGATCAACTTGATTTATTTAATGTTAGCGTAATAACAGATACAGCCATTCATAGCCGTAAGTTATAATATGTTAAACTTGATTAACAGGTGATGATAATGCCTGAATACAGGTATCCAGCGAATCGTAAAATGTGAGTACTTGATTAACTCCGAAGAGATGAAGGAGGTGGAGAGGTTGTTCTTTCACTCCAATCAATGATAGGGTACGGTTCGCTTTTATGAGTCTTTTATACAAATATAACAGTGCCGTGATTCCAGATGAATCTATAAAGTTAACAGCACTCATATCGACCAGTACGTTACTATCAGCCTCTTCAATAGCACGCTCAATAAGAGGGTGAGCAGCTTGTACTGTCTTGATGTCAAGGTCAGATTTGAAAGCAATAACATCTTGGTCATTAAACTTGTATGTTATACAGAGAGAAGAAGGAAAATTGCCTTCAATAAACATAAGCTTGCCTCAACCAAGCATTTAATACCTTTGAAACACATCCTTTTAAGTATTTACCTTTAACAACATAGATCAACTTGATACTTCATCGTTGTTAATTTTTTATTGCAGATCATTCATAAAGAGGAGGTCTATGGGATTTTTAGCAAAAGAAATCAATTTAGTGGCCATAGGTGGTGGTCATGGTCTGGGAAAATTAATGTCAGCGCTGGCGTTTTTAGGCACAAGTTTAACAGGAATAGTGGCTACGACAGATGATGGAGGATCAACAGGACGGTTACGCGAGGAAAGTGGTTGTATTGCCTGGGGAGATTTACGTAATTGTCTTAATCAATTAGCTGCGGATCAGCCTAACTTGGCCCGAACACTGTTTGAATATCGCTTTGAGTGTGATGGTACATTACAAGGACATAATCTTGGTAACCTCATTTTATTCGCATTAGACCAGTTAAGTGTGCGTCCTATGGACGTTATACATTTAATAAGGGACTTTTTGCAGGTTGATGCTCAGTTAATCCCCATGTCTGAAAAGCCCACGCATCTAATTGCTGAAATAGATAGGCGTTATGTGAGGGGTGAAACAAAAATTGATGCGGCAGACCACCTGCCTAGCTTTTTAGCTTTAGAGCCAAGTGTTCAGGCTACCCATGAAGCTGTTTTAGCCATAAAACAAGCCAATTATATTATTTTAGGGCCAGGCAGCTTTATGACTAGTATTATGCCGCCCTTATTATTGTCAGATATCGTAATGGCTATCCTGCAGCAGGCAGTGCCAATTATTTTTGTGGCTAATATGCAGCCTGAAAAGAGCAGTTGTGGAAAATTAAGTTTAACAGAACAGCTTGATTGGTTAGCCCAGTTAACGAAAATTAAAGTAGATCGGGTCATTTGGCCGGCAGAGAGAACGCCTATTCCTCGTGCTTACCCCAAGCTTCATGTTGCTCGTTTAGGAGATGCCAAGCAGCCATACTATCATGATAAAACAAGTCTACAGCAAGCAATAATGTCTGTTATACAACAGTATTAGTCATTATTAACGATGATGGATTCACGGCGTGTTAGGTGGGCACTAAACAGGCCTCAGGTAGTAAATTGAGTAATCAATAAAAATAGGTCAGATTATATTACAAAAAAAAATGATTTATCGCCAAATAAAGAACTAACCCTATCAATTATTAGCAATAAAAGAAGTGCGCATATTTTTTGCCTTTATAGCTTGGGTTTTATTGAAGCTGAAGCAATGAGGGCAATATGATGGCTAATAGCCAAATTAAAAAAACGTTATTAGGTATTTCTTTTTCTTTCTTGAGCATACAAGCACTTGCTGTTCCTATTCAATGGACTGATTGGACAACGGGAGAGACAACCGCAGATGGTTTTGTGGGAATGGGGGTGATTACGACAGATATAGCCACAATTGACGTCACTTATATGAACCCTCGAGGCATTTCTTTTTACCAGCCAAGTGGTGGTGTTGATTATTGGACACCTCGTGATCCTACTACTTCACCTTATACGAGTGATGTTGTTGATAATATTCCAACAGGAACTGACATTATTGCATTACAATTTGCAGGCATGCAAACGCTTTCATTTTCAGAAACGATAGCTAACCCTGTTTTTTCGTACGTGAGTTTAAATGGTAATGGCTATGCATTTGATCAGGATTTCGAAATATTGAGCTTTGGCCATCCTTCTGATGGCAATGCTTGTGGTTTTTGGGGCTGCGGTACGTCATTTAAAAGTGTTGTAGACCTTGGTGATGGCGTCTTTGAGTATCAGTTGCTTGGCACAGGTGAACCCCACGGCACGATTAGGTTTACAGGAGCCTTTGATACAGTAAGCTGGCGTAGTCTCAGTAATGAAAACTGGAATGGGTTTACTGTTGGGGTGGAGGGCACCGCAGATGAAATCTTTCCCGATCCTGACCCTGAGCCAGATCCCACACCTGTAGCGGAACCTGGCACTTTGTCAGTCGTTGCTTTGTCACTGCTCGCCTTAGCTGGCTTCCGGCGTCGAGTTAATCGTTAGGCTTAAGCTTGCTTAACATCAACAGCATGTACCATTCCATTTTATAGGCCTGTTAACGTTGTAGTGCAGGCCTAGATCCCCTGACTAACTCGATTACAATCCAGACAGGTTACCTAGCAGCTGTCAATACATTGGCTATGCTTAGAGTAGACAAACTGTCATGGATTGGTCACATGCGAGAAAATAAGCGACATAGTCCCCGTGTTGAGCGAATTGAGCGGGCGCTGATTCAGCTATCATCTGGTTGTGCCAGGCTGGGTGAATCAGGTGTCACTGTATCTGCACAAATTCGAGATGTCTCAGTTACAGGCTTTAAAGCATATTTGCCTACCCTCATTCAAGAAGGGGCCATTGTGGATGTGTGCATTTCAGTTGCTGATCATATGCACCGATACTTATTGATCGCTCAAGTGATGTGGGTTAAACCTGATGAAGAAAATGCAGAACATTGTTTTGCAGGGTTTCGCTTATTGCCTTCTGAAGAGTCTGATTTAATGGCATGGATGCGAGCGTTTAGAGGAATTAGTCATCCTGGTAAGCACAGTGTTGAGCGCAAGCGCAAAACGTTGTTTGGTCATTAGATAATGCTTACAGTGCCTCTAGCACCTGCCTTATAAACCCATTCAAGCTTTGTAAAGCTATTGTTTGTATACCTCACTTGTCTCGCTGGAAAATTTGCTAAGATTAGTTTTGAATATTTATTAACATATACTACAGGAGGAGGACGCTTGCGAGTGAATGGGCACTAACAGGTTAAAATAGTACTAATCTATCCCTTCACAAATCAACTTTAGAGGTGCCCTTAAGGAATAGTTTGAAAAGGAGAATATGGTTAATGGATATGTTTAGCTACTTTAAATGGAGCTTGCTTTTATTTAGTTTACATATTTCTGCAGTTTCTTTTTCGCAAACTATTCATGTTATTCAAGCTAATGGAAAACCTGTAATTAACGGGGTTGGTGATGAATGGGGAAATATTCCATCTTATAGAATACCGTTGAAACAAAGTGATCCTCAGGGTAAGACGAATGTTGCAGAGGTTATTATAAAGGCTGCAACGTTTGAAGATAGTGTTTACATATACAGCGAATGGAAGGACTCTACATTAAGCTTAACTCACAAGCCGTTTATTTGGTCTGATAAAAAAGGACGTTACGAAACAGGTCCTCAACGAGAAGATCGTATTGCCATACAGTTTGCTATGTCAGGGAAATACAATACAAACTGGCTTTCTGGTGATGAGTTTGTGGCCGATATGTGGCACTGGAAAGCGTTTAGAAGCAATCCACTGGGACTTGCTCATGATAAAATGACAATTATCAGTAAGTCAAAAATGAGTGGCTCTCTAAAAGTAAATACAGCGGGGGGGGCTATTTATATCAAGCGTCTCTCTGATAAAGGTGATGACCTTTATACATCCACGCGATATGGTGCAAAAATCGATAACATTATGCCTAAATATAAATTTGCGGAGTCTCCTCAAGGCTCATCAACAGATATTAAGGCAAAAGGGATTTGGCAGAATGGCGTTTGGCGTGTTGAAATGTCTAGGCTGTTAAATACTGGAAACCCAGATGATGTTGTCTTTAGACTTGGAGAAAGTGTATTGGGAGGAATAGCTATATTTGATCAGACTAGTGATCAGGATCACGTTATTTCAGAAGTGTTAACCTTTAAGTTTTGTTTGCAAATACCATGCAATACTTAAGGAAGTTAAAAAGAAAAATCCATACGAATAGTCGCTATGTGATTTATATTAATGTGGTTGGGCTTGGTTTATTGTTGTTGTTTTTTGGTTTGATTTTTTACTATAACCTGGAAGGTGTTGGGCAAAAAATTGTTGAAAATAATAAATACTCTACGCTTCAGCTAAAAAGAGTTGATCAGAAGTTGGGAAACCTTTTAGCGATCGAGAGTATACTGAGTAATCAGCTTCTTTTGCTGAAAGATTTTACAGCTTCATTTTATCAAATGGTCAGTGACCCTGATAGTGAACGTAATACTGATCAATACTTATCTGTCAGTGAACAGGTTTTAGCGCTACAGGGTCAACTTGAAGAATTATGGCCACCTGAGTTGCCGAATGAAGTTGTGAGAGATCTAGGAGAAGATGTCTTAATTATTAGTGGAATTATTGAGGATGCACAAGCTGCTTCGGCTGGTGAGCTGCTTTACTTGTATACAGAAACTAACAGTATATTAAAAGAAATTAATCGTGAGTTTAAAGAAATATATGAGCAAATTAGCCTGGAGGCGACCAAGGAGAGAGAGTTTTCTATAGAGACTGTAAAAGATTCTGTGTAACCGCCTATTCTTAATGTTAACAATGTATAAGGATAGGCCATTATGGTGACTCAAAAAGAACTCGAAGCCTTTGCTAAAAAAGCCGCCAAGGGCATTAAAACAGAAAAAGACCTCAATCAATTTGCACAAATGCTCAAAAAGGTCACGGTTGAAACAGCTCTTAATACAGAGTTAGAAGAATACTTAAATGATAGCAAACAAGCCCAACCTACCGAAAAAAACAGTCGAAATGGCTACTCCTCAAAGCAGTTAAAAACGGAAGATGG
>NZ_AUAF01000143.1 GCF_000428585.1 Zooshikella ganghwensis DSM 15267 | reverse complement strand
CCTTTTGGCACAAAAACCAAATGGTACTTACAATCCCATTTAGAATGACTTAAGCTTTGATATG
The DNA here is from genome assembly GCF_000428585.1 of Zooshikella ganghwensis DSM 15267. GTDB lineage: Bacteria > Pseudomonadota > Gammaproteobacteria > Pseudomonadales > Zooshikellaceae > Zooshikella > Zooshikella ganghwensis. The sequence goes on along the minus strand of NZ_AUAF01000143.1, from coordinate 11,168 downwards.
ACATGTGCATTGTTTCCTTTTATGTGGGCCGCCAAGCCACTGGAAACTTTACACATGTCTTCTTTCTCCATAAAACTGAATCTAGAGGCCAAGCCTTGAGAGTCACACTAGTCAAACTAGTGGCTTACCTGTCAACGAGTTATACGCTGCACAAATTTCATACTTTGCTGGCAGCTAATTTTTACATCAGCCGCCAGACTTGCTAAAAACCTGTTGAGTTAAAAGCTATTTAATTTAGTAAATCAGGCAAAAACAATGAAATTGCAGGGATGTACGTTACAAGCCCCAAAAATATTAATAGTAAACCTAACCACGGTAAAGCGGCTTTAATAACCCAGCCAATGCTTTGTTGAGTAATTCCAGCAGTCACAAATAAATTTAGCCCCACAGGAGGCGTTAACATGCCTATTTCCATATTCACGACCATAATGATACCCAAGTGAATTGGATCAATACCTAATTGAGTAGCGATCGGAAACAAAATAGGTGCCATAATCAGTACTATAGCTGATGGCTCCATAAAATTACCTGCAGCAAGCAGTAATAAATTCACTACAAGTAAAAAGGCCCAAGGAGGAAGCCCCATACTCACTATTGTTTCAGCAATAGCATGTGGAATACGTTCAGTCGTCAATACATGGGCAAATAACATCGCATTAGCAATAATAAACAACAGCATTAAACTCACTTTTGCTGCGTCCATAACCACATTATTCACTTCTCGATCAAAAAAAGACCTCGGAATTGCCCAGGTAATTTGCCAGAAATTTCTGCAAACAGCACGGACTACACTTTCACCTTGATAATGCCACGGCGTATCTCTTAATGGTCCCATATCTCGATAGCCTATTACAGCTATTAAGAAAGCATAAATGGCAGCTACCGCAGCAGCTTCAGTAGGGCTGGCAATACCACCATATATGACACCTAGGACCAACACGATGAGAAATAACCCCCCTGCTGCAATTAACCCCGTTTTCACCAGTATTCGCCACCCTGGAAATGGCTGTGACGGGTAGCGGCGTTTGCGTGCAAACAAATAAATCGCAACTAATAAAATGCCTCCCATGAGTAAACCAGGAATTAAACCTGCCATAAACATCCGTGTAGCAGAGACTTCTGTGGCTGCAGCATATACCAACATCACAATAGAAGGCGGAATTAATATACCTAAAGTACCTGCATTAGCAATGACACCTGCGGCAAAAGACTGAGAATAACCAGAGCGAACCATACCAGCAATAACAATACTGCCGATTGCAGCTACTGTTGCGGGAGAAGAGCCTGAAACTGCTGCAAATAGCATACAAGCAACCACCGATGCCATGGCCAAACCACCTCGCACATGTCCCACACCAGCCACAGCAAAATTAATAAGCCGCTTGGCAACGCCTCCTGTTGAAAGAAAAACTGATGATAAAATAAAAAATGGAATTGCTAACAACGTATAATGACTGGATGTAGACTCAAATATTTTAAGCGCAATTGAAGCCAGGGAGTCATTAGAAAATAATAATATCGTTGACACGCTCGCAATACCCAATGCTAAAGCAATAGGCATCCCTGTTAACATACACAATAATAATAATAAAAATAAGGTGGCGGTAGTCATAATTTACTCCCTATAGGTGAAACATCAGATGACATCCTGACCTCAGGAGATTCTTTGGGCGTAGATTTAGTTTCTTCTTGAGCTAATGCCAGGCTTTCTTCTGCTTCATCTAATAATTCAAATCCATCAACTTGTCGGGAAAACAACATCCATAGCAGTGACATTAACCTAAGTGCTAATAATACAAAACCACCGAATAAAATACTCATCCCCTGCCACTTGGGAAGAGGAACATCCTCCATTGTCAAGCCAATTAATTTTAATTTACCTAAATAGATCCAACTACCGTATAATAAAACTCCACAGTAAAATAAACAGCCTAATACAGCAAACACTGAAATCCAACGACGCACTCCACTGGGAAATAGACGCACTAATGCATCTACTCCAATATGTGCACCTACCTTTAAACCATAGGAAACACCAAACAACACAAACCATGCCCCTAAATACAGGGTCACCTCCTCCATCCATAGCCAGCCCGTATTAAATACAAAACGGAGTATAACTTCCAAAAAAACTAATAAAGTCATACCCACTAATAACAAACGAATAATGGCCGCCTCAACAATAGCAAGGTAATGCCTAATCATGCTATTTCCCCTCAATTATGCCCTTCGCGAATCAATTTTATTTTGACACCTAAAAATGATTCATTATGAGTATAAAATCACCTGATTTATCAACTCATTTATTATGCATACTTTCCTTAGCATGCATAAAAATATTGCAGGTTAACAATCTAATTAATTTGATTAGCTTTTTGAGCAGCTTCAATCAGATCGGCACCAATTTCATCTTGAAATTCCTTCCATACTGGAGCCATTGCCTGTTTCCACTGTTGGCGCTGAGAGGATGTTAGCTCAATAACGGTTGATTTTTTACTGGCAATAATAGCTTGCTTATCTTGCTCATCTTTTTGCAACGCGACTTGATTACCAAAAGTAATCGCTTCTTGTAAGCTTTTTTCTACAACAGGACGAATGTCAGAAGGTAATCCTGCCCAGAATTCTTTTGAGGTAACAACAATATAGTCAAGCACACCATGATCTGTTTCTGTAATATGTGACTGCACCTCGAAAAACTTTTTTGAGTAAATATTTGACCAGGTATTTTCCTGCCCATCAATCGCTTTTGTCTGTAATAATGTAAACACCTCAGAGAAAGGTTTTTTTACAGGGTTAGCATTAACCACTTGAAATTGTGCAGCTAATACATCTGATGCCATCACCCGGAATTTTTTTCCTTTGGCATCTGCAGGATCATAGAGTGGTTCATTAGCCGACAATTGTTTCATGCCATTATGTAAATACCCTAGACCTGTCAAACCTTTGCTTTCCAGGCTAGTCAGCAATTTTTGCCCTTCCTCACTTTGCTGAAATCGCTCTACAGCCTGCATATCATCAAATAAGAAAGGCAGATCAAAGACTTGAAACTTTTTCGTGTAAGTTTCAAGTTTAGATAAAGAGGGAGCTGCAAGTTGCACATCACCTAAAATGATTGCTTCTAATACTTTATCATCATTAAATAGTTGAGCATTAGGAAAGACACTTACTTTAACTTTTCCTGGTAAACGTTGTTCAATGAGTTTTTTGAAGCGTATAGCCATCTTACCCTTAGGCGTATTTTCGGCTACTACATGAGAGAACTTAATTTCGATAGGTGCCGCATTCAGTCCACCAGCAACCATCGAAAATATACAGCACATCGTTGTTATTAGGTTACGCATGTTACTCCCTCTTTCTTATTCTATATTTTTGTTACTCATAGGCTTAGCCCCATGACGAATATGTACCAAAGTACATCTTGCAACATGGGCTTATCATGCCTTACTCACATGACAGGGTATTGAATAGGCAAACCTTGCGCCAAAAAAAATAAACTCTATAAATCAGTTAGTTAGCAACAATGTAGGCAGGTAATGAGTAGTATATGACACATCAACGACTTGTGAATGGGTGGAAATCCACCCATTTAAACAAATAGTTCATGAAGGGTATATTTTTTTACTTAGAGTACTCAGCTCGATTTAAGCCATATTTTTTTAATTTATCGTAAAGTGTCTTACGTGCTAATCCCAACTCATCCATGACTGTTTTAAGACGTCCTTGATGACGAATTAAGGCATCTTCTAATAAAGCTCGCTCGTAGGCTTCCACTTTAGAGGTTAGCTTTTCCGTTTCAATTAAATTGGATGATATTGCACCCCACCCATCAATATCAAACTCAGCACTTTCACCCAATAATACGTAGCGCTCAGCAATATTTCTTAATTCTCGAACATTCCCAGGCCAGTCATGATTTAATAAAGCTTGACGCTGAGCAAATGATAGAGGAATGACCTCATGACCATAGCGGGCACCTGCTAATGATGTAAAATGTTGAAAAAGTAGTAAAATGTCTTCTTTCCGATCTCTTAACGCAGGGATATTAATTGTTACGACATTTAAACGGTAATACAAGTCCAGTCTGAACAACCCTTCTTCTGATCGTTTTTTTAAATTTTCTTTCGTGGCGGCGATAACACGTATATCAATCGGTATCAGTTCATTTGTACCAAGCCGTTCAACCTGTCGTTCTTCCAAAACGCGTAACAGTTTTACTTGTAAGTTAACTGGCATACTTTCAATTTCATCTAAAAACAAAGTGCCACCATTAGCATACTCAAACTTTCCTTTTCGGCTCTTGCTCGCCCCCGTAAAAGCACCTTGAGTATGACCAAATAACTCACTTTCAATCAATGCTTCTGGGAGTGCGCCACAATTAATAGCGACAAAAGGATGAGCCTGCCTGACACTATGCTCATGTAAAAAACGGGCAATAAGTTCTTTTCCACAGCCCGTTTCACCTTGCAATAAAATATCTGCAGGCGCATCCAGCACTTGTTGTACTAAACGACGTAACTGTTTGATAACTGAAGTATTACCTAGAATACGTGGACCTGGAGCACCCTGAGCAAAGATTTCTTCCCGTAAAGATCTATTTTCCAATGTCAAACTACGTTTTTCTAAAGCTCGATGAATTACATCAACGAAATGTGTTTGGCTAAACGGTTTTTCTATATAGTCATACACCCCGGCTCTAATGGCGGTAACAGCAGTGCTGATATCACCATGCCCCGTTAATAAAATAATGGGTAGCTCCGGATCTAACTCATTTAACTGTCTGAAAAGCATCATCCCGTCCATGCTAGGCATGTGCAAATCGGTAACGATTACGCCAGGCCAGTTTTCATGAACTAATGGTAAACACTCCTCGGCAGAAGCAAAACATTTAACGCACATATCAGCTAATGTTAACGTTTGCTCTACAACAAGACGAATATCTTCATCATCATCGATAAAAAAAACCTGCTTTAATACCTCTCTTTCTGGTGCGGAATTAAAACGGGAAAGATCACTTTTCATATAATAATTCTCTACCACATCTACTCAGTCAACTATTTATCTATAGCAGGTAAATAAACGCTAAATACGGCACCACCTTGAGCCAGGTTTCTCGCCTTGATACTCCCACCCATCGACTCAATAATACGCTGTGAAATTGCCAGCCCTAATCCCAATCCTTGACGATCACTTTTTGTGGTATAAAACGGTGTAAATACTTTATCCAATAAATGTGCTGGAATCCCTCGGCCATTATCCTGAACATCTAGTTTCACCTTATCTTGAAAGTCTGCAAGGTTTACTTCAATAACGCCATTTGTCTTATTAACCAACTCATGCATTGCATTAGTCAGTAAATTCACGACAACTTGTTCTAACCAAACGCAATCCCCTCTAATCCATAGTCCATTTGCAGGTAGTTTACTGATTACGCTAATACGCTGTTTTTCTAACTGAGGCTTAAGTAAATCAATTGCACTTTGAATTGCTGTCACTAGATTTATTAATGTTAGTTCGCCGGGTGTTTTTCGGGCAAACACTTTAAACTGAGCGACAATATAACCCATGCGCTCACATGCCCGATTTATTCGTTGTAAATTTGCTGCAACTAACGCTGTTTGTTGTTTTTCAAGAAATACAATACTATTTTCTGCAAGACCTTTTATCGCGGTAATAGGCTGATTAAGTTCATGGTTAATACTGGCTGACATCTGGCCTAAAACTGCTAATTTTGCTGCTTGAATAAGCTCTTCTTGGGTTTGTCTTAATTTTGCTTCAGTATATTGTCGCTCTTCTATTTCCTGCTTCAATCGTTGGTTAGTTTTCATTAAATCCTGGGTACGCATTAAGACACGTGCTTCTAATCGGTCTCGCGCTATACGAAGCTGTCGCTCAGTTCGATATCGCTGCCAAATAAATAAACCTACAAGTAATAGCACCCAGGAAATTAGTCCATACACCAACAGCGTTTCATTCACTCTCCGTTGAACCTCACTCCAGTCATACCAAATATGCAGCTCCCACCCTGCTTTAGGCATATTGAATTTATGTTGCAAATAAGAAGAATGTCGCTCAGTCTCAGTAATTGAGTCAACAAGCTCAATTTTCTGTAGCGCGGGAGAAGCAGGTGTAAGCTTATCAACAACAGGCTTTACCTGCTTTACCAGTGGGGGGATTGAACGTTGAGCATAACGCTGCTCTTGTTGTAGCTGATCCTGCTGTATATCTGACAACTCACCCAAAGAGTGAAACAACCAGCGTTTAACACTGCTGATAAATACTACGCCCATTGAATCAGTGACTAATAATTGAGCAGAGCCATGACTGAAAGCACTTTGCCAAGATTGCTCAATATTCGCCAGGTCCACTTTAACCACCACAATACCCAGCAGCTTATCCTGCTGAAACACAGGATACGAAAAATAGTAGCCCCGTTGTAAAGAGGTTGTACCCAGTGCAAAGTAACGCCCAGCATTTCCTTGTTTGGCTTGCTGAAAATAAGGCCGAAAGTTGAAATTACGACCCAAAAAGCTTTGTGGACGTTGCCAGTTACTGGCAGCAATGGTCGTTCCCTGCGGATCCAATAAATAAATATCTGCTGCCCCAGTGACATTATTACTTTGTTCTAAATAATGATTGATAGAGTTCGACTCTGCCTGCTGACTGGTATTACTCAAAAACTCTGTCACTATAGGTTGTTGTGCTAAAAACTCTGGTAAGTTCTCATAGGTGGACAATATTCCACGTAAAGTTGCTCTAAATCGATAGAGTTCTCCCTGCATATCACTTGCAAACGCGGCTAATACCTGTTGTCGGACAACTGTTTCTTGCCATGCTAAAAATGCTACTAGGCTGATTGCCCAAGTTAATAACACCCATAACCAACCAACTTTACTCGTTAACCCCTTCATGCCAGTACTTCCTGCTTCTAGCACGTTAATTATTAAATATTTCGCTTACTTGCTTACATTCATTATTATCTGCCACAGTTTAACCAGCTGTAGACTACCCAAACAAGCAAAAGTAATACCTTTTACCCTTGAACGTACCATCGTTTGCAGATCAACACAAAATTGTACAAGACACACACAATTACTTTGCAACGATCGTTCTAAAGAGAGTATATTATTGAGCTGCCACATATTGAGGTTTCAGGCTGTTCAAAGTGGCCAGGGAAAGGTTAGTCACATAATAGCGGTTAACAAAATCAGGAATGGAATCATGAGCAGCAATTTCACCATTGAAGCACTTCGTGCATCAACACTTCCTTCAAATAACTCACTACATGCTCAAGATATTATGACTCAAAAGGTTCTGACTGTATCAGAACACTGGTCTCTCGCCGTGCTTGCCAGCTTTTTTGCTCGCCACCATATTTCTGGAGCGCCTGTGTTAAACCAGCAAGGTAAGCTTTGTGGGGTAGTAACCATGACCGATATAATACGGCATGAGTATATCCCAGCATTAGCACTTTTTAGCGACTTGTTGGATAAAAAATCACATGCTACAGATGACATCTGTTTTACCCATTTATTAGGTAATGATCTCAGCGAAGACACTCATCTCGTTAATGAGATAATGAACCCAGATGTTATAGTTATTAGTTCTAACACTTCATTAAATGACATTATTAGTACAATGATTGATGATAATGTCCACCGGCTATTTGTTTGCGAACAAGATAAAATTCTTGGTGTTATAACCACCATGGATGTTTTAAAAGCTCTACGCCAACAACTTTCATTGTTTAACACATCAGTGGCATAAGATTTAAATTAAAGGCTACAGTTTAACAACTCGGTGATTATCCAAAAAGCGTCTACACTTTATTCGTAAATACTATTAAACAACAACTTAATAATGAGTTTAAAAAAAACATTATTGCTATCAATTGATTGAACTATATTTTATCTAAATCAAGCTGCACTGAACGAAGTGCAATCACCGCAGTAGGTTGATCATGCAGCTTTTTACACACACGATGTCAGTGACGGCTTTTACTATCCGCCTAGCACTGAAACTTAAGCAGGTCGATTTTGAACAATTAGTTGTGGCACATTTAACGTCCGTTAAACGTTTTAATGAACCTGCACAGCCTATGAACCTGCCATTATTACAGGACTACCAGTTAGCCATAAACCAGCCATTGGCCATTTTGGAATACCTTGATGAAAAGTATCCCCGACCGCCATTATTACCAGAGGATATTGGTTTACGCGCCAGAGTACGTGCTTTTGCACATACAGTCATTGGAGAGCTATACCCTTATGCTAATCACAAAGTATTGAATTACCTATCACAAGTTTTATTAATCGAGGAACCATTACAAAATCGATGGTTACATGATTGGTTACTCAGTAACTTACAGCAACTTAATACATTATTAGAAAATAATGCAGAATGGGGTCCCTTTTGTTTTGGCTATGAACTTACGCTAGCTGATTTAGCCCTTATTCCACAACTTCACTATGCTCAGCAACAAATGATAGACCTGTCAAAACTTCCTATTCTTGTGCAAATATATCAATACTGTATGCACTTAAACCTTTTTCAAGAAGCGATTAATAGTCCCAGTTTTAAGTGTTTTTGGCCTGGCAAAAAAGCCACTTAATCGTTAAATACCTTTTTTGCATCTTTTTATGTTCAACGAAGTATTTTATTAACAAAAACCACCACAAATAACGCCATAGTGAAGCTTCCTGTAAATGCTTCAACAGCAGCAACTAAACGGGTTAAACCAACCGGCGTAAAGTCACCATAACCCAGCGTTGTAAATGTCACTACACTGAAATAAAGGCAGTCCGTTAAACCATAAAGGTTTTCAAGAAAGCTGTGTTCCCAATTAAACTTGACGAGTTGACCGCTGTCGGAAACCCCTATTAAAAAATATGCAATAGCACACATCGCAATAACAGAAAATGAAAAAAACACAACACGGAGGGGACGTTGTCCGTAACCACAAAACAAATCAACCAACTTGGAAAAAAATCTTAACGATGACCAAAATGGCATTTGATAACGCCGCATAATCATTTCGCGATGAAAGAAATAACCTGAAGTTTCAAATAAACCTTGCGCTTCACAGTTTTTACGAATACTCCGATAAACTTCTTCTGCTTCTTCATAAAGCTGTTTCATTTCTCGATAATTATGCTGTAACTTCGCCTGTATTGCTTTTTTTTCCTGAAGAATATACTTACCCCAATTAATGTTCTCTAATTTTGCCTGTGTTAAGTCTGCACCAAGTAAATTACAGTCCTCTAAATTTGCGCAATGTAAATTCGCTCGGCATAGTTTTGCTTTCATTAAGGATGCACCTTTTAAATTAATTTTAAACATATGAGCATCCGTTAAATTAGCACGATAAAAATCTGCATAACTTAGGTCATATCCAACTTTTGAGCCCCTATTCACTAAATCAACATCACATAAGTTAGCGCTTCTCAACTGAAACCCAGCCATACTTTGTAAACTTTTTGCGTAAGTTTCTAACCGCTGTTTGACCTGATCATCGGTTTTATTTACTTTGGGATCACGCCAATAAACCAGATCAAAAATAAGCGTATCAACTTGAGAGGACTCAGTATCATTAGATCGAGTACTACAGCTATCGATTACTGGCTTAGTTTCAGTACTACCTTCACTATCTGCAGAGGCAAAATTATTTTTTGTTGAATCTTCATTACTAACCGATGATGAGAGTGGAGTGTGTTGCGGCATAGGAGAACACCCAAAATTTCTCAAAACCAGATCACAGGTATGCTCACCTGTAACCACTTCTCTGGTCAGTATAGACGCAATTCCTCAGCCCTAGTCTATTGTCAGGCAGGCCATTAATAAACAAGCGACTCCAAGGGTGTGCTTCAGCACAGCCATATTTGTCAACAGACACCGTCGTTAGTTATGATGGGTCGTTATTTTTTTATAACCACTTAGTTTACAGCCACAATTGCAAGGATGTTTCGATGACAATAAAGGAAACGGAAGGCGTTATTAAATACCAGCTACATCACCGTCAGGAGCCAATCACTATTCCTGATCAGCTTACACAAGCACTTACAGCCTGGCGTTCAATATTAGTAAAACTAGAAGTGATTGGTCAGGATGCCCATCGTTATCAGGGTTTTGGTTTTGGAAATCTCAGCGCACGAAGTAATAACAATACTTTCTATATAACAGGCACGCAAACCGGAGAATACCCTGTCTTACAACAAAAACATTACTCTGAAGTCATTGAAGCAAACATTAACGAGTTTAGCATCTACTCCCGAGGCCTTACGAAACCCTCATCAGAAGCATTAAGCCACAGTGCTGTTTATCAAGCTAGTCCCGACATAAACTTTGTCTTTCATGGCCACAGCCCTGAAATTTGGCACGCCACTCAACAACTCAATTTGCCAGCAATACCTGCTAACATTGCCTATGGCACGCAAGCTATGGCTGAAGCCGTCACCAAACTTTTACATGAAAAACCAGCAACAAGTGGATTTGTTATGGAGGGACATGAGGATGGCATTATCACCTTTGGCCGTACTGCAGAACAAGCAGGACTGACGTTTGTGGCCTGGCTTGCAAACGCACTTCAATGTGCAAGCTAAACCAAACCACAAACCACCCACAAAGTGGGCATAAAATCCTTCGTGATGGGTATGATCATTAAAACCGTGTTCTGTTAAAAACCCATTTTTTTAGATTAGCGATACTGACGGTATATTTTTTCTATTGAGCCGTCCTGACGCATCTTCCTCAGTGCTTCATTCAGTTTTTTTACTACTTCTGGATTAGTGTCTTTGTTCAAGGCTAAATAAAGATCATTTTTATTAAAAGAAAAAACCTGCTTTAATCCCACAAGTCCTTCCTGCTTCGCTAAATAGGGACCTGATAATGAGCCTGTTGCCCAAATATCTATTTTATTTATTTTTAGTTTCCTGACATTTAATTTATCACTATGCGCTTCGAGAGGCTTTGTTGAATCGCTCATTAATCAATCAATACCATACGCTCATAATTTGCTAGAATACCGAGCTTGTCCTAGTTAAGTCTATTACCTCCTACCTCCATGCCATATAAACTCAATGAAGCCAAGCGTCATCACATAAGCTTTGTTGCAGTACTGAATCATCTGGTCTTTTGAGGGGCTTTGTTGAATCGCTCATTAATCAATACCATAC
>NZ_AUAF01000142.1 GCF_000428585.1 Zooshikella ganghwensis DSM 15267 | reverse complement strand
GGGGATATCAACATAAAACCGTTTGTCACGGGAAAGGGGAGTATGCTCGTGATGAAGATGGGGATGGTTTTCACGAAGTACATGTTAACACCATTGAAGGTTGTTGGTCATTACTACGCTCATGGTTAAGACCTCATCGAGGTATTTCTCAAGAAAAACTACCTTTTTATTTAGCATTATTTGAGTTTGTGTACAATATAAAGTGCCGAGGAAAAAGCTTACTTAATGATCTAATAGAGCTATTGATATAACCCCCTAGGAATCCATATAGAGCCTTAAGTTTTTTACTATAGGGAGCAATGATGCTGCATAGAGTAAATGCCGGAGATTGACGATAGCCGTAGTGAGAATAATTAACTCCAGACTGACACCACTGGCGAGCAGGCCGATCGCAATAAACTGACTGGAACCCGCAAATACAAAGAAAGACATGGCGAGGGTAGCCCACTCACTCAGGCCACTTTGAAGTGCAAGTGTTCCATAAATAATACCAAAAGGTAGCGCGCCAATGACCAGTGGAATAGTCTGGTGTACGCCTGATATAAAAGCATGTTTGCGATAGTTTGTTTGTTCGGAAACCAATGATTCAGATGTGTTCATAGGATTTACAGCTCAATTAACTACATTATTTTAATTTGTTCTTTGGGGGTAAAGAGGGTTATTTCTTGATGTTTTTTAGCGTAAGGTTTTTTCCATAAAAATATCAGCCCTGGGAAAATCAGGTAAGCCGGCGATAGGAACAGCTTCTTTAAAGCCTAATTCACGATATAAATGAAGTGCTGCTTTCAGCTGTCGGTTGCTTTGGAGTACCAGCTGTTGTGCACCGACCATGGTTGCCATGCTGATCGCATATAACATAAGGCGGCGCCCAATACCCCGCTGCTGATGTGTTTCTGCCACTGCGAGCTTGGACAGCTCAAAAATATCCGTATTTATTCTTTTTAAAGCGACAGCACCAATGGGCTGGCTATCAACTTCTGCAAACAGAATATATCCACCATCATTGAGATAATATTCTTCAGGTTGAAAAAGCGCGTGCTTATCCGCTTCTGTGACAGAAAAGTAGCGCTCCAGCCACTGTAAATTGAGAGCTGCAAATTGCTCGCGCCACTGCGGTTGCCAGCCAGTCAGCCTGACTGCAGTGGGGTTGGTGTTTGCTTGGGATGGGTTACTTTCGATAGCGTTGAGCTTAGCGAGCCAGGCTTGCTGTAAAGGACTCTGATTGATAGCTTGCTCCATTGCGGTGATGGCAGGTAACAGTAAAAAACCTTGTTGGCTGCCAAACTGTTGCAGTGTTGATTGCATCGCTTGCCATAGCGGTGTCAGCGACTGATAAAGTGCATGTGCTTCTGGTGTCAGTTCCAGAAATTGCCGTCTTTCATCAGTGGGGTCAGGCTGTTTGCTTGCTAATCCAGACTTCACCATCATATGAGCCATTTGACTCACAGCCGCGTGGGTAACCCCTAAAGCCTGGCTGAGTTCACTGATACTGTTGGGACCGTGACGATAAAGCAATTGCAGCAATGGAAATAGGCGGGGATTAAAATCGATATCTAAGGTTTTGTAAGTTTGACTTACTTCGCTGATTAGGTGATCGCTAAGCCGCTTTAGACGACTACCTAACGCTAAATAATCTAATTCTGCAAGGAAATCCATCTTACTTACCTTTCTTGCTCTTAGCCCTGTTCTAAATGGCTTTGGCTACTATTTGTTGGTGGTTGCTAACAAGAGACATACGTGATTGCTATTAACTGCTCATGTTTAAGAGCCTGGCTATGATGAGATACTAACTAATATTAAAGTAATTACGTAAGTGCTTACGCAATTACTTTAATGGATTAAACAGCATTCTGCAATCTTACTCTGGAAGAGATGCAGAGGTTTTTCGCTGTTTGCGTAAACGGTTCCAGCCATCAAAGGTGAACAATGCTAACGCTAGCCAGATTAAGCTGAATGAGAATAAGCGCGTGAGGGATAAGGGTTCCTGATATATTACGATGGCAAGAAAAAACGTAATGGTCGGCCCGATATATTGAATAAAGCCTAATGTACTGAGTGGAATCCGAGTTGCAGCAGCAGTAAATAGTAACAAGGGAATTGTTGTAACTACGCCCGCTAAGCTCAACATAAAGCCATCATAAAATGAGGCAGTAAAGACTGTTTGGCTAGTGTAATTTGAGTAAATACAGTAAACCAGTGCCACCGGTAATAGTATTAAGGTCTCCAGAGCCAGGCCAGCTACTGCAGGGGCTTGTGCTTTTTTACGTATAGCGCCATAGCAAGCAAATGAAGTGGCAAGAATAAGTGCTATCCAAGGCAAACGTCCTAACTGGATAAGTTCAATGATGACACCTAAACAAGCAATTGATACAGCAATCCACTGGGCTTGAGATAACAGCTCGCGAAATAGCATAAAGCCAAACAGTACTGTGACCAGAGGGGTGATGAAATAGCCTAAGCTGGTTTCGAGTATTTGTCCGTTAGTGACTGCCCAAATAAATATCAGCCAGTTTCCGCCTATAAGTATGGCTCCAGCCAATAAAAAAAGTAACTTTTGGCGATCTTTGATAATGCTTTTCAGAGTGTGTAGCTGTTTTTGAGCAACTAATACTAATGTCAGTAAAAGAACTGACCAAATCACACGATGGCTGATAATTTCAAAAGGGGATGCATGCCCAATGAGCTTAAAATAAATAGGGGATAGTCCCCACCAAACAAAGGCACTTATAGCACACAGTGTTCCTGTGCGTGATGCAACCATACAATAACTCCTAGGTACTACAAAAGATTAATAGGTACTACAAAAGATTAACCTAACATGGGTAACCATGGGGGTGAGAGATGAGCTCAGCTCAGCTTGGTAATGGTGTTAAAGCATATTCAATATCTCCACTAAATAAATAATGGTTAATAAAGTGAATGGGGTTAGATAAGTACTTGTACTAAACTCTCATAGGATAGCTTTTCATTAGCTAAGATTTGACTATAATGGCGCCGCCAAAATAATCCAAAGCACAGGCTTGTGCTCAAAAAAATCTAACGTAGCAATTTCATTCATACATTTACTAATACGTTTGCAACTAACCCCCAGTGTGCTTTGAGCTGTACGCTTGTTAAGCTTGGTTGGAACAGTGAGCCTACCTAAATAGTTGACAAGGTAGGTAGACACTTATCCTGCAAGAAAAGCCAGACAAGGGTTTATTGCTTTTTAATAGACTTTCTTCAAGTTTCTGTATTGCTATAGCGATCTATTGAAAGACGGTTGGTTTTTTAGCCATTGTTCTTTCAATGAATCGAGATGGAGTCACTACGTAGCGTGTGAAGCGCAGCCTTGAGCCTTATTTATACGTAGTGCTTATTCTAAAGGATCACTTTAGCAGTTTGGGTGTTGGGATTACACCTAGTTAAGTATGTGCGATCGATAGCAATGAGTTTTGCAATTTTGCATCCATAGTGAGCGTTTTAACTCTCCTTGGTGCAGGATATAAATATTTGCGTTACCTGTAAACTAGGTATTTAGGTAGTCAGCTATGGTATTAGATCAGTTGTCGTATAATGAATTATTGGAGTTTGTGCTACTTTGCATAACCTCACTATTTACTATGATAAACCCGCTTAGCATTACCCCTATTTTTGTGGCGATGACTCATGACCTTGAGCCGAGAGATGCTCGTCATGTTGCTTTAAAAGCAACTATTACTGCTGCTTTGATTTTGGTGGTGTTTGCAGTAACAGGCCAGTTTATTTTTAAGGTATTTTCCATTTCAGTGGATAGTCTGAAAATTGTGGCGGGTGTGTTGTTTTTTTTAATGGGCTATGAAATGGTTCAGGCGCGTCTGAGTCGAACCAAGTTTGACAAGCGTAGCCTAGAGGATACAGAAGAGTATACGAATGACTTAGCTATAACCCCCCTAGCCATTCCATTAATTTCAGGGCCTGGTGCAATTGCAACGGTTATTATTTTAATGAGCCAGAGTAATCACATGTTGTATTACAGTGTTTTATTTTTGAGCATTATGGGGGTCTGCGGCGTTACCTATGTTTTCTTATTATTTGCTAAACCTATCATGAAGTGTTTAGGTGAGAGTGGTAATAAAGTTTTAATGCGTATTATGGGCTTGATCGTAATGGTGATTGCTGTGGAGTTTTTCTTTGGTGGACTTAAGCCTATTTTGCAATCAATCTTATCGATCACTCCACAAGCTTAAAAGCACTTTTAAATTTACCCATAACCAAGGGTTTTTAGTGGGGCTGTCATGTGAATAAGGTTCCCTACCAGCGCTACTGGGCTACCTCTGGTGAGGTCAGCCCAAACTTACTCTTACTCCTTCCTTTTCCAGCGAGTGACACCTTATCCTAGCCATTGCATATTCTTTATGAGTGTTATAAAAGCTCGACTTTGGCCATTTAGAAGCTAAGGCATTGCAGGTAAAGCAATACTGTTAGTGGTTATAACCTGAATTAACTCATGTCTAATGAAAACCATGATATGAATTAATTCTAACCCGTTGTTTCTAATAGCTTATTTTTAGCCGTCATGTGTATTCAATAATGGCCAAAGCCGAGAAAAGGTGAATAGCTTGAAAAACACCTGTGGGAAGTCAATTATCTTTTTTTACAGGATACAGTTGCGTCATTTGTGGTGAAATATTGTTCAGGCGGTGGTGGGCTAAGGGTCCATGGATAAACTGTAATGCCTCTTCAAACCTGGAAAAGGTGAACTCGTGGTAACGACAACAACGATTACTATCACGAAACTCCACAAAAACTTGATAACGTGGCAAGCTGAATTTTTTGGGTTGTTTAAGCCAAGCTTGAGAGATCCAGACAAATAATGAGCAGTCATAGTGTTGGTGATGGATAAACCAACTCATTGACGCCTGGTCGCGAAGGGAGAGGACAGGTGTCGTTTTTTTAGGGTGTGGTGCGTACTGGCTTACCACAAAATCACACTGCATGGTGTTCTCCTGGAACTGTAGAGAACTGACGCTGACTAAGGGGGCCTATTTAATTGCCTAAGGGCCACATCTCCGCTTTGCGGAATCCACCTTGCCTAGGGACAGCAGGTTGGCGAGGACGTCAGTCCTACTCTTGATGTTATTACGGGTTTAGATATTACGTACTGCTTTATATGTTGCTTTCGCGACATAGCCAGAATAAGCCTAAATACCGCAATAGGTACTAAATAATGTCACAAAAAATTGTTGCTATAAGCAGCATTTAACGATTGCTAATTAAATCAGGGTTCTTAAGTCCTGACAAGTTATCGTTGCTAACAGTGCTGTTTCGTGTGCTGTATTTGTCACTTTGGGTGTGTAACGGTAAATAAGGTTTTAGCGAAAGACAGCGGTTATTGGCTGAGTGTTTCACCTTAGATAGACAGCATGTGTTTTCCATGGAGAGGGTGCAATTACGAGGCTTCTCAGCTAACATACTCGGTTTGGCTTAAGTAGTCTCTATTCAATTAAAGTAGTGCACAGCGGAAAAATCTTTGCATGAGTTATCAGGTACTGGCACGTAAGTGGCGACCACGCACATTTAAACAACTTGTAGGGCAATTGCATGTGCTCAAGGCGCTGGTCAATGCGCTAGATCATGATCGTTTACATCATGCCTATTTGTTTACTGGTACCCGAGGTGTAGGTAAAACCACTATCGCGCGTATCCTTGCTAAGTGCTTGAACTGTGAGCATGGTGTTAGCTCTGAACCCTGTGGGCAATGCGACGCCTGTCGTGAAATTGATGAAGGGCGCTTTGTTGATTTAATTGAGGTGGATGCTGCATCACGCACCAAAGTCGAAGATACCCGTGAACTTCTGGAAAATGTCCAGTATGCGCCAACCCGTGGCCGTTACAAAGTCTACCTGATTGACGAAGTCCACATGCTGTCAACCCACAGCTTTAATGCACTACTAAAAACCTTGGAGGAGCCACCGCCTCACGTTAAGTTTTTGCTGGCAACCACAGATCCTCAGAAATTACCTGTTACGATCCTTTCTCGCTGTTTGCAGTTTGCCCTCAAGAATATGTCGCCAGAGCGAATTGTTGGCCACTTACAGTTTATTTTGGCTGAAGAAAGTGTGGGTTTTGATATGCCTGCACTTTGGCAGCTTGCTCAAGCTGCAGATGGCAGTATGCGCGATGCGTTGAGTTTAACTGACCAGGCAATTGCTTTTGGCCACGGTGAAGTTCGTGAACCCGATGTAGCAGCTATGCTGGGAACTATTGATCCCCATCAGGTTTTTCATGTGGTCGAAGCACTTGCTGAGGGCGATATACAGCAACTGTTGAACACAATTGCACATCTTGCTGAGTTTGCACCTGACTATATAAGCGTCTTGGCTGATTTATTGTCTATTTTGCATCGTATTGCACTTGCCCAAATGGTTCCTGATGCAGTTGATAATAGTCAAGG
This sequence comes from Zooshikella ganghwensis DSM 15267, assembly GCF_000428585.1. GTDB lineage: Bacteria > Pseudomonadota > Gammaproteobacteria > Pseudomonadales > Zooshikellaceae > Zooshikella > Zooshikella ganghwensis. The sequence goes on along the minus strand of NZ_AUAF01000142.1, from coordinate 4,943 downwards.
TGATCAACAGCGTTTATTAGCATTAGCTGCCAAAATGACTGCTGAAGATGTTCAGCTTTACTACCAAATTGGTCTCTTAGGACGGCGAGACTTGCCGCTAGCCCCAGATCCACGGGGAGGATTTGAAATGGTCATGCTGCGAATGCTGGCATTTCGTCCTACACCTGTGGAGGGGCCACCTCAACAGCCTCTCACCAAGGATTCAGGTGAACAGTCGGAAACGTCTGAGATAACTTCATTGGCTGCTCCCTCAACACCTTCAGCCAATATTGATGAGCTTGGTGAGCCACACGTCAAGGAGACACCCTCATCCCCAAAGTCATTACCTGAAGACCCGCTGGCTAAACAGCCAGAGGGTTCACATGTAACTTCACAACAGGCAACGAGCCATGTTTATTGCAATATTGGTGATCAGGGTAGTGCAGAGGTTTCACAAAAAGGTAAGGGACAGGAACAGCCTAGAGCGGAAAGCCTGTCAGCAACAGCCCAACATATTAGCCTGCAAGATATGGAGGCGAGTGCTCCCCCATTAGGAGTAGCTCACTCTTCAGGGCCAGCTGTACAGCAGGCACATGGCGGACGAGAAACCCCAAAACAAGAAAACGTTACGGATAAAACCACGCCAGTTGATAGAGCCTCTTTAGCCGGCCAGCTTGATGCTCGTGAGCAGGTTGGGTCGTCTGAAGCTACAGAGGTTCAGGCTAATGATATTAATGTAGCTAAAGCACTTGAAGACATGTCGCTTGCTCAGTGGCCTGAGCTATTTTGGTTGCTGGGGCTAGGAGGGGTGACGCAAAACTTAGGCTCGCATATGGCACTCATGAGCATTGAGCAAAACGTATGGTCACTGGTGTTAGATGAAAAACACTCCATGTTGTTTAGTGATACGCATCATTCGCGCATTGAGCTGGCTGTGAGTAACTGGTTTGGCGAATCGATTCGCTTACAGATATCGACTGCACCAGTGACAGATATGACCCCAGCTCGCTGGCTACAGGAAAAGAAAGCTAAGCGGTTAGCAGAGGCAAAACAAAGCATTGAAAGTGATCATATTGTACAGGCGTTGGTAGCACAGTTTTCTGCTACAATCGTGGAACAATCGATCACCCCGATAGATGAGAAGCATTAACTACTTACCATAACCCGTTTATTGAGGTACGTATGTTTAAAGGTGGTATGGAAAATTTAATGGGCCAGCTCCAACAGGCTCAGGAAAAACTGCAAGAACAAATGAAAAAAAACCAGCAAGAACTTGAACAACTGGAAATAAAAGGTGAGGCTGGTGCTGGAATGGTCGCTGTGGCGATGAATGGCCGTTACGATGTGCGCCGAGTATCGATTGACCCTAGTTTATTAAAAGAAGATAAGGAAATGCTTGAAGACCTCATTGCGGCTGCTGTAAATGATGCTGTTCGTAAAGTAGAAGCAGAAAGCCAAAAACGTATGGGGAGTTTAACGGATGGGCTGGGATTAAACATTCCAGGCGGCTTTAAGCCTTTTTAATGAGCATTTCGCGTATTGACTGAGCGTTGCTTGTCATTAGCGCTTTGGCTTGTGGAGTTAAAGATGGCTTTTAGTCCTCTGATTAAACAATTAATTGAAGCACTTCAGTGTTTACCTGGTATTGGACCAAAGTCCGCCCAGCGTATGGCACTTCACCTGCTGGAGCGTGACCGAAAAGGTGCAGAAAGAATTGTCGCTAGCCTTGCTACTGCCTTGAGTGAGGTAGGCCATTGTCGCTCATGTCGAACATTGACAGAGCTGGACTACTGTTCAATTTGTGCTGATCCCAAGCGTGAAAAAAGCATTTTGTGTGTGGTTGAAAGTCCTGCTGATATGTTGGCTATTGAGCAGGCAGGAGGGTATCGGGGGCATTATTTTATTCTGCAGGGGCACCTTTCTCCTATTGATGGTATTGGTCCAGAAGAAATCGGTGTTGATGATTTGTTAGCTCAGTTGCAGCAACGCGCTGTGGAAGAAATGATATTAGCCACTAACCCTACAGTAGAAGGGGAAGCAACAGCTCACTTTATTGCACAACAAGCTATTGCGCTGGGTGTTAAAGTGACTCGAATAGCGCACGGGGTGCCTGTAGGGGGAGAGCTTGAATACGTTGACGGTGGCACTCTGCTACATGCTTTTGCTGGGCGCAAACAAATGGGATTGGGTGAATGACAACAGACTGCCCAGTACATTGGGTTGATACTCCTATAGCGCTGGAAGCAATGGTTGCAGACTGTTTAAGCGCTGAAGTCATTGCGTTGGATACTGAGTTTGAACGTAGTCATACTTTTTTTGCTCAACCATGTCTTATCCAACTTTGTGATGGAAAGAAGGTATATTTACTCGACCCTATAGCTATACCTGACTTAACTCCTTTGGGTTCCTTATTAGCTGAGCCTGGAATTACCAAAGTATTGCATGCGTGTTCTGAAGACCTTCAGTTGTTACAGCGTACAGTAAAGCGGTTACCCCAGCCGCTTTTTGATACTCAGTTAGCTGCAGCGCTTGCAGGGCTGGGTAATAGTGTGGGCTATCAACGGCTGGTGGCTGAAGTACTGGATAAGTCTCTGGGTAAAGCAGAAACACGATCAAACTGGCAAGACCGCCCGCTTTCATCAGCACAATTACAGTATGCGGTAGATGATGTATGGTATTTACATCAGTTGTATTATGCTTTAGTTAAATTGCTAGCGGCTCAGGGGCGAACTCAGTGGGTGCTGAACGATGGTGCAGCTCTTTGTGCTGAATATCAAGTTACTACGGATTTAACAAACTATTATCGTCAGATAAAGCAGGCATGGCGTTTATATCCAAGGGAGTTAGCAATATTACAAGCACTGGCCACTTGGCGTGAGCAGCAGTTATTAGCACGTGACATTCCTCGTAATCATTTATTGGGCGATCAATTATTGTGGCAAATTGCTCGCCGCAAGCCTCGTTATAAAGCACAACTTGCCACGATTAAAGGGATTAAATCCAGTGTCATTAAGCGAGATGGGGACACTATTTTAAACTGTGTTAGACAGGGAATGATCATAAAAGAAGAAAACCTGCCTGAGCGTCTTCCGAAACCACTTCCTCCTTCAAGTAAACGCTATGTTAAAAAAGGAAAGCAGTGGTTGGCAGTTAAAGCTGAAGCTTTACAAATTCCTGTCGAAGTATTAATGCCCAAAAAACCTTTTCAAGCGATAATCCGCTCTGGTTTATATGACAATGTATTTCGTTGGTCAATGGATGAAGATAATTGGCGATATCATTGTTTTGGCCAAGAACTGGTAGCTTATTTAAATGAGATAAAACAAGGTTTGGTATCGTGATTGCAGACAAAGTGGTTGTTGCTGTTTACAAAAGCAGTCGTAAAGATGAAACCTATCTTTATGTTAAAAAACAAGATGGTTTAAATAAAATACCTGAGTCATTATTAACTGTTTTTGGTGAGCCTCAACCTGTTATGACGTTGGTATTGCATTCAGAGAAAAAGCTTGCACGCGTTACGGCAGATCAGGTGTTAGATGCAATCACTGAGCAAGGTTTTTATCTGCAAATGCCACCTCCTAAAGAAGAGTATTTAGTGGCATTGCCTGATGAGCTACTGTGTTTTAATGATCCGGAATAAGTATAAGTTATGAGTGATATAGTCATTCCATTTTGGCAACAAAAATCATTAAAGCAGTTTTCCAAAGCTGAGTGGGAATCCGTATGTGATGGCTGTGGGCTATGTTGCTTACACAAGCTGGAAGACGAAGATGATGGGCAGGTGTATTACACTCAAATTGCGTGTCGATTATTGGACGATGATAGTTGTCGTTGCCAAGAATATGAGCATCGTACCCAACATATTCCAGAGTGTACTGTTCTCTCACCAGAGTACATAGAAGAGTTTCACTGGTTGCCACCAACTTGCGCGTACCGTCTATTGGCTGAAGGCAAGCCTTTACCAGGCTGGCATCCATTAGTTACTGGTCAAGCAGACAGTGTTCATGAGGAAGGTGTTTCAGTCAGGGGTAAAACACTTTGTGAAACGCAGGTAGCTGAGGAGGATTGGCAAGAATACTTAATTCGTTGGGTAGACTCTTGAAGGATATACGCCTCACGTATACCCTTCACGAATGATTTCTAGGCTTTGTTATCTTCTCTCCTCACCCCAATCACCTATTAATATAGGCTCATGGGGCTTCGTTACTCAATGGCCGCACCTAAAAACCATTCGTATTGGGTATATTATTCTTGATATTGTTAGAAATGCTGCCGGAAAATGGAAAAGCTGTTTAGTCAGACAACAGTAGAATTATTTTAAGTCTTGTACATGAAACAGTTTAATAGTAATTGACTGAGGCTGTGTTTGTACTTGAGCCTGTAGTCAATGTTTCGTCACATTTTCTGAACTGAATACCATACTGCTGGGTTAATTTACCATCAATAGTGTCTGTCGTGATTAAGCCTCTGGCATTAACATTACCATTATTACTTAATCGCAGTTCCGTTGTAACAACCACTGGCTCCTTGGCACCACAGCTTGACCAAACAAATCGTCTCACACCTAAACGGTCACTAATTAAGTAGTCATCATTATAAGGACCTTGAAAATCTCTTTTAAACCGTGCTTCTTTCGGATAGCCAGCAAAAAAGTAACGAGATTGTTGAAGTGCAGTGACACCTTCATCAAGGGCTGCATAGCCACGATAATTTACATCAACAATAACGCGATGCTCGACTTTTTAGCCTATTAATTGAGCCAACTGAAGTGGAGCGTTGCCTTCGTTTCTATTGAGTAACACACATAAACTGTGTGATAACAATTTACGACTTATTCGATTCGTCAGACTCCATAAGGTCCTACCTTTTGTTCGTTGGATATTAAACGTTTTTACAAGCTGACCAATCGTTGTCTCAACCCGTCGTCGGACCCGGTTTAACTGTCCCCTCCATTTCTCTGGGAG
>NZ_AUAF01000141.1 GCF_000428585.1 Zooshikella ganghwensis DSM 15267 | reverse complement strand
AAGGATGGTGGAAATGCAGTTTATGCATAATGACATGGATGTCATATAGTAGAGCAATGCAGGAGCTATTGCCGAGGAGCATTTAACTGCCACCCCAGTGACTTATTAATATAAGCTCCTGGGGCCTCATCATTTGGCGGCCCAGTTAGCACTTTTATAACAGCTACTGATGCTATCGCTCGTTTTAACAGACCAGACTAGCCCCGCTAAAAAAACCTTCGTTTTGGGTATGGTAGCAGGGGTAAAAGGATTAGAAGTTCAGGCTTGGTTCTTTAATTAGACGACGACAGGCTGAACCATCAGCACGAAATAAATGACAACGTGAGACGTCTAATCCGATAGTATACGTTTCTCCTTCGTATACTTTGGTATTACCATCAGCACGAATTGTAATGTTGTCTGACAAGCCTGGCATGTCTGCATATATCAGTGTGTGGTCTCCTAAGCGTTCGACCACATTGACGTGTCCATCAATGGTGACATTAGCTGTTTCAGGTAAAGCAAAGTGCTCTGGGCGAATGCCTATTGTTGCACTTTCACCTGGTTGTATCTGTGTACCATCTACTTCAAGCGTAATGGGTCGTCCATTGGTGAGGCGGGCGGTCACAGAGGTAGGATGAGTCTGCTCAATAGTACATGGAATAAAATTCATTTGTGGGCTACCAATAAAACCCGCTACAAACTGGTTGGCAGGATAATGGTAAAGTTCAAGAGGGCGACCAATTTGAGAAATAAAGCCAGCATCCAAAACCACAATTTTATCAGCCAGAGTCATGGCCTCGACCTGGTCGTGGGTAACATAAATCATAGTGGCTTGCAGACGCTTATGAAGCTTGGCAATCTCTATACGCATCTGCACCCGCAACCCTGCATCTAAGTTAGAGAGTGGTTCATCAAATAACAGCACTTTAGGTTCGCGTACAATAGTGCGTCCTATAGCTACCCGTTGTCGCTGCCCCCCGGAAAGATCTTTTGGTTTTCGCTCAAGTAAAGAAGACAGTTGTAAAGTATTTGCGGCTTTTTCTACACGCTGTTTTATAGTGGATTTATTGACTTTCGCTAGTTTAAGGCCAAATGCCATGTTCTCTGCAACGGACATATGGGGGTAGAGTGCATAAGATTGGAACACCATACCCACTGAGCGGTCTTTTGGGGGGACATCATTAACCTGTGTGTCATCAATGAATAAATCACCTTCACTGATGTCTTCCAACCCGGCAATCATCCGTAATAGGGTTGATTTACCACAACCCGAAGGGCCAACAAACACCACAAATTCTCCGCTTTGGATATCCAAATTAATATTTTTGGATATTTCTGCTGTACCATAACGCTTATAAACATTGCACAGCTTGACACTGGCCATTTTATACTCCTACTGTCGATTAATTCAGCATCATAATGAGCGTATCAAACGCATCCAACTTAAGGGTGTTTTGTTGAAGCTGACCTAGGCAGTGAGGTGCTGGTAAAACTTCGACGTGTGCTTCAGTGACTTGAGATAAAGGTATTGTCACCGCCTGTTGATTAAGGTTGATGGCTACCAGCAGATGTTGATTTTCATGACTGCGCTGATATAGCAATACCCCTTCAGGTGCAGCAAGATAATCAATACTTCCTGTGATCAGGGCTGGCTGGTTTTTTCGCCAAGCAAGGAAGTCCTGATAAGCCTTAAGCATTGAGTCTGGTTGCCCTTGTTGCTGGTCGACACTGTGTTGATAATGCTCTTGGGGTACAGGTAACCAAGGCTTTACGTCTGAAAAGCCAGCATTGTGCTGATCATGTTGCCAGGGCATGGGAGTACGACATCCATCACGGCCCTTAAACTGTGGCCAGAAGGTGATACCGTATGGGTCTTGTAACTCTTCAAAAGCAAGCTCTGCTTCCGTAAGACCTAACTCTTCACCCTGATAAACACAGATGCTGCCACGTTGGGTGAGGAGGAAGTGCATATAGGCTTTTGCGTGTTTGGGTGTTATACCCCAACGGCTTAAAACCCGCGCCACATCATGATTACCTAACGACCAGCAAGGCCAGCCATCACCCAGTGCTGCTTCCATATTTTCCATGGTGGTTTGTAGAAAGTCGGCGCTACTTTGTTCAGTAAGTAAATCAAAAGAGTAGGCCATGTGGAGCTTATTACCCTCAGAGGTATACATTGCCATGGTTTTTAATGAGTGGTCACAGCCAATTTCACCCACCGTGGTCGTTTCTGGATAACGATCCAGCAGGGTACGTAGCTTTTGTAAAAACTCAAGATTTTCAGGGCGTGTTTTATCGTAAATATGCTGTTGATAGCCATAAGGGTTATCTGGGCGAACACCAATACTGCCATCCACAATTTTTTTACTGGGAGGATTATCCCGTAATTTATCATCATGAAAATAAAAGTTGGCGGTATCCAGGCGAAAGCCATCAACACCTCGCTTCAACCAAAACTCCACATCATTTAGCAGTTGTTGTACAACATCTGAATTATGAAAATTTAAGTCAGGCTGACTGCTTAAAAAATTATGCAGGTAATATTGTCGGCGTCGGCTATCCCAGGTCCAGGCCGAGCCTCCAAAAATCGATAGCCAGTTATTGGGTGGACTACCATCGGCTTTAGGGTCAGCCCACACATACCAGTCGGCTTTACTGTTTGTTTTACTGTTACGGCTTTCTTTAAACCAGGGGTGCTGATCTGATGTGTGACTAAGTACCTGATCAATAATCACTTTTAGGTTGTGTTGATGGGCGGCTGCAATCAGTTGATCAAAATCTTCGAGTGTGCCGAAAATCGGATCAACATCACGATAATTGCTGACATCATAGCCAAAGTCTTTCATCGGAGAGGTAAAAAACGGCGACAGCCAAATAGCATCAACATTTAGGTTGGCAATATAGGGTATTTTGGCAGTGATGCCAGGCAAGTCACCAATACCATCCTGGTTAGAATCCATAAAGCTGCGTGGATAAACCTGATAAATAACGGCTCCACGCCACCATTCCTGATTATGCTTACGCATTGTAATTACCTTGCTCATCCCAAATTAGTTAACAGATATCCTTATCATCAAGAATCAAGGTAACAAAAACATCCTCCCCCAGGATTTAATTTATAGGCGTAGATACAGGGCGTAGTCCTTACTGGTTAATCCCCTTGACTTGCTGTTTAATCACCTTGAATAGTGCGCAGCATTTTATTAGCTATATCGATGGCTTCATCTCGGTGGTTAACATTGAGCTTTTGGTAAAGACTACGAATATGGGTTTTGATGGTACTGGGTGCCACTTCCAGGTGTCCAGCAATTTGTTCATTACTCAAGCCACTATGAATCAGGCTTAAGACCTGCCATTCTCGCTTGGTTAGGGGGGTAGATTTTATTAATTCAGGGATATCAGCCTGCTGCAGAATATCACCAATTAATGTTTCATCTAACGTGATGGTAATCGATTTGTTCAAGCTGCGTTGCTGCTGAGCTAGTTTAATCAAGCGTTCAGCTCGTTGTAGCTCATTGTCAGCTAGGGGGTAGTCTTGCTTTAGCGCTTTTAGCATCACAATAAGCGACTTACCTATCAGTAAAAAGCTGCTGATAAAGCCTGTTGTTGTTGCCAGCTGAAGCGCCTGTTCCAGATGCTCTAAGGCAAGCTCTCGTTCATCTTGTGACCAATAAGCTTGTGCAAAACATATATGGTTACGGTTCTGGTCAGTAATAAGGCGGTATTTTACGGCTTGTTGTTGCAGTGACGTCAATATATCAATGGCTTTAGCAGGTTGGTTAAGATAGATTTCTGCTCGAGCGCGATTGCGGGCATGACATTGGTAAAAGTGATTAGTGGCCGGTGATAGTGGTGGGGCCGCTTGCTGCCAGCGTTCAATAGCCGCCATATCCTGGGTTGCTTGCCAATAAGCGAGCATTGTTGCATGGGCATTTGCCATCCAGTCACTGTGATAGTCATCACCTTGCATCAACTGTTGTAGTTTTTGTATATAGTCAGCACATACAGTATGTTTTCCACGAAGCAATGCGATTTTTGCCAGTAGGGCATAGCATTGTAAGAACCAATGTTCACCTTGGGGACGTAAGATTTCGATCCCGGCGAGACTGTGTTTTTCCGCACCATCCAAATGATGCCACTCAAATAAAACCTGAGCACGCACTCGATGAATAAACTCCATGATCGGTAAGTGATTCACCTGATGCTCTGTCGCAAACTGTAAGGCTTTATCTTGAATATTAAAGGCTTTTTGTAGATAGCCCTGTGCCATGGCAATTTCAGATTGCTGGCACTGGGTCCATAGCGCGATTTGACTGGCACCTCTTAATCGGGCGAGTTGTTCGGCTTCTTCCATCATCTGCTGTGCTTTGGTTAGCTGACCCTGGCAGAAGCTGGCTTCACCTAAGACGGATAAGGCGACAGTTCGAATACGCCGCCGTTCTTCGGGCAAATTAGCCAGTGCATCCTGAGCTAGCATTTGTGCTTCTTTTATTTGCCCTAAATTCATCGCCAGTTGAGCACGAATGGTGTTGAATTCGCATTGAATTTCTTGCCATTGAGGTTGAGGCATTTGCTGAGGGAGCTTTTGTTCTGCTTGTACGAGTAAGTTCTCAACGTCATCGTACTGGTAAAGATTTTGGGCAACCCAAGCTCCCAGCATGGTGAGTTCAGCGTTTGCAGCCAGCGTTGCTGAGGGAATGCTGTTTAATGCCTGTTGCAAAATACGACACTGGCCTTGTTGGTAGAAAGACCAGCCATGTTTCAGCAAGATTTCAGTGAGTGCACAATGGTTTTCACCCGCAATGGCATGGGTCAGCGCCTCGTGAATATACCCCAACTGTTGCCAGCCAGCACAGGCGCGTTGATGTAAGGTCTGAGTTTGACCAGGATAGTGCTTGCCTAGTTGGTGACGAAGGAAGGTTGAAAATAATGGATGATAACGATACCAGTGACGCTGACAATCAAGGGGCGTAATAAATAAACCAAGTTGTTCCACTTGTTCCAGCATGGCTTGGCCATTTTCAACGCCAGTGACGGTTTTCACTAAATAGTCATTCATGCTGTCAAGTACACTGCTGAAATACAAAAACTGTTTTATTTCAGGTGAAACCTGTGTCAAAACTTCTTCAGCCAGATAATCCAATAAATATGTGTGGCCCTTAACGACTTCATTGGCCCATGACTCAAAGCTATCAATATCGGGTGTTGAGAGCAGGGCAATCAACTGTAAAACCGTTGGCCAACCTTCAACTTGTTGCAACAGTGGAGCAAGCTGACAGGGTGTTAGTGAAAAAGGTAAGCGGTCTGCAAAAAACTGGTGAGCATCATCTTCATCAAATGCCAGTTGATCAGGTGCAATTTCTAATAATTGATCGTGCAGCCTTAAGTTAGCAAGGCCCAGTGGCGGCAAGCTTCGGGAATTAATCACAATGTGTAAAAACGCAGGTTTATGTTTAATTAAGAAGCGAAGCCCCTGGTGAATCACTTCGTTGTCAATCCAGTGGTAATCATCAAGTACCAGTAATACAGGAGTGTCTGTATTGGCTAACTCCATAAGTAACCGAGAAATATGGCTTTCAAAGTGAATGGGGCTGGCAGTAAGTACTTGCTCAAGTGACTGGGGACAACGTTGTGTTGCTTGTTGAAGGCAAGCAGTGAGATATGCAATAAAACGGACTGGCTCGTTGTCAGCAGAGTCAATGCTAAACCATGCGACAGGGTGATTGAGTTGGTTGATCCAGTCTAAGCTCAGGGAAGTTTTGCCGTAGCCAGCAGGGCCATGTATCAGGGTTAGTTGGTGAGTTGAATAGTCTGCTAACTGACTTGCTAAACGAGGTCGATGAGTGAGTTTTGAAGGTCGGTTGGGTACTGATATTTTGGATGGAATTAATACCAGTTGACCTGAGCCGGACTCCACTGTTTTGGCTAAATGCGCAGATGCCATAGTCACTGCCTGTAAACTGCTTTTGTTTAGTCGTTTTTCTTTATTGGCGTATTTATACCGCTAAGTAAGGGCCTGTTAACACTAATTGAATCATCACTGCCGTAGACTATTTTTTCGCCTAGCAAGGCACAAGGAATGCCGTGTAGTCATTCTACATAAATGACTTGTAACACCGCTAGGTGGAAAAATAATCCCGGCCCGAAGGGTTATGTCGGTAAAAGCACTACTCGTTGTTGCTCATTGTTTATTTAGAACAACTAAACTTCACGCTTCGCGCCTAGATTAGTGCTTTTACCGTCATAACAGTGATATTCAATTAGTGTTAACAGGCCCTAGGGTATCTAAATTATTATTATGCCTCTGGTTCACAAGCGATCTGCAGTTTGTCTGCGAGTAGATTAGATGCAGATTGCGAACCAACAGTACCAAGCCAAAGGTACTGACGCAAGATTGTAATAGTAGTCAGATAACAAAAGAAAAAGAAAAACCCGCTAAGGCGGGTTTTTCTGGGTAGAGCGAGCTTTCGTAAAAGAGTTAAGACGTTGCCGCATCAGTGGCAATAATTTGGTTAGCTGCTTTTTGGAATGATTCAATTTCATTGAAATTCATATAACGGTAGATATCTCCAGCCATGCTATCAAGGTTTTTAGCGTAGGACATATACTCATCTACAGTTGGTAGCTTACCTAAAATAGATGCGACGGCGGCTAATTCAGCACTGGCCAGGTACACATTGGCACCATCACCTAAGCGGTTAGGGAAGTTTCGGGTTGATGTAGAAACGACTGTTGCACCAGCAGCAACTCGGGCCTGGTTACCCATACATAGCGAACAACCTGGCATTTCCGTCCGAGCACCGGCACGGCCATAAACATTGTAGAAGCCTTCTTCCATCAACTGGTGCTCATCCATTTTGGTAGGTGGAGCAATCCATAAACGAGTGGCAATAGGTGAGGAAAGCTGATCAAGCAAACGACCTGCAGCCCGATAATGACCGATGTTGGTCATACATGAGCCGATAAAGACCTCATCAATCTTGTCACCCGTCACTTCTGAAAGTGGCTTGATATCATCAGGGTCATTTGGGCAAGCCAGTAAAGGTTCTTTAATCTCATTCAGGTCAATTTCGATAACAGCAGCGTACTCAGCGTCTTCATCCGCACTCATTAATTGAGGATTGGCCAGCCAGGCTTCCATTGCTTGGGCACGACGCTCCAATGTACGCGCATCACCATAACCTTCGCTGATCATCCAACGTAGCAGTGTTATGTTAGAGGTGAGGTACTCAATGACAGGCTCTTTGTCCAGTTTGATAGTACAGCCTGCAGCAGAGCGTTCGGCAGAGGCATCGGACAGCTCAAAAGCCTGCTCAGCTTTCAAATGAGGCAAGCCCTCAATTTCCAAAACCCTTCCAGAGAAAATATTCTTCTTATTGGTTTTGGCAACTGTCAACAAACCTTGTTGGATAGCCGCATAAGGAATGGCATTAACCAGGTCACGTAAGGTAATACCAGGCTGCATTTCACCTTTAAATCGAACCAGCACCGACTCAGGCATATCCAATGGCATCACCCCTGTGGCTGCGGCAAAAGCCACCAGACCTGAACCGGCAGGGAACGAAATACCAATTGGGAAGCGAGTATGTGAGTCACCACCGGTACCAACTGTGTCTGGCAATAGCATACGATTCAACCAGGAGTGGATAATGCCATCCCCTGGGCGTAATGAAACGCCTGCACGATTACGAATAAAGTCAGGCAGGGTGTGCTGAGTTTCAATATCCACTGGCTTGGGATAAGCCGCAGTATGACAGAAAGACTGCATCACTAAGTCGGCAGAGAAACCCAGGCAGGCGAGGTCTTTAAGCTCGTCACGGGTCATGGGGCCGGTAGTATCTTGTGAGCCAACCGTGGTCATTTTAGGTTCGCAGTATTGGCCTGGTCGAACCCCTTCAACGCCACAGGCCTGACCGACCATTTTTTGGGCCAGGGTAAAGCCTTTAGTTGAGCTTTGTGGGGCGACAGGGCGTCTAAATACTTTTGACGGTTCTAGGCCCAGTGTTTCACGAGCACGATCAGTAAGGCCGCGGCCGATAATCAGTGGAATACGCCCACCGGCACGTACCTCATCCAGAATGACATCGTTCTTTAGTTTAAACTCAGAAAGAATATTGTCAGTGCCGTGGGCTTTGATAACACCTTCATAGGGATAGATATCAATCACATCACCCATGTTCAGGTTGCTGACATCACACTCAATCGGTAACGCCCCAGCATCTTCCATGGTATTGAAGAAAATAGGTGCAATTTTGCCCCCTAGTACGACACCACCTGCACGTTTGTTGGGAACATGAGGAATATCATCACCGATATACCACAGCACAGAATTCGTCGCAGATTTACGCGATGAGCCGGTACCGACCACATCACCGACAAACGCAACAGGGTGTCCTTTTTCTTTTAGTTCAGCAATTTGCTCCGCTGCGTTGGTGATGCCTTCGCGGGGCATTTTATACATAGCTTTCGCATGGAGTGGGATATCAGGGCGAGACCAGGCGTCAGGCGCTGGTGATAGATCATCCGTGTTGGTTTCACTTGTCACTTTAAAAACCGTTAAGGTGATCTTTTCCAGTAATTCTTTTTTAGCAGTGAACCATTCAGCATTAGCCCAGGACTCCATGACGCGCTTAGCATGTGCGTTACCCGCAGCTGCTTTTTCGGCTACATCATGGAAAGCATCAAACATCAATAAGGTATGCGATAACTCATCCGCAGCCAGACTCGCCAGCTGATCATTTTCTAATAACTCAATGAGCGTGGCGATATTATAGCCACCCAGCATGGTGCCCAGTAATTTGGTGGCTTGCTCTTCGGAAATTAATGGTGAGTTTGCTTCACCTTTTACGATAGCTGATAAAAAAGCTGCTTTAACATAGGCCGCTTCATCAACTCCAGGAGGAATGCGCTCAACTAATAGTTCAAGCAAGTAGTCTTCTTCGCCTGCAGGGGGGGACTTAAGCAGCTCGACTAACCCTGCAGTTTGTTCCGCGTTAAGTGGTTTGGGGGGAATGCCTTCTGCGGCGCGTTCTTCAACATGTTTGCGGTAGGCTTCTAACACGGTCTTACCCTCATCAGTGTGCTTCCTGCCGGGTTTATTATCACGCGCTGGTGATGATGCTCATCAGTGAATTAGGTGGGCCTTTAGGGCTTGAACTCGCAAGCGCTTATGGGGTATTTGGCAGGTAAATAAATAGCAGTTTAGGAACCCCACTTGGTTCCGGAAGTATAACTAAATAAGGGAAAATTGTTAAGTAACTCGCTGACTTACATCATTAATTTCCATTATTCATGAAAAAAATTTTACAAACTGTCGTATGGTTATAAGCCACTTGAAGTGCAGAATATTGAAGTACAGTATATATAGTAGTTGCGCATAAAAAAACTGTAATGAGTCTTGGCAGTGCTCATGCAGTCCATGAGCACTGGTGGAGTTTCCCTGTAATGGTAGCCTGAGGTCGTAGTACGTAGCATCTACAGCTGTTGCTTACTTATGGCTGAGTGCCGCCTCTAATGTCTCCATAACATGTGTAGGTTTTAGTGTAAGAATATCGGCTTCCAGGCTATCAATTATTTGCTCAGCAGTATTGCCAATAATAGCGCCTTTTAAACCACTGCGAGCGACAGTACCAATGACGACTAAAGGCGCATCTAACTGCTTGGCAATATGAGGAATATAGGTTGATGCTGGGCCTTCTTCGACATGAATATGGTCTAAAGGAATATGGTATTTATCTGCGTAACCAGTACAGACCTCTAAATATTTTTTCTGTAAGGCATCCTGTAACTGATAAACAGGATCAGGTGATGACAGCATAGGTGCAGGGTGTGCTGAAGCCAGGTGACACTCACCATCAGCAAGGCCGGCGATATCTCTGGCATGGCTAATAATGACATCATTTAATATTTGGTGGTCACCATCGTTTGGATCTGCATCGACTGCCGCTAATATATTACCATTCTCCCAAGGCTTATCATTTTTGACTAATAAGATAGCGGCAGGGCACTGTCGGAGCAATTTCCAATCACTGGGAGTAAAGACGACTTTACTCAGTTCACTTTCTTCTCGTGCGTCTTTAATGACCAATTCACATTGCTCTGCTTGTTGAACCTTGATGATGGTCTCGTGCAGGCTGTGATACCAGTGAATATGTTTCGTGACAGATAATCCTTGTGCTCGAATAGGCTCACACCAGTCACTGAGAACAGCATGGGTTTCTTCATCAGGATGAGGGTTACAACATAGGATATGAAGTTGGGAGCCTGTTACATGTGCAATCGCACAAGCACGGTTAAGCGCAGTATGTTCAGGCTTGCGGGTATCAACAACTACCAGCAGTTTACGTATTGCTTGCATGGTGCTTTTCCCTATTCATGAGCATTCGGGGTTAGACCGTTGTTACTCGCAACGAGATGGTTGCCATAGATTTCAGGGCATTTTTGAGGTGCCCTTCAGTGTATATTGAACGTTTACATTACTATACAGAGGTTACCCGTCATTTGATGACAGTTTAATACTCGACAAGAGTAGGATAAATGTAGTCTAAGATTGATTTTCAAACAACTGTTTGATGCGCATCAAGTCAATGTTCTGGAATGGTGACTCATTATTCTCCTTCAAGACGCTTTCCATTTGCGTTGAGCGGTAAACTAAAATTCTTCTCTCCATCTTCTTATCCTGAATTGGATTTCATGACCTAAACTGGAAGTTTGTTATTGATACGTTTTAAGCAGGCCGTAAAAACGCTTTATTGAGCGTAAGGTAGTTAATCATATGCAGTGGTATGTGCCTGTTATTCAATTAAATTTTTCTGCGCTTCGTTGGCTGTGTTTATTACGGCTGGGGTTGCGTTTGTGGCTTGTGCTGTTTGTTATTTTTGCCAGTGGGGCGGCTCATTCTTTTCCCTTCGGGGGGTTATTAAAAGGTGGAGAATATATTCATCAGTCTGAGTTGGTTACTGGCGCAGTGTATGCCAGAGATATTATTAAAGGTGAAAATGATGCGCCGATTTTAGTGGAATATGATCTTGAAGGAAATGAAGTAAAAGCACTTGGAGAACATAGTGGGCGTTATGCTGATACACGCATAATGAGTCTCACTGAATATAATGGTTATTTATTACTAAGAGAAAAAGTAGAAAACCTTTATGCTCAAAAATTTGTGCTCTTAAAACGTAACGCCTATGAAAACAGTCTGTTGCTGGATCAGGATGGAAATCCTATAAATAAAAAAGCATTATTGCCAGATACATTATTTGTATGGATATTAAAACAGGAATTTATCGTACCGGACGAAAATTATATTTTATTGGAAGTACCTGTTGACCCTTATCTGTCCCCCTTCACCGTCGAACTCAATACACTTCGTAGTTTGTTGGTCTCGAATACCTCAGGGAAAATTATTTATACTCGATTCCGGAGTTTTTAATGCTTGACTAGCTGGGTAAGATGGTTCTGAGAAGACTGGACTACAGCCAGGGCTCCTTTTCTTCGCCTTGCAAAGAACGATCAACACCCCGACTGCAGACCAGTTGTGTAGTAATATACCGCTTCTGTCTATCAATAGCGACTACTAGACGACGGTTTGTGATTATTAACCCTACACCACATGTAAAGAAGTTTGTTCAAGATATCAGCGGTGTTTTAGCCGCTTCTCAGCAATCTGCTGCATTCACTCATGCACAAT
>NZ_AUAF01000140.1 GCF_000428585.1 Zooshikella ganghwensis DSM 15267 | reverse complement strand
GATGATCGCCTGTCATCTGACTGTTGCTGTGCCTGTTTGGGGCGATATCCTCGAAGCCCTTTATTCCGCATCAATTCACGAGAGATGGTTGATGGATTTCGTTCCAAATTCTCAGCAATTTCTTTTTGATTTAATCCTGCTTTTAAAAGCGAATAAATCTGGTATCGTTCATGTTCAGTCAGCTGAGTGTAGTTCATAGTGCTTTATCTCTTGGTCGGGAGAAGCGCAAACTCTACCAGCTGGCTTCTCTTATGCCAATTGCACTTATTATCCGAAACCGCGTAATATTATTGAAGATTTATTCAGTGTTTTCCTCATTGAGGTGTTTTGCTTAAAGAATACTTATAAGCTTTAGTGTCGATTGGCTATACATTTTTATTTGTGGTTTTGAGTAAAGCTATTAAATATTGTGTGTTATAGCGTATAAAATAAGGGGTATTTTAAGAATATTCTTGAGTGGCATAATTTTTGTAGTAAAAAGCTTTGTTATAATCGAAAGTTTTTGGGAGATATTACTTATGTCACTAAAAGGTTTATTTTCATTTAAGCTACTGCTTACGTCTGCGTTGTTATCTACAAGTTTAGTTTCTCATGCAGTTATCACTCAGGTAGGTTCAACTGCAGGAATGAGCCAAGGGCCTTATGCTTTAGAAGACTTTGAAGATGGTAGTTTTGTGCTTGGATTTACCGCAACAGCCTCATCGGGAGTCATTCTAGCCAGTGCGAGTAGTTATGCAAGTGGGGGAACACCTTCAGGTATTCAAGGCCTGTCAACCAACTCATTTCCTGACCCTATTATGATTAGCTTTGCTACACCGGCATCTTCTGTAGGGATGTTTTTTGGAAACGATGACACATGTTGTTCGAGTGGTTTTACTGCATTCCTTGATATCTTCGATGTAGGTGGATTGATTGGTACAATTGGCGTTGCTGCTAATATGAATGACTTTGCTGACCAGTTTATTGGCTTTGTTAGTGACCAGGCAGTAACTAGCGTAACTTTACGTTATGGTACTGGCTCTGATGTCGGTTTGTACCACTATATTGATGATTTGCAGTTCAATAGGGCAGGTACAACACCAGAACCTGATCCTATCCCTGAGCCAGGAACCTTGGGTTTATTTGGGCTATTAACAGGCTTTTTACTTAGAAGAAAAAAGCAGTAAATACATTCAAAATGAAAATTATATACCTTTAAAACTTTTATAAAGTGAAAATATCAGTTGCTCGTTATCATTGCAGCAACTGACATTCACTTGAGGGCCACTCAAAAAAAAGCATTTTTAGAGGGCCTTTGATAGTTAATCTTTGAATACAGGGTTAGGCTGTATGCACCAAAGATGTTAATGCAGTATTTAGATGTGGTTCATTATAAGTAGAGGTTCCTCCATTTTCTTTTTCACTCATTTGACTGGCCATTTGAATAAGTAGATTAATATCGACGGAATGAGTGGTTTGGTCTTTATCAATGATATTCATCGTCAATTCAGATGAATTACTGGTTTGCTCTAAAATAAGTGCTTGATCAGAATCAGCTTTGTTTATAAGAGATAAATTGCCATCTTTGTATAAAACTTTAAAATTATTCCAATCGAGATTTTCCCATTGCACGGTGAGTGTAGTGTGTGATGACTGTTCTAAGTAAATGATACTGGAATATTGGTTTATATTAACAGTGTTGTTGCCTGAGCCAAGGTTGGCAATGATCACTCCTTCATGTTTACCTGTATACAGTATGTCATTCCCTTCTCCAGTCTTTACTTTAAACAGCGACATTAACGGGTGTGCTAGCTCAAACTGCTCTGTAGATGATTGATACGACTGTTGACCTAAATTGATGGTATAGTCACTATGGGATTGAGTTGTTAAATCCAGCTCTGAAAGTTGAAATTCATGGCTTTCATTAAATGTACCGTATAATACCCCTTGACCGGGTTGTGTTGTGGACTGGAAGGCAAAGGTTAGTTTTTTGCTAAGATTCTGTTGGTAGCGGTTCCCTAGAATAATTTGAGTACCTTGATAATTGAGATAGTA
The DNA here is from genome assembly GCF_000428585.1 of Zooshikella ganghwensis DSM 15267. GTDB lineage: Bacteria > Pseudomonadota > Gammaproteobacteria > Pseudomonadales > Zooshikellaceae > Zooshikella > Zooshikella ganghwensis. The sequence continues at coordinate 9,635 of NZ_AUAF01000140.1, read as the reverse complement.
ACGACTTTCGGGAGTACTGTAGCGGTGAGAAAAACCGTTAAAACCATTTTGGAAACTAATCGTATCGCGTTGGTTATCTGTGTCATCACTGGTAATAACAACCATATTCTGGTTGGCGCCAATCATATAGGTATCATGACCATTACCGCCACTTAGTTGTGCCCCATCAGCACCAGATACAAGAATATCATTACCATCTTCACCAAAAAGTTGGTCAAAACCGGCACCACCATCAATCAAGTTATCAAGGCTATTACCTCGAACTGTGTCGTCTTCTTTAGAGCCAATGACATTGGTAATGTTTGTAGAAAGCAGGTTAAATCGCTGTTGAATGTCGCCATTAAATAAGTGTGTGTAACCTTTTGCTAGGTTTACTTTGTAATGACCTTCATCTGCTGCACGAGTAACTAAGGTATCAAAAATTACCTGGCCATCACTCTGAACAGATGGAATATATAAATGACCAGCTAAATCTCGGAACTGAATATGCTGGTATTGTTTACCTTTAAAGTAACTTGAAAGAGTAATCACATTAAGGCGCGTTGGTGCATTTTCCTGATAATATTCTAAAACAGGTTTGAAGCTTTCCGAGGTTAATAGCTCCCAATGATCTTTTGTGGTTTTAAGCCCTGTTTTTATAGGCTCAAGGGTAGCACTAGCAAGTGGAAGATCATCCATGAGTGGCAGTATATTATTGCCTGCTTGATGACTTGAAAACAGTTTTTTTGCCAAACGTAGAGCATTTAACCAGCCTTGACTCACCGTGAGTTTAAGGTTGTCATTTTCTTTATAGCCGCTTAAGTCACCAAAGTTTGTAATTAATTGATCCGTAGCTGTTACTTTTGGCATATGTTGATAAGCATATAACTTTGCTTCTTCATCAGAAGCGTCAGGGTTTTCTGCAAGATACTCAAGTTTTACCCGATAAAAACGTTCTCCTGCTTCTACTTTATTGTCAATCGTGTCATGGTCTGTGTCTGTTTCCCAGTCATCAGCTGTAATCGTATAAGTGTCAGTACCTTCACCACCACTTAAATAGTCGCTGCCTTGACCTCCCACTAAGTGATCATCACCATATAAGCCGCTTATGATGTCGTCACCTTCTGAACCTTGTAAAAAATTACTGAAGCGATCGCCACTGATTTTGTCATTACCTTCAGAACCAATGACGTTTTCAATGTTTTCAACAAGAAAAAAATCTTCTCGGCCATCACGAATTTGCACAGTTGATTTATTGCCAAAGTGACTGTGAGGCTCAAGACTGATTTCTACGCCTTTTTTCTTTCCTGTAAAGGCATACATTGAGCGGAAAGAAATAGTATCAATACCTGCTCCACCATCCACAATGGCATAGTCAGTACTGGTAAAGCGTTGCAGAGCATTAGGTGAACGGATTTCAAAAGTATCTGCTTTATTACCCCCTTTATACCGCCGTTGAAATGCACTTCGATTGTGATCAATCAGGAAAATGTTTCGACGATTTAAGTCACCATTTGCCCAGTCAAATCCTTTACCTAACTGAATAAGCGTGACACCGTTTTCCTCATCATAAGCATCTAGTTTCTTAACTTGAGCAGCTTTCGCTTCTTGTCGAAATACCCAGCCGGAATCGACTTCACCAGGATTATTTCGGTGATATTCTCTTAGTTCAGTTGGGGATAAGTTATAGTAGTCATAACCTTCACTAATATTGGTTATTTTACCGTAGGCGGTAAACACTTTTGGTGTGCTATAAACCAGCTTATCGACGCCTAGTTGAGCATACATTTCCAAGCGTTTTTGTTGCATTTCATTCCATTGACGTTCACCAATATTTGTTGCGGCTTTATTGGCTATATGCTCAGGAACAGGAAAGCCAAAAAACACAGCAGCCCCCGCTAGGTCAAGGTCAGAACCTGTAATGCCTGCATCAGCAAGTTGTTGTCTGACTCGCACGGTGTTATAGATACTCGCGGCTATACCAATCGCTAAGCCAATCGCAGCACCAATAGGGCCAGCAGCGGCGGTAATTAACGAAGCAATACCTGTGGCAATTGAGACCACAACACCTGCCACAGCCAGTGAGCCATTAACGATATAATCAATACGTTCGTCAGTATTTGTCGTATTTGCTGCCGCACTAAAATTATCAACAGCTGACCAAATACCTAAACCTGCACCAGCGAAGTTAGTAATAGCGCCTAGCTTGGTTGCCACACTGGCAAGGCGAGTTGATACTGCCTGCACTTTGGTGCTGTTAGCCAACACATCCAGTGTAATGTCAAGATTATCAGTAAGCGTGTCTGCTAATGATTGTACGGCATGGTAGGTGTCACCTTTAGCAAAAGCATCAACGGTTTGGTAAACATTACCAGGTAAGCGTATGACGCTCATAGCTGTATTTACGCCATTAATTTTACTGGCTAACCTATTGAGTTTTTGGTTAGGGACAGGTGTTGAGCCAAATAAACGATGCTGGCGATCATATAACTCAGTGACGCTGGCCAAAGAGCGATTTAATTTTTCATCCAATGACGATAGCAGAGGCAGTTGATGATCTAACCAATTAATAGCTTCTGCCTGTTTACGTAATTTAATGACTTCTACAGAGTTTGAATTTTCGGGCAATAAATTAGGTGAAGCTGTGAGCCACTGATTCAGCCGTGCTAAAGCAGTATAACGTTGGTTACCATCTAATTGTTTCATCCAGCGTTGGGTTTGTTCTGGATTAAGTGAGAGTGAGCCTTCTAGTGTGGTAAGTGTAATTAAATCCTCAGTGGTTAAAGCGGTATTATTAAGTTTGGCACCTGCTAACCAAAGTTCTATCCGGCTGATACGTTGTTCACCCATTGAAAGTAATCCAAGGTTCTTATCGGCTTGTGCTAATAAGTCCAGATCAGTGACATAAGGGCGACTCATTTGGGTGATAATATCATCACTTAAGGTTTGGTCTAAAGTCGTGTGAGAAAGTGACCAGGTTTGTTGTTTTAAATCATACTGTGAAGAAATATAATCAACCGCTTTGCGAATCGTATTTGTAGTTATGATTTCGCTGGTGGTGGAATTAAATAGAGTGACCGCTTTATTATTAATTAATAACGCTAAATCATTGCCATCAACCCGCAGCTTCAATACGCCAGATTCAGCGAATGAGTGAAGTGCTTTTCGTAAACGCTTAGCGCCTTGGCCACTATTTACAGCTTCAAAATAGAGAGAAGGGAGCTGTTTAATACGTTCAGTTAATCCTTTTGCTTGAGGGTTTTCTTGATCAGGTTGCAGCCATTGCTGATATCCCAGGGCTAAAATATTGCGGGTATAACTGGTTGCAGCACTGAGACCTTTCTGCTTATAAACTAATAGAAAGCTATCGAATAAATACTGATCATCAAGGGTTAATGCTTTGGTTAAGGCTCTTGTATCAGTTAAATTTTGCTGTGGTAATACGGAGTTATTCTTTAACAGATGATTGAAGGCATCATTTATTTGGTCGGGGAAATGCGCTAAACGTTTTGTCAGCTTTTCTAAAAAGTTATGTTTGGGTTGAAAAGGAAGATCTTGCCAGTGACTACGGTGAGCATTCCACCAAGGCGTTACCTGCTCACTCATAAAGTTATTAAAAACGCTTTTTGCTGCAGTAAATGCCTGCTCTGAGCTATCTTGTCGATAGGCATTCATAGCCGTATTGAACTCATCAAGCAATGTTTGATAATGTGCTTTTTTATTTGTATCTGCAGTTATTATGAGTTCTTGTAGCCAGTGTTGGGCTTCTTGATAAGCCGTAGACTCTGTGTCGCCTAACTGCTTAAAAAGTTGGCTAAACTCTGCCTCATGATTATTAAAATAATCTTGCCATTCTCCTTCAATTTCTTTATTACGGAACCAGCGGTTGTACCGGGTAAGAATATAGCTAAGCGTATCTGCCGTGGGTGACTCTTTCAGAACTTCGGTATTACTATGAGCGATACCCACTTTTCCACCAAGACTGGCCCCACTTGCAATGGGTACTTCACCATTGACACCTAAGTTAACTGAGTGAGTAAATAAAAAGCGCGAAAACTGTTTGTGATAGTGGTTATCACCATACTCATGTTGATAGCCCGCTTTAAAGTAGCGCAACTGTAAGGTAAATTTACCTGATGCTGAAGCATCAACATGATTATTGATGAAGTCAGATAATGTATTTTTGATTTGTTCAGAGTCAACAGTGGCACCATATTGACTCTTAACTTTTGACACCATGTTATCAATAAAGCCAGTAACATCACCACTGGTAATACCTGCCTTAAAGCTAAGATAAATATCAATATAGTCACCATGACGCAAACGACTTGGATGTACTCGGTTTCTATGTAAAACGGTTGCTTCAAGCCCAAAACTACCTATCGAACCATTTAAACTGAAGCTTTTATCGGTGATACTGAGCCTAACCAGCTGCTTAAAAGAAGCAATATTCTCAAGTTTACTTTTTGAATAGGTGATAGTAGGTTGAGTGATATTTTGACTTATTTTATCGAGTAATACCGTTGCCTGTTGAAATTGTTCTGGTGTTGAATTCGCATTCCATATACGGTCAGCAAATAATGTGTAAGAAGCATGAACTGCTTGCAGAAACTCATGACGACCTTGAACGCCCCAACGAGATTCAATGGCATGTTTTTCTACACGTGATGATTGTTCGCCTGCATCATATTTTTGGACAACGGTCATATAACGATTAAAGTCATTATTCAGTGTATCTAGTGCCTGGATAGACCGTTCAACAATAGTCTTATTTGCGCTGTCTTGATTTAACAGTGTTTTTGCATAAGCTGTTAACGCTGTGGGTAACTCTTTTAAGCGTTGCGCATTTTCGGCAATCACTGTCCAAAAATAAGCGGGTACAAACTCATAAATTTCAGTTTTACGAAAAGTAGCGCTGATGCCTGCTGAAGCAGATAGGGGGAGTTCAGTACCTGTAATACCAATAGACGCCGAGCCAGCTGCATTAGCAGAGGTACTGTTGACATACCCGCTCAGTGTTTCAGGAATGACAGGGGAGGTGACATTGACTTTGCTGTTAATGCCAAGTTGTTCTGTTAATAAGGTATTCAGCTTATGCTGATTATTAACAGCAGCTTGCAATTGCTTATGGTACTGTTTTAACTCAGAGCCAGTTGCACTGCGTTGAGGGCCAGCAAAAACTTTACTGATGACTTGCCAGGCTAGCTGTTTAGCCGTTTTGGTAAGCGCAGTATCATCTCGGTTTAATGAGGCTAGATGACTCACCTCCATATCCACATAAGTCTTAACATTATTGTATTCTTTAAATGTGGTATAGGCATGGCTACCTGTTAAGTTAGCACCAAGTTTGGCGGCGACGACTTTAATACCAGCTTTTAATCCCAGACTGCCAGTACGAGTCTTAGAGCGGAAAAATAAACCTTCATCATCAGCGTCTAGCGTATCCGTATGACTGTAACCGATACTTCCATAAAGATTGGAAGCAACAATATTTCCACCACCTTTCACTTCAATCTTTAGGGTTGTGGAATTAGCTGCACCAGGGTCACCGATGCCTTTAAGCTGGTTAAAAACATCTGATTTTATATCGTTACGGGCTTGGTTTAGCCAGCTGGCAAAAAAGTATTGACCGAGTAATGTGGCCAGTGTTTTGGTATCTGAATTATTGAGTAAATGGCTGGTTTTTTCCAGCTGGGAGGAGAGAAAAGCGGTATCTTTTGTGGAAAGCGTACTCTGCTCACCTTCTGTGGTAATGAGTGTATTTAGTTTTACTTTTACAGATTCTAACAGTGATATACCTTGCGCTATTTTCTTGGCACTTTTTTTATTATCTTGCCTGAGTGCAGTTTCCCGAAGCGAAATGAGTTGGTTAGCTAACTTGTCAATAACCGTTAATGTTTCGCCAGTAATTGGTTTGCCTTCGGTGGTGCTTAATGATAAAACAGAACGTGAGTTTGAGGGCGAGCGAAGATTTACTGCTGACGGCTCCATAAAATACACCACAAAAATTATAATAGATGGACTATTTAAATAATAGGTTTTAATATCATCGTACAGCTTTAATTTAGTCGAAATAGCACACTTTGTGTGGTCTGTATAAAGTACGATGTTTTAATTATTGTTAAGGATACCTACAGTAATGTTCTTAAGGAAAAGCCTTAAGACATAAATTTTGACAATAGCTTACGCTTAAAAAACCTGCTGATAGGTATCATCTTTAAAAGTTATTTTAATTTTTACGCAAAGGGTAATGCGCTTAATGATGTTTTATTGTAAACATCATTTGTACTATTACTTATTTTAAGTACAGGTATTTATTTTTGTACACACAGGGGGATCTGCCCGCTATGTGAGAGCAAAATATAACTTCTAATAAAAAGAGATCTTTGTCAATCTGTTTTTACGTATTAGTACATATATGGAGGAAAGATAAGCAAAAATGAATGATGTGTTAAAAAGTGTGAAAATGATGCCTTATGCCAGGGCAAGGATACTATAAGGCATCATTGTATTAGGTATTTCTGATTGATGTTTTTCAAAGAATGCTTATCTTAATTAGTTGTATCTGATGCTATCTCAGTATCCGTACATTGGCGAAATTTGTTCATCAGCAAGGCAATATAACGCTGGTTGTATTCGGTGCCAAATTGAAAAGCCTGTTTGGCATCATCAGTTTCTATATTGTGTTGTTGAGCAAGGGCTGCTATTTCATTCCACTGTTTAAGCTTGCTTTGCTGGTAAAGCATGTGAAGTAGATTATTACGCTTCAAACATTGGGCTAGAGTACTTTGTGGTATTATCTCGGGGTTTACTTGTGCTTTTTTAAGGCAACGGGAGTAGTAAGATGCAATAAAACGTGGGTGTTCGTCTTTTTCAGGGCTAACATTGTAGTACTCGTCAAGCATTTCCTTCATTAAGTAGTAGTCAGATAGATTATTACCCTGACTGGCAATTAATTCATCTTCTGCATCAACCTTTGCTAATTGATATTGATTGATCTTATTAATGAGTTCATAGGCAATGCCACTGCTAATAAAACACTGGTTGATTGTTGAGTCGGCAGCGAGTAAATCCTGCTCTGATATTTCGGGTTGTAAGTAGGGAATAGAGCCTGAACAACCGCTAAGAAATACGGTAGCTCCAATGGTGAATGAGGCTAAATATTTTTTTAGGGGGCGCGTTACAGATAGGTATATATTGGTGTATTGCTTTAAGGGCATAATGGTTTTGCTTATTTCATGGTGATTTATGGTTTTACCCTTGGTCTGGGTATACTTAAACAATAGCTAATAAAGAATAAAAAGGTAACCTTGATTTTATTCTTTTGAGGCAGTGATCAACACTTAAAGCGTTGTCCTGACCTCAAAAGTGATGTTTGTATCGGCTAAGGGATTTGCAGACAGGTTAAAAACTTTAGAGGCGGACTATAATGAATACTGGCAAAAGTCAGGATGTTGATATACCTGCTGGAAGATTCCCCTCAACCAGGTTGTTAGGCGTTCTCTGGCTTCTGAAATAATAGGATGGATAGGCTGATCATCGGTAGGATTAAGTAGCGTGTTACACCGTTTAGCAAAGAGCCATAGCGTTGCTGCGACAATATCAGCGGCTAACTGAAAGCGATTTCTTTTAAACTGCTTGTTGTGCTTTAAGTAGTTGTCTGCGGTTTTCAGACACTCACTAAATGAAGGCCAGTTCGGCTGTAAGCAAGCTAGATCAATAGCAGGACTGCCCAAGCTGACATGTTCTAAGTCCATTCGGTACACGTCACCAGAAGTACTACAACACCAGTTATCAAGGCAGTTATCACCAGTAATAAGCCAGCCAGGGGCAAAAAGGTGTTGAAACTCATAGTAAAAGTTATCCAGAACATTACGCAAGCAGCGTTGCTCAGACAATGGTGCAAGTTGCAATAGTAGGTAATTATCCTCTGGTTGCCAGTAATGGGTCGCTAATGAATTGATATTGAGGTTAGACAGCGTTGTTTGATGGAATTCAGATAAACGTTGAATAAGTTCGTTTTGATTAATATTCTGGTTGGAAGGCTTGATAAACTCTAAAACGATGATGGTATTAGCATTTAATTTAAGGCTGTGTACTAAGCGGGGAAAGTTAATTTGAAAGGACTGAATTTGATTAGGCAGGCTTATGTAGCAATAAAGCTCAACCTGAGAGGTTTTCTTAACGATAAACTGCTGATTTCCAGCACGAATTAAAGATACTTTATGACTGAGTGACTGGTAATTATCAATTGGGCCTATCTCTTCAGTCAACTGCGTAAACAAGTTATCCATAAGGTTCACTATTGTCTGTTTAAATCACTCCCTTAAATTAATGTTATCAGAAAAAAAATGTGATATTAACAACTTTTTTAGCAAGACAGTCAAACAATATTTCAGCTAATCACTTGGATTGTCGGGGGGACGAATAATTCTTTTAAGAAGTGACTTAACGTTCTTAGAAATTGGTTTTTAAGGATGAAAATCCGCTTGTAAGAGGTTCATTTGAGTGATTTTTGAAGATAAAAGTGTGAAGGTGTTTTTCCCTTCACACTTTTAGGCTAGTTGTAATTATTTACAAAATTCAGCACCGTTAAATGAATAAGTTGAAGGGGATGACATAGACTCTTCAACAACAGCAGGGGTGCCATTTTTATCCCATTGTGTAACAACAGTATTACTTTCTCCTGCATAGTGCTGAGAAAACTGGTAATAACCACCGGATTTTAGATGGTTACAAACTGCGGCATTCATAGCATTCAAAATTAAACCATTATCGGTTTGAGCCTCCCACATAAATAAACCCGCCAGATTATATTCTTTAACAAGTTTTCCTTTGGCTATGACACTTCGAGGAGAGTCAAAGGTTTCAACCTTGGCAAACTGATAAGTTGCATCATTAATAGTGTGTGGCTTCCAGATATACGCAGACTCAGCTTGGGTATCGTAGTATAAGTAACTGGTGTTACCTTTCATAAAGTGGTCATAAATATCCCTAAAGTCACTTACCCCAAATTGAAAAGTACCTGCCGCACCCAAACCAGAACCACGGCTATTACGCCAATTCTGCGCTTGTCCATGCCAGAAAAATTTACCATAAGCTTTTTTATTTTTTAGGTATTCCCAGCCACGACTATAACTGGCTACACCGATGACTAACTTGTTGGTGGGAAAGTCTGGGTACAGTGAGCGTACTGTTTCAATCGCGCCACGGGTGCTAAAACCACGAGCAACCTCACTATTTGTTCGGGTTTTTCCATTAAATAGAACAGGGTTCCCTAATTCATCGGTTGCTAGACCCGATAAACTGTTGTAAGTACCCATAACGGGTTTAGCATTTATCGCAGCATGATGACTTGGGTCTTTAGCCAGGGCAATCGCATATAAAAATACAACAAAATCAGTATAATAGGATGATTAGCAACTGACTTAGAGCATCACATTGGAAAAAAATAATACAATTGCAGATCATTTTAGTCACTTAGACGACCCTCGAGTTGAACGCCATCGTCGTCATACGTTGGTTGATATCATTACTATTACGATTTGTGCTGCGTTGTGTGGAGCAGATGATTGGGTTGCTATTGAGCGATTTGGTAAGGCCAAGGAAGCATGGTTTCAAGGCTTTCTAGAATTGCCTAATGGGATACCTTCCCA
>NZ_AUAF01000139.1 GCF_000428585.1 Zooshikella ganghwensis DSM 15267 | reverse complement strand
GTCATCAAATCCCCGATGACACGCTAGGCAGCGATAACGTTTTCGGGCAATTTGCTTTTGATGATTACCATTGCCTTCTACTTGTTGAGACTGGCAGTGAGGGCAGCTGACGCCATCAGGCCAACGTCTCTGACGAATAAACTGGTAGCATTGCTCATCATTTACCAGTTGTTTGATATTGATCATTCTTTGCTTATTACTGACTTAATTTACCCAAATAGACGTGCATAATACATCTTTGGTTGTATTATATGCTACCCCCTAGGAATCCATATAGAGCCAGTAGTTTTTAGGTGTATGTTGTTTTTTGTGGCTTTTAAGAAATTGCGATACAGTGTGATTAGGTATTACTTTATTTTATTATTTATATAAATTGATGTCTTCATGGCGTGGCTAGGGCAATTGCAGATAATTTTACTTTCTAAAAAGCACTTTATTTTAAGTGCTTTTTACCAAGGATTGCATGACGCTCATCAAACACTCCATAAATCCTTATCTGAAGATTTGGTTGTTGTATCCCCTTACAGGTTATACATCGAAATGTTCTGATTATTGATCCCCAAAACGAATAGTTTTTAGTGGGCCTAGCTTGGCCTGTTAAGACTCGTGATAGCAATAGTCACGGTTTTAAAAACTGCTAAGTAGGGCACTTTAGCGATGAAGTCTCTTAATAAGTGACTGAGATTTAAAATTCTGACAGCAGGCTCCACTAATGTCTCTGAAGCTCACCAGGAAAGCTTAGCAGTCCCGTTAGGGTAAGCGTGCGAATAAAAATGAGAAGGGTATATCACTGTTATCAACAGGTTATACTTGACCAGGCAGTTATTTATCATGTTTTTTTTGAAAATATAGAAAATATTTAATGAAACTGCGTTTAAAGAGAAATAATTTTGAATCTTTATTGATGATTAACACGAGTTGGTAGTTTTATGACATTTTGAATGAACTTGATACCTTTTGGACACTCAACCTACTTAGTTATATTTGAATATAATACTTTAAACTTGACGTTTTTATGTAAATAAAAAATCAGTTTGAGTTGGTTTGTATTATATTGTAACAAGTAGAGTAAATGATAGTTGAGTTCTATGGTTGGAATTTATAAGTGGGTAGAATGAGTTTTTGAGCTATTCTTTTTCATAAATAACAAGCAGCAGTACTACGATTGATGCCATTTTACTCAACTGTAGAGGGTAAGGCCAGGTAGTTAAATAAACCTGCTATATACTTCTTTTTTAGAGGGATTTTAAATGAACTCACGGATAGCTTGACAGGTCAGCAAAAAGTAATTTGTGAACTAGGCAGTTAGTGTAGTGTAAACTTTTTCAATTATTTTTATTTGGTGTTTAACGATATTGAAATGACTAAACTGAGAGCATAAGCAACGTTTTGTTTAGTCAATTTGTTTACGATTAGCACGACTAAAACCTTGGTAAAGTAAAACTGTGCAAAGAGAATTTTGCGTACTCCTCGCTGAGGATATTACCAATGCTCATGATAGCGACAACTATTCCTTGGGGAATGTATTGTACAGAAGGCTAAATTAAGGGAAATAATTATCTTACCAGGTTACTAAGGGATTAAATGGTGATAGTGGCGGAGAGATCAGCTGAATATGTTGAATCTGTTTAAAGCATACTAGCTAACAAGTCATCTTTGCTCTGTAAACCACTCAGTTAGAAAGAGAGCTTCGATTGAGAAAGAGTTTTAGGGAAGAATGTAAACAAGGTATGTGGTGGTGATACATTGATCAATACTTAAGTGATGCCATTTCTGCAGCTGCGTTTTGCAATGGTATTGAATAAGTATTATTTGTTAACGGCAGTAGGACCTGTGCTGTTTTTTCTTGAGCCATTTTTGTCCGACACAGGATGAGGAAAGGAATATATTTACGAAAAGTTATTGTTTTGTCGACTTTTGTGAATGATCAAGCAAAATCCATTAATAATTGTTAACTGGTTCGCTATTTTGGGTTGTGATTGCTCGTAAAATAGGCGTTTTTATCGTATACCTGAGCGGTCGATCATGGGTTATTCATCAACTGGTTAAGCAAGACTGAAGCGCGGGATTCTTTTTTTATGAGATATTTTTCATATAACGTACTAATAGCGTGTGTTGTAGGTGCTAGTGCCTCAATGCAAGCTGCTCCAAACATAGCATCGACGTCAAAGTCAACCTTACCTGGTACTTTTTTCTTTAGTCAGGCCAAAGCAGATACCTCGTTGACGAACAGTCAACATATTACTGATGTGGCAATGATTCATGAAAAGTCTTCAACAGCAGCTGAAGACTATGTGACATTTGGTCATGTATTTAAAGTTGGTGATGTTCCGCAAGGTAAAACTGTGCTGCTGGTTGATAGCACAGGCAAGTCGATTGCGACCCAGGTTGATAAAAAAGCAACGTATCAGGATGGCTCTTTAAAACACGCGATTATTTCTGCCAAAGTTAATATCCCGTCAGCTAAACAACAAACCCTTCGCTTATTTACCATTGATGAGACTGGATCGACAACAGGGCTCAATAGAACTCAGCTAGCTGCGCTTGACCTTGATTTTACGCTTAAACTGACAGTCGGTGGAAATGTTTATACATCTAAACTCGCTGATGTTATTGAATCTGGAGAGTTAAAGCGTCAATGGTTAGAAGGAGGAATAGCAAACGAGTTTATTTTTACTGCACCACTTAAAGTTGGAGGTGTTGAACACCCATTGCTTCATGCACGATTCTATGTAAGAACTTATGGAAAGCGTGAAAAAGCTCGCGTCACAGTCGTTGTTGAAAATAGCTACTCTTATGTTGCAAATCCCAGTAATGTGACATACGACGTTGAACTGATTGCAAACGGCCAATCAGTCTATCAGAAATCTAATGTCACTCATTATCATCATGCCCGCTGGAAAAAAGATGTTTTATTGCAAGGCCAAGCGTTAACTCATGTTGTATTTAATCGTAACTACTTAATGAATAGTAAGGCTTTTCCTTTGTATCAGCCTGATCTAAATGTTGCTAGTGGATTAATTACGAATTTATACAGTGACTACCAAGCAAAGAATGATTTAATGAAGGTAGGAACTGTAGAGCCAATTATGCCAATGGCTGGGGGGCGATATGATATTGGACCTATGCCAGCTTGGTCTGCAGCTTATCTGCTGTCACAGGATAAGCGCCTGAAGACGGTTACTGAAGGTAATGCCAATTTAGCTGGAAGCTGGTCTGTTCATTACCGCGATAAAAAAACGGGGTATATGCTGCGTATAGATGATTGGCCCTATGCTGGGCTGTGGGGAAATGATTTTGACCACCATAATCCAAAGACTGATCGCAGTGAAGCCTTTCCTGCATGTAAGCAGTGCCAATCGCCTTATAAACCTGATAGTGCTCATCAGCCCTCTTTAGCCTATTTACCCTATGTTGTAACAGGGGATTACTACTTACTGGAAGAATTACAGTTCTGGGCAAACTATAACTTAATTAATATGCACCCCTATTATCGTCGTAAAGAGGAAGGTATTTTGCGGCGAGGACAGGTAAGAGGCGAGGCCTGGTCACTAAGAGCATTAGGTGAAGCTGCCTTTATTACGCCTGATAATCATCCAATGAAGTACTATTTTTCCAAGCTAATGAATAATAACTTGGAGTATTTATACAATTTGTATGTCGCGCGAAAAGAAGCAGATCGTGATAGCGATGAAGTTAAAAAGCGCCTTGGTTATGATCCAGGAGAGCTGATCGACAGGTTTGGTGTCAGAACGGGTGAGTATGCCGTTGTTTATAAGAATAAAACTGCATTATCACCATGGATGGATGATTTTCATGCATGGTCAATTGGCTTTCTGAAAGACTTAGGCTTTGCAAAAGCAAGTGAAGTTATGGATAAGCGTGCAAAATTCAGTGTGGGGAGAATGATTGATCCAGGATACTGTTGGATTTTTGCTAGCTTACAACAAGGAATTCGTGTCTTAGAGCCAAACAACAAAGCAAAAGTTTTGGATTCATTTGCTCAAGCTTTTAACAAAACCACGTCTATTAGCTTGAATAGTACACCCTGTGATTCGCAAAGAATTCTTCCATTAGCTGAGTCCTTTTCTGCTGCAGAAGACCAAATCCCCTTACAGTTAAATCCTGGTCAAATGCTTGGGTACGCAGCTTCTCCCGAGGGCTTCCCGGCAAATATGCAGATTGCTCTAGCAGCAGCTACTGACTCAAATTATCCAAGTGCAAGTCAAGCATGGAGTAAGTTTGAGCAACGATCTTATAAGCCTGATTATAGTATTGAGCCTCAGTTTGCTGTGGTACCACGCTCAATGTATGCACCTTCTTCTGATAAGCAGGTCTCGCTAGAGGGTGAGTACGGAGCTGGAGCATCAGGGAATGAAGTGGTTGCTGCAAATCAGCCTGGTCCATTAACGGGTACGTTGCCGCCACGTTATCCTGAACCACCGGAGCCGCCAACTGTACCTGGTACCCCATCTGATCCTGGTGATACAACTGATACAGGTTCTCCTAATAACCCAGGAACGCCCTCAGATCCAGGTACACCTTCAACACCGAGTGATCCTAATACACCGGATACAGGAGATTCTGGCTCTGATGACGATGATGGTGTAATTATTGTTGATAATGGCAGTCCAGAGGAACCTCAAACACCAGGGTCTGGCTCTGAACCAAATACTCCTACAGATGATACGCCTGAGACACCAACTACACATAAATCCCTTGAGGCATTTATAGAGGAGTTGCAACCTGGCCAATGGCTTGAAGCAAAAGGCAATAACACATTAAGTGATGCCTTCCCTTCTTATCACAGTGCCTGGGGATCTTTAGGGCCTGCAGGTGTGCTTGGTGCCTGGTCTGGAGGTGCTGTTGGTGATAACAAGTTAATTATCTGGGGGGGAGGGAAAACGGACTATGGTGGTAACGAAGTTTATCAAATGGACTTTGATACTCTCAGTTGGTCTCGGTTGACTGATCCTAGTGAATATTACCTAGATAATTATGGTGGGTGTATAACTGCTGAAGGAAAACCTGCTCTTGCTTGTATTACTAAAGATGGGACTCCAACATCGGCACACTCTTATGATGGTGTAGAGTATCTGCCAAATGTTCAACGTTTCTGGATGGGTAATGGAACACGGTATGGTGCTGGCTATACCACTGAGAAAAACTATTGGTTTGACAGTGATAATACTAAGTGGGAGCAGAAGTCGTCTTTTACCATTAAAGGTGAATTTAGCTCTGCCTATGATTCTTCAACGGGTTACTTATTAGTTGCCAATGGTTATAAGCTGATTGCCTATGATCCAAAAGCAGATAAAGTAACTCATCAGTCGCCAGTAGGACCAAACTATGGTGGTGCTTCACCTGGTGTTTATGATCCTAAACGTAAGCTGTTTATTCAGCTGTTGAATCATAGCCTGGCCATTTATGATCTGAGTGAAGTAGACTGGCAAGATCCTAAAGCATCTATACCTGAAATGATGATTCAGCCTATCAAGCTGAAAGGAAAACAGTCTGCTTATTATGATAATGGCCAAGGTATGTTGAGCTATGAAGCGCCAACACTTCGCCATTATGGTATCGACTATGACAGTAAACGTGATGTGTTTGTGTTATGGGATGGTCACAATAATGTATTGATTCTTGATCCTAGTGACTGGTCAATACAAGAGTTCCAGCCCCAAGCATTAAGTAAAGCACCAAGCGCACTGGCTAGTTGGGGTGGTCGAAGGGACAGAGGCATTTACGGACGTTGGCGCTATTTACCAGACTACGACTGTTTTATTGGATTTAATAAAGAAGATGAAGGGGTATGGCTGTTCCGCTTACCCAATGAACTCTAGCGATAAGTTACAAAGATGCGAACAAAAAGGCTGCGTTATGCAGCCTTTTTTAGTTTTGGATTTCACTCTTTATTGAAATGAAAAGTGAAGTCCGAAAAAGCAGATAAAAAGTGGTCTTTTTAGTCTACTTATGTGCCGTATAAGAGGGGAGGTGTTGCGTTAATTTTCCCTCCCGATCTAAGTGAAGCTGGACAAAGTCATTTGCTAAAAACAGCTGGCCTGAAAAATGTTGCCGAGCTTCATCAACCACACTCTGTAAAGTGTGTTGTTGATCCATAAATCGAGCACTGAAGTGAGTTAACACCAAATTGGGTAATCGAGCCTTTTCAGCTATTTGGGCTATGCCACTGGCGGTTGAGTGACTAACATGTCCTTGAATAGCTGCACGCATCTCTTCTGTCATAGTTGCTTCATGTACTAATAAATCACAATCAACTAACGATGTCTTGAGGCATTCCGGCTTGTCATTGTCGCCACCAATAACAAACTGCCGTGGTTTGGGGGGAGCAGCAATGTAATGATTGCCACTTACCTGCCGACCATCATCTAAGGTAACTGTTTTACCTTGCTGGAGTTGCTGGTAAATAGGCCCTGGTGGAATACCATCTGCTTTGGCTTTAGCAACATCAAATCGTCCAGGTCGTGGTGCTTCCGTAAAGCGATAAGCGAAACTAGGAATTGAGTGGGAAAGTTCGACAGGTTTTACACTAAAGCCAGAAAAATCCCAGTGCTGCGTTTGCCAGTTTTCAGTTGAGAACTCTATGAGCTGCAATGGATAGCTTAAATTGAGCTCTGTAAGCTCGATAATAGTTTCAACAAGGCGTTTGGTTCCTGGTGGTCCAATAACGGTAAGCGTTTGCTCTCCACCGCTTCCCTGTAAGGAGCGGCTGGCAAGTATACCAGGTAGACCATAGCAGTGATCACCATGAAGGTGGGTTAAGAAAATAGTGTTTAAGCGGCTTAGGGTTAACTCACTTTGCATAAGTTGATGCTGGGTTCCTTCACCACAGTCGATCAAGACCCAGTTTCGTTGTTGAGGAAAGCGAATGCCTAAAGCGGTAACATTTCGTTTGGGGGTGGGTACACCTGCCGCTGTACCTAAAAAATGAAATTCAATCATAATAGTCGTTCTTATAAATAACAGCGGCTTGGATTTTACTCTGACTATCTCTTTAGTAAATATATACCTTCGGTATAATTTTTGTTGTGCCTTTTAGTTGATCATGTAATTAATGATGCTTATGGTGGCTGCGACGTTTCAGTGGTTATTGATGCAAGATGGTGAGGTAGGCTACCTTCCCGAACTATTTAGCTTATCTGAGCAGCAAGCTTATCTTCTGTATTTCCTGAATAATGTGGATTGGCAGGCGGAAACGCTGACACTTTTTGGCAGGCAAGTTGTTGTTCCTCGAAAGGTAGCTTGGTATGGCGACCCAGAAGCGATTTATTCCTACAGTGGTCTACAGCATCAACCTTTGCCTTGGACAACACAACTCACAGCCATCAAGCAAAGAGTCGAAAGGGTATGTGGTCAGCATTTTAACAGTGTACTGCTGAATTTATACAGGAATGGATCAGACTATATGGGATGGCATAGTGATGATGAGCTTGAGTTGGGGGATCAGCCAGTTATAGCCTCAGTGAGTTTTGGTGCAAGCCGTGATTTTCATCTTCGCCATAAACAGTATAAGAAAAACAAGCTGCCAGTGGTTAAGCAGACCCTTACCAGTGGTAGCTGTTTATTAATGCAAGGTACTACACAACATAACTGGCAGCATAGTGTACCCAAGCGAAGCCTCAGGACTGTGAATGAGCCACGCGTAAATTTGACGTTTAGATGGGTTAATTCAACCTGAGTAGAACAAAGCCAAAAGATAATAGTGAATGCTTTATTGCTTTAGTAGTTTGGCGGTTAATTTTTTGTTATCAATAACTAGGTTGTTATTGTTAAGTAATTTAAAGAATGAATAAAGAGTAATGAGTCAGCTTTTAAAAACGCCACCTCGACCAGAAAAGTGTCAACTGTGTGATCGGCCTGAGCAGTTAACAAAATACCATTTAATTCCACGTACATACCACAGCCGTCGTCAATTTAGAAAACTATTTACTAAAGGTGATATGGTTACTCGTATTTTGTGGGTGTGTACACCTTGCCATAAAAATTTACATGCGACAATCTCAGAGAAAACCCTTGGTTTAGAGTATAACTCTTTGGAAAAGCTGTTAAATAATGTCGAAATTGCGAGATTTGTTGCCTGGATTAAAGATAAGCCGGTTGGGTTTAAACTCAAGGTAAATAGAAAGGCCAAATAAAAAAGTTCTACCTTTAGTCACGAATGTCACTAAAGGTAGAAGTATACAAGTAGATAAAAGCGTTTCGTTTAACTTATTAGCGTATTGCTATGTTTATTGGGTAGAACCCCACAGGTTATCATCAAAGCGCCGTAACATAACACGACCTACTGTTTGGTCTTCACTTTGGCCTGTCACTTCAAATGTTAAACCCAGTTCAGGGAGTTTTTTTCCTGCATCAGGAATCGTGTCGTTAATATAACGTAACCGGTCAAAGAAGACAGGGTCGCTGTATCGAGCCTGATCAGTGATGATTTTTCCTTTACGCTCAATATTAAGTGATGACTGCAGGTTATAACCAAATGCGGCATCTTTTAACTGGTAACGTGTTTCTGCCACAGTGCCATCCTTCCAGTGAACAACAGACTGGTCCTGGTCAACAACCCCTAAGAAGCCTTCACCAGGATGGACGCCAACCCAGTTATCTGTATGGCTATGGTCGACGTACCATATGACTAAGCCTGGATCAAAGCTCATGAGACCTTTGCCGCGATTAATATGAGCTAACCCTATATCTATTCCATCATGGTTGCGCCACTCAAGCAGGTAGTAGTTTTTCGCTAAAAGGTAACCTGGGTCTTTTCTAAATCCAGCCATTTCAAATGAGGAACTATCTCCTTCTACATCATCTTTTAAAACGATAACATTTCCATCTACAACTTGAATATCATCTATAAACCAGCCTGGTCGACTTACGCCACCGTCAGTCATGTAGTTAAAGGTGAGAGTTACGGTCTGTCCGGCAAACTGACTTAGGTCAAACTCAGCATCAATCCAGCCACCTGAGCTTCCTGTTACGCCAATACCAAAACCAATACCATTTGGATCAAAGTCAACGGTGATATTACCCGCGATTGGTTTGCCATCAACAAGCACCCGTGCATAGTCATAACCTTCTTCAATTTCGTACCAGGTTTTGAAGATTAGCTTGGGCTGATTGGTTTTGGTCAGTGGTAGTGAAACAGTCATGGTGTTATTTAAGTTATCACCACGATCACTGTAGTAGGCATAATGTCCACTTGCTGGGGCCGTAATATGGATGCGTTTATCTGGAAGGTTAATCCGTAGGTAATCGTTGTGGGTACCTTTACTACTTGCCTGGTCCAGGAAGAACGTCATACCCCATGGAGTAATAGTATCTACGTCAATTGATGTACCTTTTAACCAATTACCACCAATATTGGCTTGCAGAAACTCTCTCGCGTATGGGCTAAAGCCTGTGGGTTCTGTACCAGGAATTAATCCTGCCCAACTACCACTGGACATGACTGACCAATACGACACAGGCTCACCTTTACCTGAGTATTCTGTATCATATTCATCAGGAAGACCTAAGTCGTGACCATATTCATGGGAGGTTACCCCCGCAGCTGCGTCGATTGGTTGAATGGTGTAATCATAAGCAGCCATTTTCCCTTGGTAACGGTCAGAGCTATTGTTGTTTGAGCCAGGAATGACAAAAACGTCACCTAGATCCCAGCGGTGTGACCAGATAGCATCCTCACCTAAATCACCACCACCGGCTTCCTCTCCAACACTGGCATGGAAAATCATCAAGTGATCAATGACACCATCAGGTTCACGGTAGTTACCATCATTGTCATAATCATAACGATCTTCTTGGTCAAACCAGGACAGATCAATTTCTTTTGCAGCGGCTTCCAGAGCCTCTCGTACTAATTCACGAGCACCTTGAGAGTTCGCGTTAGCACCATAATAACGAGCACTCTTGCTAGCCGTATACCAGCCAACTACTTTACCATTCACGGCATAACTGCTACCGGACTGAGCTTTGTAAAACTGACGCATCGATAGTAGGTTTTCACCATCAGGTCCTTCGTAGCCAGTTGGTGAAAAGAGGAGGTCTTGATAATGCTGGCGATGATAGTCTTCATAATACATGTCGGTGGACTCTTGCGTCACTGTATTATGCAAGTAATCAGGAAAGTCGACGAGTATTGCCAGAATACGATCAGTGGTGACACTGCCATTATAAGTTTCAGGCTTAAGCGGTGTGAGTTGGTCAGTAAAAATACGATCGTTAAGGTTATTTTTACTAGAAGAAAAATTTTTAGCTCGTTGTTTTTGCGCCTCTGAACGTTTATTGGCTAGATCAGCCCACTCTCCAGGAGGTAAGCTATTAAACTGAGCTTTTTTATTGGCGAGGTACTTTGATAATGCCTGTTTTTCCTCTTGTGTCGTGGCAGTAGCTGAAAGTTTGCCGGATTTTTTCAGCATGTTAATGAGTTTTTCGTTATCAGCTAGTGGTAAATCAAAAGGGTGTGAGTGGTGAACACATTTACCAACAGCCAAGGAGCTAAACAGAAAAGAACCTGCTAGCAGAGAGGTCATTACTCGCTTTTGAAACACGTTAAAACTCTCCCGGTTTTTATTATTAGTGTGAGCACAAAGTATTTTCCTTAACGCTAAAGACAAATAGCAGAACAGATTTCATGTACCCTTCGTGAATCATTTTTAGGGTTTATTGTCAGTGTAATGACCTGTCCTAAAAAAACTTCATGTTGGGTATATCATCGTGTTTTGTGGTGACTTGCTTTAGCCATTTTTGAGACATTAGAGTGGCTAGTTACAAACATAATCAACCTATCTACTAACTACATTATTTAGCTTAATAAGGAAGATTTGGAGCTTGGCTTGTTTATCCTTTTTATTCTGACCACTTATTGAGAGTATTTCCTTTTGGGAGTATAGGAGACGATATTACTGTTACCGCCGTTCTTTCCCTTTGTTAAGGGGTAAGCACTATAAATGAAACCAAAATAAATGATCCTTTTGTATTGTATTGCCAAATACTATTTTCAAATGGAAAACAAGCCCTTCTTCTAAGCGTTTGTTATAACAAAAATATTATCTTGGAGACAAGAGTCGTAAGGTTTTTTTTTGGGATATGCAGTTATCTTAATTTAGTATGACTTAAGGTTCATTTTTTTGGGGTGGTTTCTTTTTAGAATCCTTAAAAGGTTTTCTGCGCTGCTTGATATAGTCTTTTACTGCTTGCTCTGTTTCTTTTTCTGTTGCTGTCATAGGAAGTTTTCCGGACTTTTTAAGCATCTCTGCTATTTTATCAAAATTTTCGACTGGTACGTCAGCTTGAGTTGTTGTGCTAACCACTGTGAGTAAGACTAGGAAAAAAGTAGGTTTTAGCAGAAAGGTTAAACACTTCATTGGAAACTCCCTTATGATGCTATCAATATAACGCGATGCTCGACTTTTATTAGTTTGAAATGACAACCCCTGACCCCAACCTTTGTTTTGCCGAAACAAATTCAAAGGGACAGGGGATGTCAGTAGAAGAGTTTATCATAGCAGTTTATTGCTGGGTTGATGATACCTTTAATGATTTACTTAAAGGCCAGCGATTACGTGAACGAGGGACTATGCCTTCCCTTTCTGATCCTGAAGTGATTGCAATGGAGCTCATCGGCGAGTTTTTTGGGCTAGATGAAGATACACATATCTGGCG
>NZ_AUAF01000138.1 GCF_000428585.1 Zooshikella ganghwensis DSM 15267 | reverse complement strand
GTCATCTGACTGTTGCTGTGCCTGTTTGGGGCGATATCCTCGAAGCCCTTTATTCCGCATCAATTCACGAGAGATGGTTGATGGATTTCGTTCCAAATTCTCAGCAATTTCTTTTTGATTTAATCCTGCTTTTAAAAGCGAATAAATCTGGTATCGTTCATGTTCAGTCAGCTGAGTGTAGTTCATAGTGCTTTATCTCTTGGTCGGGAGAAGCGCAAACTCTACCAGCTGGCTTCTCTTATGCCAATTGCACTTATTATCCGAAACCGCGATTAATATAATTGATGGTTCGGGAAAG
Organism: Zooshikella ganghwensis DSM 15267; assembly: GCF_000428585.1. Classification (GTDB taxonomy): domain Bacteria; phylum Pseudomonadota; class Gammaproteobacteria; order Pseudomonadales; family Zooshikellaceae; genus Zooshikella; species Zooshikella ganghwensis. The sequence goes on along the minus strand of NZ_AUAF01000138.1, from coordinate 11,515 downwards.
TACTTAATTCCAGGATTAATTGACAGTCATGTCCATATCAGTGACACTGTTGGTATGCAATTAACACACGAGAAAAAACACCCCGAGATAGTTAAATTATATAATACCCAGCTGCCCCGCTCTTACCTTTAACACGGATTCACCACACTGGTTGATTTAGGGGCTTATCCGGGCCGCGTGGAAGCATTTAAACAACACGTTATCAGCCCTGAAATATACAGCTGTGGAAGTAGCTTAATGCTGGAGAATGGCTACCCTGCATTGTTTCAACCCAAAGAAAATCGAGTTGCACTTTTTCCAAACCTTTTATTTAATCCACAGAGTAAAACCCATTTACCAGGACTTTCTGCAATCCAAAATAATGTCCGCAATAGTATTAAACGTGTAATCAACGAAGGTGGAATTTGTGTAAAGAGTTACCACGAAGATGGTTTTGCTAAATCAATTTGGCCTGTTCCTTCAAATGAGCTACAACAAACTATCAATCATGAAGCAGCAAAACACAACTTACCTTCTATTGTGCATGCAAACTCCATTAATGCCTACAAAGCCATTATTAATTCTGGGGTAAATATTATTGCACACGGGATGTGGAATTGGGATGAATTTAAAGGTCAGTCTGGTGTTCCTCAAGAAATAAAAACAACACTTGAGAATGCCGTTAATAATAAAGTAGCGATCATGCCAACATTCCGAGTTGTTGGCTCTAATATGGATCTATTTGACTCTACCTTCCTGAATGATAAAGCACTTACCCATGTGCTACCCAAACTACACATTGCCTAGTTAAAAACCCCTGAAGCTAACTGGTTTAAAACCATGTTACTTAGCAACCTACCAAAAGGGACTCCCATACCTGAAGTCCTGAATATAATGCACAATATATACAATCAAGGTCAACGTGCCTTCCAGTATTTTTATCAACTTAATGGACAAGTTGTATTTGGCTCCGACACCCCCTCTTCCCCAAGTTACGGCAGTATTCCAGGGTTAAATGGTTATCTGGAACTTCGAGCTATGGCAATGGCAGGCATGACCCTCAAAGATATTTTAGCTTCTGCCACCATTAACAATGCTCGAGCCTTAGGCCTCGACCAAAGTATTGGTTCAATCACCGAGGGTAAAACCGCAAACCTGCTTATATTAGATAAAAATCCTCTTGAAACAATTAGTGCCTATAATGCAATTGATACGGTTATTATTAAAGGACAAGCCTATAAACGAAGTTTTTTTCAGCTAAATCAACGTTATAAATAAAATCTAAAAGGAGTGATGATTATGCGCTTTTTTATGGTAATTTTATTAACGCTATATTCTTTAACCGCACTTGCGTCATGTCCAGAGTATCTTAACGTAACACTTCGCAAATTACACTCACAAGACAGGGTTAACTTATGTCAAGTCACCGCAGGAAAACCCGTTCTTATCGTTAATACAGCCAGTCACTGTGGTTTTACTCCACAATTTAAAGCATTAGAATCACTTCATAAGCAGTATAAAGATAAGGGGCTTGTCATTCTCGGTTTTCCTTCGAATGACTTCCGTCAAGAGGCCAAGAATGAGGCCAAAACAGCGAAAGTCTGTTATGTTAACTATGGTGTCACTTTTACCATGCTGTCCCCCTCATCAGTCACAGGAGATCAAGCCAACTCTGTTTTTAAATATTTAGCCACAAAAGCTACACCTCCTAAGTGGAATTTTTATAAATACCTGGTAAGTGCTGATGGGGCTACTGTAAAAGCCTTTGCCAGCGCAACAGAACCAAATAGTGATGCATTTCTACAAGCCATAGATCAATTATTATGATTAATAACAAAATATACCCTGCTTGAATGATTTCTAGGTTTTGTTATCTTCACTCTTGACCACCAAGGATGGTGGAAATGCAGTTTATGCAGGAGCATTTAACTGCCACCCCAATCACCTATTAATATGGGCTCATGGGGCTTCGTCACTCGATGGCCGCACTCGTATTGGGTATATATACACCTCCTAGTGAGGTGTAAGAGAGAGGTATGAGCCTACTGAAACCTGTTGCAGTTGAACTTTTTGAAATGCAAGGTATCCTAGTCAACATTGGTCCACTAAGTGTCTATTACATAACACTCAAGAAAATACTTGGAATGAATCTCAAACTGTTTTCACTCATAATGCTTTTACTACTGACACTCGCAAGTCAGAGTAAAGTATTTGCTGTGGAAACAGATACGACACACGCTATGCAGCTTCAGCAAGTTAAGACTGAGCATCAAACTAAGCATCCCAGAACTAAACATCATAGTGATACAGCAGCTGCTACCCAACAAATGGATAGCAACACTCACACATGCTGCAAAGCATCCTCTTCTTCTCAATATCAAAGCAAGTGCCAGCAAAGTGGGTCATGCTCCAGTGGTCATTGCTTATCATCTGTTGTATTACCAACAACCACATCCTCAGCACCTTTACCCGAAAAAACGTTGGAACTTAGTCTGTATAGCACCTTTACACCTTCACACCCTTCAAGTATCCCCTACCGACCTCCCATTATTGGCTAACCTGTCTATATCGGTCGCATATCCTTAGTGGTGTCACTTTGGACTTCGCGAACAAACCAATTTCCAGGTTCACAGTACAGATTTTGCTAAGCAGCTTAAGCAGATAGGTTTAAAAGCAACGATTGCTGTTGTTAATGAATATCAGCTTTGTGAGCAATAACGAGTAATTCGTTATTCAATTCTGCCGCAATAGCCCTGTGAACAACTGAATATCAGTGACTGTTATATAACGGTTAGTTAAATAGGTTTTTGTCATTATGCTCACTCTTAAACTATTTCGTTTTTTTGCTTACATTATTTTTTTCTTTCCTTTTATTTCTGGCTTTGCCGTTGCTGAGACTGAATCCAATCGTCCGCAAAGTCCCCAAGTCAATGCAGGTCAGACTCAAGCCTCTAATAATGGCCTTCAGCTCACCATCTACAAAAATCCAAGTTGTGGATGCTGCAAAAAATGGATGAAACACCTGAATGAGCAGGGTATTAAAACACAGGCTGAACACCTTGATGACCTATTAGCGATCAAAACCCAATACAACATACCCTCAACTCACCGTTCATGTCATACAGCCGTATTGACGTCCCCCAAAAACAACAAAACTTATGCATTTGAAGGTCATATCCCTGCTAAATTCATCAAGCAGTTTCTAGAAAATCCTCCTACTCATGCAACGGGTTTAGCTGTCCCTGCAATGCCGGTGGGTAGTCCAGGCATGGAATATGGTAATGAGTTTTTACCTTATGAAGTGTTTTTAATTAAAGAAGATGGCTCAACCACCACTTATGCTCAGGTGCAAACACTGGAGGATCAATACTAATGACCTCCCAAGCACTCTTAACCATAACGGCAGGGGTTTTCCTCAGCCTGGCTTCCGGTATCAGTTACGGCTCACCACTTACCCTGTCGCAAGCGCTTCGCCTGGCACAGCAAAATGATCCCTGGCTCACTAAAAGCCAGCATATCCAAGAGGCTACCATGGCCAAGCAAATCGCTGCAGGCACCTTACCTGACCCAAAAATGTCAGTGGGCTTGGCAAACCTGCCTACTGACACCTTTGACTTTGATCAGGAGCCAATGACGCAATTTAAAGTAGGTGTAGCCCAAATGTTTCCTCGTGGCGACAGTCTGCAACTCAAACAACAGCAACTTAAACTGCAAAGTCAACAACACCCTTTCCTGCGACAAGATCGTAAAGCCAAAGTGGCCGTGGCTGTAAGTCAGTTATGGTTGGATGCATACCTTGCCCAGGAAAGTATTGCCCTTATTAATCGTAATCGGGGCTTATTTGAGCAGTTATCTGGTGTAGCTCAGGCCAGTTATGCTTCAGCCATGGGTAAGTCCCGTCAGCAGGATATTGTTCGTGCTCAGTTAGAGCTAACACGGCTGGATGATCGCTTAACAAACCTGAAGCAACAACAGGAAATGCGATTACAGGCATTATCGGAGTGGACAAGTGATGCCTTTATCAGCGAAATAAAACCAAGCAACATAAAGGGGCGCATCGCATCCCCTACTATGGTTTCAAGCTATTCAGTCAATAGACTAACTCTCAGCCGAAAACTGCCTAACCTTCATCTTCTTAAACGACAACTGGTTTTTACAAAAAATTCCACACCACAAACACTCGCCAAGTATTTTATGCAACATCCTGCAGTAAAAGCATTGGATCAGCAAATACAAGCTAACCAGACTGAAATAAAACTTGCTGAACAAAAATACAAGCCCGAATGGGGTGTGAATGCCAGCTACAGTTACCGAGATGATGACCCCAACAGTAATGATCGTGCTGACTTTTTTTCAGTAGGCGTAACCTTCGACTTACCCCTGTTTACCACAAACCGACAAGATAAAGAGGTGCAAGCCGCAGCATCTCAAGCGGAAGCTATTAAAACCGAAAAGTGGTTATTGCTAAGGAATATGATGGCGCGATTTGAAACAGCAAAAGTACAGCTCAAACGATTAGATCAACGCTTATCGTTATACCAGTCACAGCTTTTACCACAAATGTATCAACAGGCTGAAACCGCTTTGACAGCTTATACCAATGATGAAGGCGATTTTGCTGAAGTCGTTCGCGCACGCATTGCTGAGCTTAATGCAGAAATTGACGCACTGGCCATTAATGTTGCAAAACAGAAAACCATCGCACAATTGAATTATTTTCTCATCACAAAATAAATTTTAAGCCATAAAAGAAGCAGTAAAAATGATACTGTTTTCTGAGTAGGAGAAACATCAATGACAACGTTTCTGCGTCATAAAGGTACGCTGATAACGGGCATTATTCTGGGCATATTACTCGGCTTGTCAGGTTACAAAATTATCACATTAAATACTGATAAATCATCAAAACAAGCTAACAGTAATACGACAAGTGACGAAAAAAAACCGTTATACTGGGTAGCCCCTATGGACCCCAATTACCGTCGAGATAAACCCGGTAAATCCCCCATGGGTATGGATTTAATTCCCGTTTATAAAGAAGATCAATCAGATCAAGACGCAGGCCCAGGCACTATAAAAATAGCGCCGAATGTCGTTAATAATTTAGGGGTAAGAACTGCAAAGGTCACCAGGCAAGTTTTAACAGCAAGCATTACTACCGTAGGTTATATTCAGTATAACCAAGACCGATTAATTCATATTCACCCACGCGTAGAAGGCTGGATAGAAACCCTTTATGTAAAAGCACAAGGCAATACTGTGAAAAAAGGTGATCCATTATACGCTATTTATTCACCCGCTCTCGTCAATGCACAAGAAGAATTTTTATTGGCTCTACAACGTAATAACCAACAACTTATTAATGCGGCCATTGACCGCTTAAAAGCACTGCAACTACCCACTGTCACCATAGAAAAATTACGAAAAACCCGACAAGTACAGCAAACTGTCACGTTCTTTGCGCCCCAAAGTGGCGTCGTAGATAACTTGAATATTCGTGAAGGTTTCTTTGTTAAACCAGGCATGACCTTGATGGCTATAGGCTCTCTCAAAGAAGTCTGGGTTGAAGCAGAAGTTTTTGAACGCCAGGCAGCGTTAGTTAAGCCTGATATGGCCGTGACAATGACCTTGGATTATCTGCCCGGAAAAACCTGGCAAGGCAAGGTGGATTATATTTACCCAACACTGGATGCCAAAACCCGCACCGTAAAAGTACGCCTGCGTTTTGCTAACCCAAATAAAGTACTTAAACCCAATATGTTTGCACAGGTGATTATTCACGCCGATAGCACAGAGCAGCGGCTACTTGTCCCCCGTGAAGCCGTCATTCGTACTGGGCGGCAAGATCGAGTGGTACTGGCTTTAGGTGATGGCCAGTTCAAATCCATTGCGATCACCATGGGTAAAATGAATGAACACTATGTTGAGGTCATAAATGGCTTAAAGGAAGGTGACAGTATTGTCACATCGGCTCAGTTTTTACTGGATTCTGAATCCAGCAAAAACTCTGACTTTCAACGGATGAGTTCAACGGATCAAACATCTCAAAACACAGCACAACATGAACACTATACTGAGCAGAGTGTGGAACCCAAAACAGAAAAAAAACCATCAAGTGCTTGGGTTGAAGCAGAAGTGCATAAAATAATGCCTGACACCCGAAAAATAAATGTCACACACCAGGCTATTCCAGAGTGGCAATGGCCTGTCATGACGATGGACTTTATGTTGGCAGACAATATTAATATTAATCAGTTATCTCCAGGATTAACTGTTCATATTGAAGTGCAAAAAGCCAGTAATAACCATTACCAAATAACCCAAGTACACATTCCCAACACCCCGCAACAAACATCAGAAAAAACCAGCGAGCAACAACACAGCGACCATAGTGAAGTGCATAAGCATGGACAACCAGGAGAAACACCATGATTAAAGCCATTATTCACTGGTCGGTTCATAATCGCTTTTTTGTTTTGCTGGCAACGTTTATCTTAATGGGTATTGGTTTTTATTCGCTTAAAAATACGCCTGTTGATGCCATACCTGACCTGTCGGATGTGCAGGTGATTATAAAAACCAGTTATCCTGGACAGGCTCCTCAAGTGGTCGAAGATCAAGTCACTTATCCGCTTACTACTGCTATGTTATCGGTGCCTGGCGCTGTCACAGTACGCGGCTACTCATTTTTTGGTGACTCCTATGTGTACGTCATTTTTGATGAAGATACCGATTTATACTGGGCCCGTAGCCGTGTTTTGGAGTACCTCAGTCAAGTAGCGCCTTCACTGCCCACCACAGCACGCCCTCAACTTGGCCCTGATGCCACTGGAGTTGGCTGGGTTTACCTTTATGCTTTGGTGGATAAAACCGGTCAGCATGATATTAGCCAACTACGCAGTATTCAGGATTGGTTTTTAAAATATGAATTACAAACCATCCCAGGTGTATCCGAAGTAGCAACTATTGGTGGCATGGTTAAGCAGTACCAGGTAAAGGTAAACCCTGACAAGCTCCGTGCGTTTGGCATTCCCCTTGCTCACATTCAACAAGCCATTAAGCAAAGCAATCAGGAAGTGGGTGCTTCCGTCGTTGAGATGGCTGAGGCTGAATATATGGTGCGTGCCTCCGGTTATATTCAGAACCTGCAAGACTTAAGCAATATCCCGCTCGGTGTTAACCAAAATGGTATTCCTCTTCTCTTAAAAGATGTGGCGGATATTAATTTAGGTCCTCAAATGCGACGAGGCATTGCCGAGCTAGACGGTGAAGGAGAAACCGTAGGTGGTGTCGTTGTTATGCGCTTTGGTGAAAATGCACAACATGTAATTGATAGCGTTAAAGCAAAATTGCAACAACTGAAACAGGGACTACCAAAAGGTGTCGAATTAGTAACGGTCTATGACCGCTCGGGTTTAATTGAACGGGCTGTTAACAATCTTTGGCATAAACTGCTGGAAGAATTCATTGTTATCGCACTGGTATGTGTTGTATTTCTTTTGCATGTACGTTCATCGCTAGTGGCTATTATCAGTTTACCCATAGGTATTCTCACCGCATTTATTGTGATGTATGCTCAGGGTATTAATGCCAATATTATGTCATTAGGCGGTATTGCCATTGCGATTGGGGCAATGATTGATGGCGCTATTGTCATGATTGAAAACATGCATAAACATTTGGAACGCACGCCACTTACCCCTCAAAATCGCTGGCAAATTGTCGCTCAATCCGCCAGTGAAGTCGGCCCTGCACTCTTTTTTAGCTTATTAATTATTACCATAAGTTTTGTGCCTGTCTTCACCCTAGAAGCCCAAGAAGGCCGCATGTTCTCACCGCTCGCATTTACTAAAACCTATGCGATGGCTGCAGCAGCAGCGCTAGCGATTACTTTGGTGCCAGTATTAATGGGCTATTTTATACGAGGTAAAGTCATTGCTGAACATAAAAACCCTATTAATCGTATATTAACCGCACTGTATTTACCCTGTCTGAAAATGGTTTTACGCTTTCCAAAAATAACGCTATTGCTCGCATTAATCACCTTAGGGCTTGCCATTTGGCCACTGGATAAAATTGGTAGTGAGTTTATTCCACCGCTCGACGAAGGTGATTTAATGTATATGCCAACCACGTATCCAGGCATATCTATTGGTAAAGCGCGCGAACTATTGCAACAAACCGATAAATTAATTCGAACCTTACCCGAGGTAAAAAACGTATTCGGTAAAGTAGGCAGAGCAGAAACCGCTACAGATCCCGCACCGCTAACCATGATCGAAACCTTTATCCAACTTAAGCCACATGATCAGTGGCGTCCTGGCATGACAACCGATAAGTTGAAAAAAGCGCTGGATAAATTAGTCAAACTACCTGGTGTCACTAATGCCTGGGTAATGCCCATCAAAACCCGTATTGATATGTTGGCCACCGGCATTAAAACACCCGTCGGTATTAAAATCGCTGGCCCTGACCTTATGAAAATTCAAACGATTGGCCAACAGCTAGAAACTATTTTAAAAGAGGTACCAGGTACGGCTTCGGCTTACTCAGAGCGTGTTGCAGGTGGACGTTATATTAAAGTGGATATTCAACGGGAAAAAGCAGCCCGTTATGGTTTAAATATTGCCGATATACAACAAGTGGTTGCTACCGCGATTGGTGGGATGAATGTTTCACAAACTGTTGAACGCCTAGAGCGTTACCCTATCAACATCCGTTATCCACAGGATTATCGTAACTCACCAGAACAGCTTGCATTACTACCCATTGTGACGCCTATGGGCCAACGTATATCGTTAGGTGATGTCGCCAATATCACTATCGAGGATGGCCCTCCCGGCATTAAAAGTGAAAATGCCCGATTAAACGGTTGGACATTTATTGATATCGATAATATGGATGTCGGTACCTATGTTCAACAAGCCCAACAAGCCGTTAATGATAAACTGACGCTACCCGCTGGTTATTCCATCAGCTGGTCAGGCCAGTATGAATATATGCTGAGAGCTAAGGCTAAATTAATGTATGTGGTACCACTCACCCTCGCGATTATTGTGGTATTGCTATTTATGAATTTTCGTAATCTGGCCGAAGTCCTCATGATTATGGGCACCCTTCCCTTTGCCATGGTTGGTAGTATCTGGTTAATGTATTGGCAAGGCTATAATTTTTCTGTGGCGGTTGGTGTTGGCTTTATTGCATTAGCCGGTGTGGCTGTTGAAATTGGCGTAATTATGCTGGTTTACCTCAATCAAGCCTATAAAACCCTACTACAAGACAGACAACAGCAAGGCTCTTATCCCTCAGTTGTGGAGCTTAAAAACGCAATCATACATGGTGCAGGTATGCGGGTACGTCCTGTGATGATGACTGCAGCCACCATTTTCTTGGGCTTATTACCTATTTTATATGGTTCTGGTACTGGTTCAGAAGTCATGAGTCGTATTGCTGCCCCCATGGTGGGCGGTATGTTAAGTGCTGTGTTTTTAACGCTATTGGTTTTACCTGCCGTGTATTTTTTATGGCAGCGCTATCAGCTACACGTCGCTATACAGAAAAAGCATGCTACTCCTTTTTCTGAAAGCATCGGCAGTCTCAAATAAAGAAACACACCGGCAACTCAAACGGAGTTATAATCATGGACAATTATCTCTCACGATTCCTTTCCAGCGCTCTATTTTTTATCGCCCTTTTATCTTCACCACTGGCTCTCGCCAGTGGTTCGGGACACCACCATCATCAAAAAACCGCTAGTGCTGTTGGCCAACCTGCAGAACAAACACAAGCGACAAAAACCATTCATGTAACAATGACTGATAATATGAAGTTTTATTTTCAGGAGGCACTCAATATAGCACCTGGCGACACGGTACTTTTTATTGTAAAAAATGACGGGAAAATACCTCATGAGTTTTCTATAGGCAACCAGCATGAGCACAAGGAACATCAAAAAATGATGCGTAAAATGCCCAATATGCGGCATGAAGATGGCAATACCATTACTGTTGATCCTGGTAAAACTAAAGAAATCGTCTGGCAATTTAATGGCGAAAAAGAGGTGATTTTTGCCTGTAATATCCCAGGGCATTATGAAGCAGGTATGCACCATCGAATGACACTAATCGGAAAGTAGCTTTGCCATTATATCTACTACGATAATTAAATAGTTACAGATGCATTACTAGCAAAAGCAACCTGACTTCCAATGAGTATGCAGTAAATCCTTCCCTGGAGGCTTGTCTGCTGCAGGGATGCGGCAGACAGTTCTTTGGAAATCAGTCCATTTTTTATTATACGATACACGATTGATAATGATTAAAAGTAATCAGCAATAAACCAGGATAAACTTATTATCTTTTTATAGTTGATTTTATACGGTTTAAAATACCTCCTCCACTACCCCTTGACATTCTTTTATCACTGCTATTTATCAATGAGGTATCCACTGCTGATTTAGCTGGAAATGGATAGCGTGCTTTAATTTCCGCTACTTTATTTCGCCAAGTCAATTCTTTCTCGCTTGTTTTATCATATTGCCACTCCAAATATAAAGGATCAGACTCACGACTATATGCTTGACGCCGACCTTCAGTAGCTTCTTCGATAGAATACGACAACAGAATTTGATTGTCAGGCACATCGACACCACATGCCTTTAAATAAACTTGCACTTGATGAATATCGAACACTTCCCCTAATACAGCGATAACTTCATTATTATCTTTTCCTTTTACTTCCATATTTTTCCTTTGATATTTAATAGACTAAACATGTGCAAACTCTGGAAATATTCCCCAAGTAAGTTCTTCATAAGGGAAAAAACCACTCACAGAGCCAAACAGACAAATTAACATTTCACCCGAATCTCCAGGTTTACTTGATAAAGCAAGTTTTGAGTGTTCTGAGTGAAATGCATGATAAATGCTGTCAATACTCTGTCTCATTCCATAAAGTTTCCAGCCATTTTCAAAATTAATAATAGGCTTCATAACACTCCGTGTATCAAAATCACCACTGATTAATTTGATATAACAGCCAGTTGTAATTGCACCCTGTTGATAGCCATTAGACCAATTATCATCAATTCTAGCAGGATGCTTTCCGGAACCTCTCTTCCACCTTAATCGGATTATATTAAAACTGCCATTAATATACGTATCGAAAACACTTTTCCTAAACTCATCTGCTAGCCCATTCCCAGTATGGTCTAAATCATTAATAGGATTAGAATGCAATGTAGCGGGTACCTCTAAAAATGTTACCAAAATTTCAATATTTTTAGGAAAGATCTTAAATTATAGAAGGTAAATACGATTGTTTATTATTTGACACCAAAATTCACGTTTTATGGGCTCTACAGTGCTAACTACTATCTTACAAAAAGAGATAGTTCTTCCTTTTTTCAAATTGCAGGCGCACTTTTCCTACTTAATGTCACGAACCGCCTCATGTTATAAACTATATTCATCATACCTACTTTCAACTGATTACGTGCAAAGCCTATCACTCGTGAATAAAGTCCACCTTGCTCATT
>NZ_AUAF01000137.1 GCF_000428585.1 Zooshikella ganghwensis DSM 15267 | reverse complement strand
CCTTGAAAAGAAGCAGCCCGGGCTACCTGTTGGCTGTTTGACTGAACGCATCAAAACAGAAGCCCTGATAAAAACGGTGGAGGCGGTTGTCACCGCGGATGAACCAAAGCAGCAACTGGAAGCATTTACCACGGCAATGATAAGTGTACTTCCTGAGCGCCAGTCAAAAAAACATTTAGCCGGTTTAGATTTGGGCAAACAAGAGCCCACTAACTCATTAAAATACAGAGCAGCGGCATGAGTAAACGAATGAATATGTCAATCTAAAAAAACTTCGGAATCGAGTATCAATACTTAACTTGTAGTAATGCAGTTTCATCGTGACACTCATGGTGCTCATTTCACCGGGTTTTAACGAACCCATATCCACTTCACTGACCAAGCCAGTACCGATCACTTCAAACGGCTTCACCTCATGGCTATTACCTTTTTGTAAGCCGCCTTTGATTTTGACCGGTAAGCCATCATTACCCTGCTGTAGTCCAAAGTTTTCCAGCACAGTGGCATTCATGTCTTTAATACTAAAGGTGAGTTCTAAGCCTTCCATACCCACCATAATGGGCACTGGACCGTCCATGCCACCCGCATAAAAGTCTTCGGTTTTCGCCGTTAATTTCGGTGGGGTGATTTCTTCAATCACCCCGCGCATACTGACACCATCCAACCACAGACAGCCGTTATGGAGTTGATAACCTGCAAGCATGATTTAATTCCCCAGTAAGTTTTCATAATAGCGATCGGTCATGGACGACCTAAACACAACATGTTCAGCGGGTGCCGGAGGGGTAAAGTCAAAATCAAAATACACTTTACCGGCCGCTAAATTCTCCGGTGTATTTAATTCGTCGTTCGGATAGCATTCGCCGCCTAATATCGCACCCAATGCGGTTAATGTGCGCAAATAGCGATTCACGCCTTCCGATACATCGGCGAAATACGTCTTGGTAATATTCCGGTCTACCGCCCACAAGTGAGCACGCAATAATGAATCTTCGATAATGGCCTTGGTCCTCACCACATTAACAAAGGCCCATTTCGGATCTGAAATACAGGTGGTGCGGTTACCCCAGAGTCGATAACCATTTTCCTGAATAATGGTGGTGATATGATTTTCGTTGAGTAAATTGGCGCGGCAATTCGCATCCCCCAAGGTGAAATCAATGGGGCGGCTAGTACCAATAATGCCATTAATTTGCTTATTCGACGGTGAATGCCAAAAGCCTTTATCGTTATCCACTTTCGCCATCAGTCCCGCCACATACGACGATGGTGGTCTGTCTACAGACTGATTAGTATGAATATCCCAAACCTGCACCCAGGGATCAATTAAATACGCATAACGACTGTCATATTTATTTTTATACTGAATGGCTTCTGCACCCGTAGTATTCGGGCCATCCAGAATGGCCATGCCATTAAGTTGATTGGCGATCATGTCCAGTGCTTTACCCACCGGCTCTAATTGACTGTAACCAGGAGTAATCAGCAAACGGGGTTGTACACCTACCACAGATTTGGCTGCAGATAATGCATAAATACCGGTGGGTGGATCACTCTGACCATTACCGACTAAAGCACTGATTTGTTTGGCTTCCTCGCTTTCTTCCTTGACGCGAATAACGACTACTAACGCGCCAATCTGATCAAAAACCCCTTTAATAGCCGCCGGTAATGTGCCTTTATCACCTAGCTTTGTGGCTTCGCGTAAGGAGCCAGCGATTAATATCGGTTTATTTTCCGGAAAAGCCTGTTCATCTGCTTCGGGAGCGGTACCCACTAAACCAATGACAGAGCTTTTAACGGTACGAATTGGGCGCGGGCCGCTATCAATTTCCACGACCTCAACGCCATGTAGGAATTGTTCAGGCATGGTTCACCTTTAAATAAATGGACTGATTAAAAAAAGATTTAAGGAGAGAGGAATTAATGTCTATTAGGCGTCTGTGGTTGCAATGTTGGTCGTGGACGTCACATTGTGTGCTTTTTGTAATTCAATATTGGGATACCACTGCCCTGGGTTATCAATATGGCCGGTAATCGCGGCGGGTAACGCGATTAATACTTCACCGCTATCGGAATCGCGGTAAGGATGAATATGGGTATAGCGACCAAAACCTGCTGGTGAAAACTGTGTACGACAAAACGTCCATTTGCCTAAACGTGCCCCCTCACACCATACCCCCGATGCACGGCCTGCGAGGACTTTGACAAAGGCACCAATCGTGATAAACGTATTTAAGGGTATTGCCGATGCGGCTGAGTCCGCCGTATTGGGAAACGCTAGCCAGTAACTGATCGGCTCACGCTTGGTCCAGCTCAGTTTGATCACATTAAACGGCATGCGATAATGATCGTGGATATGCATATCCACGCCAATATCAAGCCCCATCTCTTGCAATAAGGCCATTTGGTCTGCGGTTCTATCCTTGGGATTCGCTTGAATGCGCATATGCACTGAGGCTTCAACATCATCATGTATTTGAAAATTAAAGGGGTGTTTTTGGGGATGATTTTCGTTTATTTCTAATTGTTGGTTATGGGTAATCACAATCCTCGGCAATAAATACAAGGTTTGATTTAACTGGTTATTAATTTTGGTAATACACTGCGCCATTTGTTGGTCAATATCCGTGATTTTATTGTTCACAGCGGTGGTTAATCGGTTACAGGCTAATACCGTTTCTGCTAATTGATTTTCAATACTCATGATGAAACCTTTTATTTTTCCAGTTGGTTGATACGTAAAAACAACTCAATATGCCGATGCATATTATCGATGGTCGCAGCCGCCATGGTGGCCAGTTCGTTGACCAGCAATAAATTAATATTTTCAGTGCCCACCACCACGTTGATGCTGTTGGTGGGGAGTGGTGATATATCCAACGTCAGCCGTTGAAGCCAATGACTGTTCGCCGATTTATAGGTTAATAAGTGATTGGGTTGCGAATGGACGGCCAGCAAAGTACCCGATGATAAAAACAAACCCATTTCCCGCACTTCATATTCTAATTCCCCTTTAAAAACAGCCCCCAAACGTAACTGAGTCGGACTTAATTCCTCATAATCTAGGATTTCGACACGTTGCCGCTCATTGACTAAACGGGTTTGATTGGGCTGTGGCGTATAACTTTTATCGCCCCCGGCCATATGGGTAATGGTGGCTTTAATCCCCGCGTGTTTAGCACTGATTAATTCCGCCAGACCGGCTTGGGTAAATTGCAGAATAGGATCACTCATGGTAATTGGACGCCCATCGTTAAATCATTAATGTGGTAACCCCGACATGCGGCCGCAAGCACTGGTTTCACCGTTAGCGCCTGATGGGGTAACTGGTTGGTTAGGGTGTCATGGCTATGCGTGTTCACCTGATAGCCAACACTCGCTGTATTCAGTGACTGCTGCAAACGGGGTGCTTGTAGAATGGCACTTTGGTAGGTTTGATCGCTGGTCTGAAGACCACGCTGTTGGATACCACTGACATAAAAGCGTGTATCCAAATTTAAGGTTAAACTCAGCTGGAAATGATCGCGCAGGCTTTTTACCTGGTGGATCAGTTTCTCCATACGCTTAATAGTGTCCTTACTGGCAGGTACACCACGCCGTCGCCAAGCCATCACTTCAAAATGGTACGGCTCGCCTACAGGATCGAGTTCATACCAAGCCCGGATATCACTCTCATAG
This sequence comes from Zooshikella ganghwensis DSM 15267, assembly GCF_000428585.1. GTDB lineage: Bacteria > Pseudomonadota > Gammaproteobacteria > Pseudomonadales > Zooshikellaceae > Zooshikella > Zooshikella ganghwensis. The sequence goes on along the minus strand of NZ_AUAF01000137.1, from coordinate 8,155 downwards.
CCCAAGGCATCCAACACCAGACGGATACTCTTGCGGGTACCTTTAATAAGATGGGTTTCAATCGAGGACTTAATCACCTGGCGTTTAATGTCGCTGGTCCAGTTTTCATCCCATTCATCCACTGATAACGCCCAGGCTAACCAGGGTAAAAGCAGTTCAGGGCATACATCCGGTTTCCAAATAATATCGGGACGTGCCGGAATCACCGACACACGCGCACAGCTGCCTTCTAACGCACGTTCAAAGGGCGAAGCATTACTGGGCAGTAAAGACATTGAGTTTTTTTTAGTACGGGAGGATATAGTTTAGGAGGTAAAATTAAGCCGTAAAATTCAGTGCAATTTTAGTGTGTTTAGGCGCTTGCCATTGCTCGGTGACAATATCGCTGGTGGGTAATTTCAATTCCACCCGGTGTACACCACCGGTATGCAGCGCATCATAAATACCCGAGATAGCCACCGTTTTACCCAAGGCAAAACACTGCGCTAAATAGCGGTTTAACTGTTTTTCGACTTCGTGTTGAATCGCATCTTTTGAAGGGCCATGAAAGACATGCACATCCGCTTCAATGTGGTAAGGAATGATCTCAGCTCTTCGAATAATCACTTTATCCGTCAATGGTCGGATATCTTCACGGTTTAACGTGGCGTCTAAAGCCTGCTTAATTTCCTGGTCAAGCGCCGTGTTGACTTCACTACGCGGTAAATAACAAACCGTGACTTCTCCCGGCTTTAGCGAATAAGGCATCACGTCCAGTATTTGATCATGGGCTTTGCTGGCATGGAATAAATACGCCCCTTCAGGGCCTGCGGTAGAATAGCCTTCAGGCCCTAGCTGAATACGTCGCCTAAATTCATCATCACTTTCCATGACGGCGGGGATAGGTCGATTATCCTTAATTTCAGCAGACTTAATCATTTTACGCTTTACCCCATAATTGGCACCGATATGATCGAGATCTGCGCCTTGGGCATAGGCTAATAGCAGAGACTGAGCACGCTCATTAAATTGCTGACGAATGAGTAACTCACGATAGGCCGAGATTTCGAGGATTTTATAAGCCGGATCGGATTCCACGAGTGCGGTAAAACCATAGCTTTTTAATTGATCAAGCATCGTATTAAAAATGCTTTCGTAATCCAGTTGCTCGATCACCTCCGGTGCGGGTAACTGGGATAAATCAATTGCGGTATATTCGCTCATAATGTAATACCGTCCATGATAATGGGATTACCATCGGGTAAATAAATACCCTCTAAATAAATCGTTATCTTGCCAGGTTCTGCTCGGCTAGGCGCGGCCTTGGTAAGCTTAAAACGAGGCTCCCAACGGGCTAAGGCTTCAGCGGTAGCGGCAATTAACTCTAAGCGTAAAGCTCCATTTAACGGTTCATCGATTAACTCAGGCAAGCGACTGCCATACTCACGCCGCATGACACGATTGCCAATGCGGGTGGTTAGAATATCAGTAATCGATTGCTTAAGGTGGTCAATGCCGAAAAGGGTTTGGCCTGTTTGGTTGTTTATACCATGCATAATATATGAAGCTTAGCCTATTTGATTGAGTTATTAATAACTCCCTTCTAGACCATTTTCTTTAATGTATTTTTCTGCACACTTTTTCCAGAAAGCTGCTTTTTTACTATCTATTATACTTTTATATTCTATTCTTTGATTATTCGGAAAATCATGAATAATACTTAAACCATATTTATGTGCTGCATAGATAGAAAAAGCATATCCAGCACGTGTTAGCTCATCATCCTCTTCATTGTAATTATGTATTAATGCCTCTAGTGCCCACATTTCCATTTGCATTGCTCTATCAGTTTCTTTTTTGCATAAATTATATTTGTTATCATTCAGCATTAAGCAAAATCCCGTTTCAAACCGAGAAGTTATATTTAGTTTTAAACATGCGCCAGCATTATGATTTTTACATGCTGACTCATAGAGCTGAATGCCTTTTTTTGATGCGTTAGAATAAAGAAATGAATGAAAGTGGTCTAAATACGTCAAAGTGTCACTTTTAAGTGCATTTGGGTTGTCTTTCATGTATTTATAAAAGCCCATTCTACCCTCAGCATAATATAGGGTACCTAATAATCTCTCAGCTTCAGGGTCATAATCCACAAACTTTGAAGAGATACTTTTTAATAAAGATAGCCTTTGTTTATATTTCTTTACATCAAGCTCTTTTGCATAAAATTCAAAGTATGAAAACACATCACGACTCTCATACATTTTAGAAAGTACCGTGGCATCAATCTCAATTAAGTGGTCATATTTTTCTTGAACGGATGCAGTAGAATCTAAAAGCGCCCAATCAAAGCCTAGTTCTTCACCCTTTGCCAAGCTTGCTACAAAAAGCAAGCATGCAAGTAGAACCGATCTCATTATCATTTCCCCAGAAAACAACATAAAAAAAGAGCTATTGTAACCCTCAAACCTGCTATTGTCTTGGTTTAGGTGGCGTATGGTGTTGATCTAAATGGCTGTTATAAATGGCACGATCTGCCGCCATACTGCGGGTTTTATCGGTAATATCGCCAGTGGCTTTGATTTTACCTGTTACATGCAGATCACCAATCATGTTGATGCCTGCCGGCGAATGTAGGGTACAAGTACCACCCTCAGGTAAATGAATATCATAATGGTGCTGTTCGCGGTTATATTGAATCTGCGCCCCATCTTTGTAATAACTGCCTGATACTTCAGGTGTCTTATTCGGAGCAGAATAGTTATCTTGATAGACAGCGGGCAAAATAAACCCTTGGGCTAACTCACCACAAGGTGATAACACCACCACTTGCTCACCTGCTTCGGGTGCCCACCAAGACCGATCATGGCTGGCTCTCGCTGTTAACCAGGGTAGCCAATCCGTCGTTAGCTGGTCCATTTGTACCCGTGCGCGGGCGCGATCATAGTCCACTTGCCTTATAATGCCTGGTCGAATCAGGTTTTTAACCAGGCGAATCAGTTCTTCGGTATTAAATAGGTTCGTATTCGGGTTCATGGGCTTTGCCTGTCTTGGGTTCATGGCTGGCTAATACGGTTTTCGGTGGTTCGCCATCATCGTCCCAAATGGACTCACCGATATAAAAAGACTGTTGCCAGGTCACTTCCCAGCTTTCATAACCTTCCGTATCGGGATTAAATAACGCCGGCATCGCTTGGATATGCTCGGGTAAGCACACCACATTATTTAATCCCCATAACCCAGTTTCAGGCTGGTTTAACAGGTCCATCACTTCACAGGCCAGATAACGAATTTTAATAGCAAGGTTATCGGTGCTATTGCCCAGCACAATATAACTAAACCAATCAGCGTTAATGAGCTGACGACCATCACCGGGATTTTCACCCACTTCCATCTGATGCATCCCCAAATAAATCCCCGGTGATTGCAGACATTTACCCGGATTATACGCATGCACAAACTTAAGTCGGTCACTGAAATGATGTTTAAATGTTTTCACCATGGCTTGGTGAATGATTTCAACAGGACTGTTTTTATTCATGATGTAAGGCGTAATTCAGTTCTTGTTCCAATAGTGTGATCAGCCGCTGTTGGCCACGTTTCAGGATTTGGATAACGACAGGTTTAGCCACCGGTTCAATGGCTTGTGTTTGGTAAACTAAGGGTAAACGTTCCTTACCTTCCCGTTTAAAGGCCGCATTATTCGCATTAATCATGAACGCATCATGACGAAAGTGTTGACCGGCTTTAACACCACCCGCGACTTCTTTAACCTTACCAAAGTAACCTAAACCGACAGGGGCAATACCTAGCCAAACCTTAATTTTACCTTCAGCATACACTGTGGTGACATGCACGCGGTGTTTCTTAAAAAGATTGCGCTTCACGCCAGAAGCATCAACAACTGCTTGAATTAATAACCGTTCGATAAATGCCGTGTATTTACGTTGTGCGCGCTTAATCGCCCGTTTAACGTCCACATGCGTTTGATCTAACCCCATTAAGACTTCATTGAGCGAGTCATGGATATCAACGGAGACTTTCATTCAAACTCTCTGCCGCTATTAGACGATTCATAAGGGGATAATTTAATGATGGCCATGCCCGTATCTTTTTTTAACGGTGGCCAGTTGAGATGATAAGGCTGCTCATCGATTACCACATATTCATGGTGCTCAAGCGTGGTTAAGTCGCTCGTAGTCACATGTAATTCAGGCGTCGCATAATTTAACGGGATTTTATTCAGCTTGCCTTCCTGGTCGCGCCAATAAAAAATACCAGTAATGGTCTGGCCATCCCCTAAATAAATTGGACGGCCATACATCGCCATGCGCTCTTGATTCAGCGCTTGCTGCAGGCTTTGGAATGCACTCATGGTTTATTTTAAAACGCCAGTTAATAACGCTGAGCCATTGGGGCGAGCAGGCACCACCAGGGGTGCAGATTGGGTCATCACATATTCCACAGACGGATCTTCCTGCACCCAGGATTTAGGGAAGGTACGCATAGGCCGTAATACTTTGACATCCATAATCGCGCCAAAACACTGCACACCTTCCACATCACCCACGGGCATCACCACACCTTCAGGTAAAAACGGCTGCATGTTGCCTGCATCATCCTGATACTGACGACTGTCGCAGTGTAGTTTTAACCGTCCACCACCCAGAGAACCCACAAACACCACATCATCTGCAGCGGTTTGGGGTCCACGATCGATAGTGGCATTAGTGCCGGCAACCTGGGTATCCAGCTGGTCCCGTATTTGTTTATTTTTCCGCATGCATTTCCACACGGCAGGCCCAAAATAAATATCCTTGGCTTGTGAGCCACCCGGCACTGAAGCCATGGTTACACTGGATTCCTCGAGGTCATCGACAATAAGGGCATCCTCATCCGTCCACGGTTTTTTAACCTTAATGGTCAGCGCACTATTTCGACCATAATTGACTTCGCATTTAGGATAGTTTTCACCACTGATGGTGACTTTGCCATACAATAAACTTTGCACGGCCATCCACTCCAGACGGTTATCAATCGCTTCGGCCTGTTGGATAAATAATTCCATTTTATAAATATTCTCGACTTTGGCCATTTAGAAGCTAAGGCATTGCAGGTAAAGCAATACTGTTAGTGGTTATAACCTGAATTAACTCATGTCTAATGAAAACCATGATATGAATTAATTCTAACCCGTTGTTTCTAATAGCTTATTTTTAGCCGTCATGTGTATTCAATAATGGCCAAAGCCGAGAAATATTGTAACGCTGTGCTGGCGATAAACTGCCTAAATAGGCTTCACCGACACGGCGTTTCATCATCGGTTGCGGTTTAACGGCATTTTTCGGTTTGATATACGCCGGCTTAAAGCTTTTCACTTCATAACCTTGATCCGGTAGTGGTCTACCTTCCAACATCGGTGATACAAACGGCGCAAGTCGTCGTTCACCAAACACTAATTCAAAATTAATTTGCTCTTCCTGTGATTCATAAATCGAGGAAAAGTATTTATTTAAATAATACGGAAACGGTTTTTTCTTGAATTCGATCGTACGCACCAGCGTAATCGTATCGCGGTCGATATTAATGGTCATGGCGATTGATACCTATAAAATAGCTGTGTGAGGGCTGCTTAGAAAGGAGGGAGAGAACAAGTGTGAAAAATAATTATTTATGTATAGCTAGGTGTTTTTAAAAATATCCCACGCACACGAAAAGGCTGGGTAATGGTTTGTTCAGTGTGTCCATTACCTAAATGTAGGGCAGCCGGGTTAAAGCAACCGGAGGCATACACACCTGTAGATTGTGCATGGCTTTTCGCATCCACGGCGTACGCTAAAATACAATCCGGTACCTGACTCCCATCCGTTGCCGCCGCATCCGATAGCACAAACTCACCTTGATCATTACGACCTAATACCGCATTCGCGGGCAGTTGCTGGCCTTTGGCAATGGTGACGGTCATGGTGTTGACCTTGGTTTCCCCTGTCATTAAGGGCACGAGAGGCTGAACGGAATAATGATTACTAGCGGCATGCATGGCTGTTATCTCCTGCAATTAAGTTAAAGTCGGCCAACATTTGTTGAACGTCAGACTTGGCCTCTTCTGACGTTTTAGGGGTGGCTTCCGATGGAATATTCGGGTGCTGGTCGTTATTCATGTGTTGGGTAAAGGCGCTTTCTGTGGTGTTTTCTTTTTTCGGTGTAACCGCTTCTGCCTTGGGTAACGTCTCCAATAAGGCTTTAGCATCCTCTGCGGCCATTCCGGATTTAACCAGATGTATTGCCGTGGTCATTCGGCCTTCAGCGGCATCACACTGCAAAATACTTAAGCAGCGTTCCCGCTCTTGCTGGATTGCATTGGCTTTAATGGCATCGGTATCAACGGGTTCTACGGCAGGTTGTGTGCTTTTTGCTTGGGGTTCAGTGGTGGTGGTCATAATGGCCCTTGTATCGTTCAGGTGGTGGGTAAATACTGCTAACGCTTGGCTAGCGGGTAAGATCTGGTCAATTAAGCCCATTTCTTTAGCTTGTTTGGAGGAGTAAATAGCAGCTTCTGTTTTACGTATCGCACTCGTCTCTAACTGACGATTTCTTGCTACCGTATCGACAAATAGCGTGTACAGTGAATCGATTTCTTGTTGAAAACGTTCTTTTACACCATCAGGTAATGGTTGATAGGCATTACCATCGGCTTTATGCGCACCAGCATGGATAAAGGTGACATGAATACCCAGCTTTTCGTGAGCTTTGCTTTGATCGACATGGGCCATGATCACGCCAATACTGCCCGTTTGTGCGGTTCTCGGGGCAATGACATGGTTAGCGCCTGAGGCAATGGCATAGGCGGCACTGGTTGCCTGTTCATCCACTAACGCCCAAATGGGTTTAATCTGACGTGCTTCGTAAACCGCATCGGCCAAATCCATGCAGCCATTAGCACTGCCCCCAGGGCTATTAATGTCCAGTAAAATACCCCGCACGTCGTCATCTTCTAAGGCGGTATCTAACTTGGTTTGAATGCCATCGTAACCCGTCATCCCACTATACGGATTTAAATAGCCATAACGGTGAGTTAATGTGCCTTCAACAGGAATTACCGCAATGCCATCCTGAATTTGGTAAAGCTTTCGTTCACGGGCTTGATAATTAGCAGCACTGGCTTTTAAATCGGCCAGCAATAACTGCTCACCATCGGCTAACGTTAAGCTCTGTAACTTAAGCCGTTCAGCCAAGGCCCCAAAAAAAATCCGGGCATAACCCGGATTCATTAATAATGGTTTATTGATTAATTCATCAAAGATCATTCTGCTGTGGCCTTGTTAACAGCTGGATTAGAATTTGGGCTGGGAGGCGACAAACCGTACGCTTTTAATTCTTGGGCTTCTCGTTGCCGTTGCTCTAATACTTCCTGATAATCTTTACCCAGCATCATGCAAAGCTCTTCGAAGGTAATTGCACCCAGAGCATATAATCTTTCCAGGCGTTCCACCTCTTTTACGCCATCAATATGGGTTTGGCCTTGGGCGATCCAATAACAGCGCGTCCAGGCGGATGGATTTTGATAAAAGTTAGCGTTCCCCGGTAATTCAATCACGCCCTTATTAATCATTTCTTCCAGCCATAGCGCATAAATCTGCTGACAAAAACGGGCTGGAATAATATGCCGTACACTTAAAAAGAATTTCCAGCTTTCTAACATACTGGCCCGGGCACTGGAATAATTGGTTTTACTAAAATCCCTACTTAATTGTTCAAAACTGATATTTAAACTGGCTGCAATATGACGTAATAAGGTGTCTTCGAAGTTTTCAAAATACGGATTAGATTTAGCCGTTTTTAATTCGAGTTTTTCATTAGGAAATAAATGCGGAATGCGCGCACCGTTATAACTCGATTCCGAAGTTTTTTTAGGTTGACAAAGCTGTATATTTATTCAAGCTGCCATTCGGTGCTGTAATGAAGGCGTCGGCTCTTGCCTACCAAGATCTAAACCCGCCAAATGTTTTTTCGAGTTACGCTCGGGTAATACTTTTTTTAAAGCCTTTGTAAAAGCTATCAGCTCTTTTTGTGGTTCATCCGCCATTACGATTTCTTGTACGGTTTTTATCAGGGCTTCAACTTTGAGACGTTCAGTTAGACAGCCAACAGGCAACCCGGGCTGTTTGTTTTCAAG
>NZ_AUAF01000136.1 GCF_000428585.1 Zooshikella ganghwensis DSM 15267 | reverse complement strand
GCCAGTCATTGCCAGCAAAAGAGGTTAGTGAAATGATCCAACATCACTGGCAAATTGAAAACAGCTTGCACTGGAGTTTGGATGTTGCATTCAGAGAAGATGATAGTCGAATTCGTAAAGGACATTCAGCTGAAAATATGTCTAGAATTAGGCAGATAGCACTTAATATTCTTAAGCAAGATAATACTTATAAAATTGGAATAAAAAATAAGAGACTCTCTGCTGGTTGGGATCATGAATATTTAATGAAGCTAATTTGTTCGGTGTAAATTTATATGCGATTGCCCTGATACTATACCCAGAACGAAAGGTTTTTAAGAAGCCGTCAAGCGATGAAGCCCCTGGAGCTTTTATTAATAAGTGACTGGGGTGAAGAGCACTGACAACAAACCCTAAAAATGACTCGTGAAGGGTATATATTGAAACCAATACATAATTACTAGCCTCTACAACTTATACACTGTTAGTGTGTCAACAAGTGAGTCGTTGTGAAGCTCGTGTCAGGAACACGACAAGCTTAACTTGAAGCTCTCTAACCTGCCTATACGGCAGTAAACTAGACATTCTAAGAATGAATATGCTGCAGAAGAATACCAGACACACCTACTGTCATAAAGTTTCCAATAAGTCTTTATAATGACTCTTGGTTTCAAGTAATAACTAGCTTCAAAGTTAGTCTTGACTACCGCTCTGCTCCCTTGAAATGAGAATATGTAAAACTACCAGCCATTACGATCTTTCCTGCTTGATGGCAGATTGTTTATGAAGCCGATGCAGGGAGCATCGGTAGCGACAGAGGCCAAGGATGGCCTTCTGGCGCGGCGGAATAAATTATCTGACATCAAACATTATCACCATGATTTGAAAAAACTCCAAACACTCTTTGCTTTTTCTTGAGACATGCCTACTCGTTAAGTTAAAACTTAAATTCACTATATAATATAGCCTTCATTATAAGCCCATATATTTCAACAAGCAGCACACAAAGTACTTAACCAAAACCATACAAACAATTATCAAAATATAACAGCATCAAAATACAGAAGGGTCAAAATATGCAAAGTTTGTTTAACACTAGCCGCCGGCGTTCATACAACAAAATTTTTAATTTAATCCTATTTTCAAGCAAGACTATTTTTCCGCTTATTTGCCTTAACTACAGCATTGCTGCTACCTTACCACCCACAAAAAATATATTACCAAACATAAGTTACATAAACCTAAATACCATATCTACCATTAATAAAATAGAAGACGACTTTGATCAATTTAACACGTCAAAAGTTGGAAAGGTATTACGATTACAACAGCAGTTAAACCTCAATATACCACTGAGCAAAGCCAACTTCTGGGGTACACATAACAGTTACAATACTAAAGTCTGGAGATACCCTGCACCCAACCAAAAACACCATATTAATGAACAACTCAGAATGGGTGCCCAGTTTATTGAGCTCGATGTGCATTATATGCGTTTTTTTGCCTGGGAAAAGTACGATACTTATGTTTGTCATGGCACAGGACCTGATTTACACCTTGGTTGTGTTTTAGGCGCATTGCGCCTAGAAGATACGTTATTTCAAATAAAACAGTTTCTGGAAAACCTTGTTTATAAAAACCAAACGTTAATTTTATATTTAGAGGATAACGCCTATAAAGGTGGCCATAGTGACATATTCCATGAATTAAAAAATATTTTAGGTGAATATATATACCCTAGTGGAGGTTGCACATCAATCCCTGATACATTAACGCCTAAACAAATACTTGATGCTGGGAAGCGTATTATTATATGGAAAGATAATGATTGTGCTAAAGATAGTGATCTTAAATCAATAGTTTTTTCCAGTCTGGGCAATATTCATCGAAAATATGAGCAACGTGCAGGCTGTATTAATTGCACAAATTTTACCGCCCCACAAATTGCTCAAATGATTGAAGGATCTAACACTGGACAATCTCCCGCCAACATTATCGCCCTAGATCTTATTCATCCTGGTGCTGAGGATATACCTGCTTTATTATGGAGTTGGCACTACCCATCAGGTGAACCAAGAAATACCTCACCTGAATTAGACTGCGCAGTACAAACTAGCAATCCTAACCCATACTATCGAGGAGGTTCATGGAAAGCTATGAATTGTGACAAATATTATTATGCTGCCTGCCAAAATATCAATTCGGGAATTTGGGCTATAAGTTATGAAAAAACACCATTCTCTTCTGCTGAACGACTTTGCCAACACACCTTTGGTAAAGCTTACAATTTTAGTACGCCTAGCAACGCTCAAGAAAACTTAAAACTAACAGAAATGAGAAAACACAATGAAAATATTTGGATCAATATCTCTGACTCTGCCCAAGAAGGAAATTGGATTGTCCCGCACGAGGGTGAATATTAAAATCGTAATAGTCAATAGTGTCCTTTTCAGGTAAACTCATGCCATGGTTAAACTCGCTTTATAAGCATATTGGCAGGCACTATCTGCTTTGAGTTTATCCTACTCATTGCACTAGCAGTATATACAGTGCTAGAAGGAATATAATATAAAAATCAGGATGATATTAAATGAAAAAAACACTTTATACAGCAATTTTTACAGCAATTTCCCCCTTTGTTCTTGCTGACACTCACGCTATTACCCTTGGTGACCCAGAACCTGCAATGACTGACGCTTCATTTGAAGTCAGTTCAAACATGTATCATGAAAACAATGTAGCGGACCGGATCACTATTGCATCTGACCGAATTACTGTATTTGCCTCGAAGTCAACGCGAGGCAGAACCGTGGGTATTCCTCAAAGTAAAATTGATGAGTTTTGCGGTGACATCGATGGATGCCAGTTACGTATGGCAATGTATAATTGGGATGGTCAAGGCAGAACAGCTTCAAGATCCAATCTATTTTTCTTTAATAAAACAAATCGGGCCTGGCGTGCAGAAAATGGTGATAAACAAGGCACTGATTTTAACGGATCAACTCAGCATATAATGCAATCATGGGCATGTTACTTCACTGATGGAAATTACAGTAACTGGAAAGACCGCAGTGATACTTCCGTAGGGTTTAGTCTGTTGTCTTGGAACCAATACAATGCTGACTGTCGTTTGACAATAATTGACTAAACAAACTTATATACCTTTGAAAAATTCAAAAAGAGGTTACACATGTAGCCTCTTTTTTTAACCTCTTCAACACGCCCTTCACTAACCATTTTTATGCGCGTTAACTATAGTACTTACCTAACGGGCCAGCTTCATATATCCAACATAATCAGTATAATACCAAAATAAATGGCATATTTTAGGAGCTGTGTATTTTAGTTAGTTTTTCAGATGTTGCAACAGTTTATCAACGCCTAGGTATTAATCAGCATTCAGCGGGCGTTCAGCTTGTTAATTTCTATCGTTGGAAAGGCACTGAGTCAGTTATTGACCTTGGATGTGGTAATGGACAGCTTACTGCACTCATCTCAGAAAAAACAGCAGAAAAGGTTATTGGTATAGACCGCTCAACCGAAATGGTTAAAGTTGCTTCATCTAATTATCCTCATATACACTTTTCCTGTGCAGACCTTGAACAGTTACACCCTGACGCTTTCAATAAATATGATGTCGCATTTATGAACTCAGTGATGCACTGGTTCCAAAAACCACAAGAAACACTGAAAAAAATAAAATATTTACTTAACCCTAATGGTCACCTATTAGTACAAACACCATTAAAATCATGGTGCCCTCAACTAGAAACAATAATACAGCAAGTCTTTAACTGTAAGGAATTTATTCCCTTTGCTGAAGCTTATAATAATACCTGGTTTCATCTCACTTCAGATCAAGCCTATCAGCATTTTTTTCAAAAATTTGGGTTCAAAGTTACAAAAAGCCAAGTAGTTACTACAACAACACACGTTTCAGGTAATGAACAAATATGGGATGCGTTTATGTCTGGTCCTGCACAAGCTTTCTTTGCACAAAACAACTACTCATGTCAGTTACCCAAGGACTATGAACATCACTTCAAAAAACAATTTAGCCGTATTACTGAACAAAACCAGATTGATCAATTGAATTACAATCGACTGATGATGAGTCTATTTTTATAATACTGATACTCATAGCGAATACCCCCTTCACTATGAGTAATGTGCTTATTTTCTTTACATTTAAAAAAGAATCATATCCACTCTTGGTGTTTAAACACTTTTTCCATCACAGATACTGGCATATTCCCTACACTCAAGAACGCTTGATGGAAAGCCTGGTCGATTTGTAGTGATGAGTCCAAGTGTTGGTGCTTTTTGGTAAACGCACTTTTTAGTGACCAAACCAGCTTGTTTCCTGTCAGATAGCTTAATGGATAGCCTCGTTCCATTGAATACCAATTGAGTTCCCCTTGCACTCGGCCACTGGTAAACCCAGTTACTTTTTGTAATAGCTCGCCTGCCAAAATAAAAGCATCATCACCCTGATAGTTCAGAGGAATACCCACATCTAAATATTTTTTATCTCCAGTCATAAAAAATAAATCAATCGCCACTCGAGCACCAATACGACAAATATCGTGTTTAGCAATAAAACGCGCTTCGTCAGTCAGCTCCCCCATATATCCCACATCCAGCATATAGTCCTCTAGCATGGTTGTCCAACCTTCGGCTTGATCACCTGTGAACATAATGCGTCGCATTTTTCGAGGGTGTTTGGTACTGGTTGCTAACTGTAAATGATGACCGGGAATGCCTTCATGAATCATCATGACAGGAATACCAAGTAGCGTGTGTTCATCCAGCAAATCATCCCGTAGGGTAAGGTGAATCAAACTGGTACGGGTGCCCTCACGAAGGGGTAACGGTGAACGCATTGCACCTGCAGGAATAACAGGCTCCAAAAACTTAGGTGTTTGTTCTATCTGCATTCTCTGATCAGAAAAAACCGGAAACAAGTTTCGCTCATTAATAAACTTGATTATTTTCGAATTTTCATCTCTGTAAAAATCAATAATTTTACTGATTGGCTGCCCTTGCAACTTAACTTGAAAACGTTCATTTAAATAAGCGTGTAATTTTTCCGCTGTGGTATCATCTGGTAATTTATATTTACGTTTTAATATTTCCGTCAAAGACGCAATTTGCTGCCTGGTATCTGATAAAAAGTTTGCCGCAATTTTATGCAGTTCCTCAAAAGAGAGATTAATACCCCTATTTTTAACTACTTGCACAGCATCATTCATTGATAACGCTAACTGATCTGTCGTTTCTAAGGCTGCAAGTTTATTTTTATAACCCACTAACGCCTCTGCAGCAGTTTGAATATTCTGTTGTAACTGACTTAAACCAGCATACTCATTTTCTACGGCCCATGCTTCAATTGCAGAGAGTAATGTCGGCAGTGACTCAACCATATCTAAATCAACTTGTCGCCAACGCGTAACAGGTTTCGTTAGGCGCTGTACCATAGCATCAAGAAATTCAGGCACATGAGACAATCGGGCATTGATATTATCCAAGCGCTCAGCAGGTGTTCGCGGATCATCCACAAACAAGGTGAAAATCCCGTCACAAATATCTGCACCCGCTGTTGGCTTTTGAACAAACTCAACGTCACCATTAATTTGTCGTTCATAACTGTGAATACAGCTTTTCAACGTCAGCTCTGCAAGTTCCAGATCTACGCATTGTTCAAAATCATTCGTCTTTGTTTTAATTTCCTTAAGTTTGTTTAATAATTCATTAGCCTTTTTCACCCTGGCAATACCATATTGGCGTGAAGGATCAGGTAACTCATTCAACTTATACGCTAAGCCAAGACCTAACGCCTGATTAGGATCATCGGCTAAAAAGTCAATTAAGGCATTTTCAAACTGCTCAAAGGTATCCATCAGGTTATCTCGCTTGTTTATTTATATATACCCTTCGTTATGAACATATATTACACTACTTACCTATTTTCCTTAAACCACCTATACAGACAACTCATCTTCAGACAACTCACCTGATCAGTGCTTTATATTCCACAGAGGTCCTATTAACCCTTGGCCTGAAACCTTCATACGCATACAATATGTTGCTTAGATTAGGTTTTTCTGTTTAAAGGTCATCACTGTGGTAGAAAGCATTAAGAAAGTTGTAGACGTAGTAGTCATTGGTGCAGGCGCTGCAGGCTTAATGTGTGCTATCACTGCCGGTTATCGTGGAAGAAAGGTGTTAGTGCTGGATCATGCCAATAAGCCGGGTAAAAAAATACTGATGTCAGGTGGCGGTCGTTGCAACTTTACCCACTTGCATTCCACCCCCGCAAACTATTTATCCGCCAATCCACCTTTTTGTATTTCAGCCTTAAAACGCTATACACCACATCACTTTACTGAGTGGGTAGAGCGCCATGGTATTGAATACTTTGAAAAAACACCTGGCCAACTATTTTGTTCAGAGAGCAGCAAAGCCATTCTCGACATGTTATTAACTGAGTGCGAATGGGCAGGTGCTGGTATACGCCTTAAATGCAACATTGAAACTATTCAAGGAATTCCATCTCCGCAGTCCCCTTTCTCAGGCTTTATGATCTGTACTTCAATAGGCACAATTCAATGTGAATCACTGGTAATTGCCACAGGAGGCTTATCCATTCCGCCAATGGGGTCTTCCCCCTTTGGCTATAAAGTCGCAGAACAATTTGGCTTAAATGTACTCCCCACACGAGCAGGTTTAGCGCCTTTTACCCTGCAGCCAGACGATCTTGCACGACTTGCAACCTTATCGGGCGTAAGCTGTCCTGTTGAGGTCAAACTCAACGGTCACGCATTTAAAGAGCCAATGCTATTTACCCATCGGGGTTTGAGTGGCCCAGCTATGTTGCAAATTTCCAGCTTTTGGCAGCCAGGACAAAACCTGCATATTGACTCTCTACCTGATACTGATGTTTTGGCAGAAATGAAGGACTGGCGTCAGCAGTCACCCAATAAGCGTATCGAAACCTACCTTACTACAAAACTGCCTAAACGACTGGCTCAAACATTTGTTGAATGGCATCAATGGAATCACACCTTTCAGCAGTGTAGCAACCAGCGTCTGAATGAAATATCTCAAGCCCTAAAGGATTGGAGCATTAAACCTAATGGCACTGAAGGCTACCGTACCGCAGAAGTCACCTTAGGCGGCGTTGATACTCACAGTCTCTCGTCAAAAACCATGGCCGTAAAAGATATACCCAACCTCTTTTTTATTGGTGAAGTGGTTGATGTTACCGGTCATTTAGGTGGACATAATTTTCAGTGGGCGTGGGCATCAGGGTTTGCTGCAGGAAATGAGGCTTGATTAAAATACAACAGGCGTTCACTTAATAATGATTTTGGTAGAACAAAAAGCTGGAGTTGCAATGGTTTAATAAGTTTATAAAACAAGTTGTAGCTCTATCACAAACATTGAATTGCATAAAACATGAGTCGTTTACAACAGAGCTACACTCTCTACGTTAATTATAAAAGATCAAAACTATGATTAACAATTAATCTGATTTCATCCCGGTCTTGATCATCGTAGCTGGTTCTGAGTGATGCCATTCTAAGCTTGAATTGTAAGCCTTTTAGCGAACCACTTTGCAGGGTATAACGTGCTTCGATATCTCTCTCTGACTCTTCTCCTCGTTTAGATTCACCACTAATACCCAATGCGGCTTGCGAGATACTGGAGTCTAAATCAATGTTATCTCCTTTAATATAGCGCGTCATAAAACTTAGTCCTGGGAGACCCACACCACTAAAATCATAATCAAACCGCACTTGCCAGCTACGCTCATCTTCATGATTAAAGTCATAAAGCTGAGCTGAATTAGCAAGGAAAATCGAATCAGAGTCAGCAATATAATCGTACATCGAATCACCGGTAATGATTTGATAGGCGACAGTAATGCCTGCTCCACCTTTACTTAGTTTAACACTTGCGCTACTGGCCTTATTATCTCGATCAGTGTAGTCAGGATCAGTTGGGTTACCGTCATTGATGGTGCGATAGTGAACCAAATCCATGCTTAACGCGACATCATCTGCTAAAGAAAATTGCTGATTATAGTTGTAATAAAACTGTTTCCAGATGTCATTGTATTTTGAGGCATGAAAACTAATACTCGCGCTATCGCTTAAACTATAATCAAAACCCACAAAGCTAAAGCTATCTGAATCTCCATTAAAACCATATTCTGTTGTTTTAAAAGACTCAAAATTGCTGCTGGCTTTATTCTTAACTTCAGTAAATCGCCCGCCACTGATTGTTAAATCATTTACATCAGTCGATTGAATACTGATACCTTTAAAAGACTGCGGTTGAGCACGTGAATCACCATAATAAAAAAGTGGTGATGTAGTGAGCTGGCGTCCCCACTTTATTTCAGTATTTGCATATTTTGCTTTAAGCAGAGCGACGCCAAGAGAAGCATAACTGTTCGCATTACCATCATCATCCGTCACTAACAAACCTGTTCCTGAAGTTCCCTTACCAGAATCCAGCTTAGTGGTAGTAAAAACGGATGCATCAACACCGAATACATCAGCCCAATAGCCCGATTTATAGTTAACAAAGAATGATTGCGCCCATTCTTCCCGATAACTTTGCCCTTCGTCGTTATGGCGAAAATCACGGTTAAAATAATAATTACGTAGTTGTAAGTTTAACGTTGAATCTTCAATAAATGTATCAGCAGTTACTCCAGTTATCGTAAATAACTGTGTTACACAGAGTGTTGTGCAGAATAGACATTTGTTCAACTCAGATACTCCAGATATCTATTATAGATTTCAGCTTCTTGGCGATTGCTTTAATACTTCTGTTTTTTATGGGGATAATAATACGCCGTGAATCCTTCTCTTGCACAAACAGTTTAACGTATATTATTCAGCCATTGTTTGCCATTGGCGCAGATCGAAATACCACAGAAGTTCGTTGACTAATCTAATGCTTGTTGAGCATAAGGATATAGCCAATACAAAGGGTGACATACAATACTCGCAGTATATCAGCTTTCCTTACTCACGTTAAATGCTTTAGAGACACAACAATTTTTATAAGAATAAAGTGTGATCACCTTAAGAACTTCGCTAAAAAAAGCCCCTATCACTATTTTTATAGATGCCGATAAGTGTTTAGCTTACCTCTTATTTTTCAGCTTAATATCATCTTTCCACTTGTCTGCAATATAGTCAATCAAGTGACGTACTACTGGCATCTGATAACTGCGGGATAAATAAACAGCCCATAGATAGCTACTGGGTATATGATAATCTAACATCAATGGAATAAGTTGATTTGATTGGCAGTATGGGTTAGCCAAATCACAGGTTAAACGAACAATACCCCGACCACGAACGGCTGAGCTAACAAGCAGGCTGAGATCATTCGCTTGAATATTACCATTCACCGGAACTGAATAGCTTTTATTATCTTTAACAAAATCCCAATGCTGTTTCCCCAAGTGAATTAAACAATTATGCTGACTAAGTTCATTTGGGTGAGCAGGAATACCATGCTGTTGTAGATAAGCCGGAGCAGCACAAATCACTGTGTCAATAGACATCAACCGCCGTGCAATAAGATTCTCGGCGGGTTGCACTGTAAAACGTAATGCGATATCTACCCTTTCATCCACTAATAATGAAAGGTGGTCAGATAATAATAAATCGACACTGACAGCAGGATGAATGTGGGTGAATTCTTCAACAACATTAAGCAGCAAACAATGTGCTAAACCAATTGGAGTGGCAATTCGAATTGATCCCGATAATGACTCTGTCAACGTTTGTGCCTTCATTTCCATTTCTGTCATTTCACTTAAAATTCGCTCACAATGCAACAAAGCATCTTCACCTGCCGAAGTCAGGCTGACTCTCCGTGTTGTACGATGTAATAAGCGTTGATTTAGCCATGATTCTACTTCCTTCACATGCCTGGACACTTGTAATCGACTTAACGCCAACTGGTTAGCAGCCTGAGTGAAGCTACCTGTTTTAGCCACTTCAACAAAGCTACGTATTGCTATTAATCGGTCCATTTCAGCTTATTAGCAACCTATTTAGATACAATATGTATCATATTAGATTATTTGTTACCTAAATAGTATCTATTAAACTGCAGTCATTCTTAACCAAGTTTCGCCAAGGAGAAACACTATGAAAGTTGCAGTATTAGGTGCATCAGGTTGGGTGGGGAGCCACATCGTAAAAGAAGCCAAACAACGAGGCCATGAAGTTGTTGCCCTGGTCCGCGACCCAAGCAAAACCAACTTCAGAGATGTTGAGGTTCATCCACTCAATGTCACTAGCCTTGATGATAATAGCCTGAAAAAGGCCTTAAATGGGGTAAACGTCTTGATTTCTGCTATTGGCGGAAGAGCTGCAGGTAATAATGAAATAGTGGCAAGTACCGCAGTAAAATTACTGACAACATTGCCAAAAATTGGTGTTGAACGTCTCCTTTGGGTTGGTGGTGCAGGTAGTTTGGAAGTAGCACCTGGTACGCCCCTCGTCAGCACACCAAATTTTCCTGATGCGTATAAGGCAGAAGCAATCGCACAAAGTGAGGCTTTAGATGTTTTCCGTAATAGTGCCAGTTCTTTAAATTGGACATTTATCAGCCCAGCAGCCGAGTTATTTCCTGGCGATAAAGAAGCACCTTATCGCATTGGAGGTGATGCACTTTTGGTCGACACACAAGGTAATAGTCGTATTTCTGTCAGTGACTACGCGGTAGCTATGATTGGTGAGCTTGAAGCAGGTAAATACCCCCGTCAACGAATAAGTGTCGCCTACTAATTAAGGACAGCATAACGTCCTTTAAAAAAGCTATAAATCCTTTGTTATAGGTATATTCATTTGGAAAAACGACGCAAAAGCAAAAATAACAGACACCATTAAGAAAATAGTTATTTTGTTTTTTTAAAAGCACCTAGGGCCTGTTAACAGGCCCTAATAAAAGACTATTAAATGTTTAAACCATAAGAATGAATAAAAAAACGTAAGGAGGTGTTATTTTGATAATCGCTCGACTCTTTAAGTATAAAAAAGAAACAATAAGCTAATACTCAGTTACAGAACGCAACAGAATAAGTCTATCACACTGTAAAATATGAGAATTAGCAATACGCACTGATTTACCGCGACTCGTAAAATACCTACTCTAGTGCTTGATGATCTAGGGATGTGTATGCTATTTGCTCAATACTACGTTGATGGTAAACAACATGAAGTCATTCAAAAAGGTTTTCCTAAAAGGAATGCCTTAAAATACCGTTATTTTTATAATGAAAAAGAATGTCGTGATTATATTCAAGATGTTCTAAAAAAATCTTGGTATGCCAAAGAAAGTTTATTAAAACTCCCATTATTGAGCCATTGCGATTCTCAAGAATCACTTGAAAACACCTTTGTTAAACTGGTCATGAAAAAAAACTTGAGGTAACCCTTGATTGTCCTATCGAGATGCCTGCCATGGTCAGACCACGATATGTACAAAAAGATATTGTGCTACCTAAGCCACCCCCCGTCCCCGAACCCAAAGGCGAAAACCTATGTACAGGACAAAAAGCTGAATAAATAAGAAAAATCAATTAGTTAGAAGTGAATTGATCCCTCATTGGTATTACAATTCAGGCTGCGAAACCATGAAGAATTGTAAAACAATGAAAGAGATCAATTCACTCACCAAAGAGCTTAAAGGGGTTTTTGGTTGGCATCAAGCCCGAGTCACCTTGCTAGCCCAATTTATTCTAGCACTGGTAAAGGTTCGTTCAGTCAATCTCACACGTATAGCCCAAGTGTTTTATGGTACGACCTTACCGGCATCGAATTATAAGCGTCTTCAG
>NZ_AUAF01000135.1 GCF_000428585.1 Zooshikella ganghwensis DSM 15267 | reverse complement strand
ACTAAGACGTTGATAGGCTGGGTGTGTAAGCGTTGTGAGGCGTTGAGCTAACCAGTACTAATGGCTCGTGAGGCTTGACCATATAACGCCAAAGTGATTTGAGTGAGTTGTAGTTACGATTCTGCTAAAGGTTTATGCTTGACGACGATAGCGAGTGGGCACCACCTGATTCCATCCCGAACTCAGAAGTGAAACTGCTCAGCGCCGATGGTAGTGTGGCGTTTCGCCATGTGAGAGTAGGACATCGTCAAGCGCATATTGGAAGCCCTGGTACACCGTGCCAGGGCTTTTTACTTTTTAGGGATAACGCGTAAAAAAGCTGGCTGTTTACTAAGCTGAAATGACATAGGGCTTAGATAATCATTAGGGATGCTCAGCCGGTTTAGTTCACCTGTCTTCTTTCTTTGTTTTACGCTTAAAATAAAGTCTGGGATATTTCATCAACAACTGTCGTAACAATACTGACATGTGTATTGGAGATGGCTATTAATGAAACGCTTACTCTCTCTGGTACTTAGTACTTCAATTCTATGTTTTCCTCTCATTTCTCAAGCAGATGATACCAAGCAGGTATATATCTATAACTGGAGTGATTATATAGCTGAAGATACTTTACAAAATTTTGAAAAGAAGACAGGTATCAAGGCTCAATATGATGTCTTTGATAGTAATGAAATTCTGGAAGCAAAGTTGCTATCAGGTAAGACAGGCTATGATGTTGTGGTACCTTCTCATGACTTTTTGAGGGTACAGATTAGGGCTGGAGCCTTTCAACCACTTGATAAAAGCAAGCTCCCAAATTTGAAAAATCTTGATAGTGATATGATGAAGGAGATATCTGCCACTATTGATCCAGATAATAAGTTTGCTATTCCTTACTTGTTAGCTACGACTGGCTTTGGCTATAACCCTGAAAAGGTAAAAGCAGTATTGGGTGATGATGCCCCTGTTAAAAGCTGGCGTTTACTGTTAGATGAAAAGAACTTAGCTAAGCTTAAGTCTTGTGGTGTAGCATTTTTAGATGCACCAACGGAAGTATTTCCTATAGTTTTAAACTATTTGGGTAAAAATCCTAATACTCAGAATCTGAATGATTACAAAGAAGCTGTTAAGCTGCTTGAAAAATTAAGCCCTCATGTGACTTATTTTCATTCTTCAAAATATATTTCTGATTTAGCTAATGGAGATATATGTGTCGCTATTGGCTGGTCAGGTGATATGTATCAAGCCGCAGACCGAGCTGTTGAAGCCAAGAATGGCATTAATATCAGGTACAATATTCCAGAAGAGGGAGCGCCAATTTCCTTTGATATGTTGGCAATTCCAAAGGATGCTACACATCCAGAAGCTGCTCACGCATTCCTTAACTACTTAATGGAACCAAAGGTTATTGCAAATATTACTAATTACGTTAAGTATGCAAATCCAAATGTAGAGTCAAAGTCATTTATTGATGCTGATATTTTAAAGGATCCTGGTATCTATCCTACAGAAAAAGCAAAGCGTAAATTATTTACCTTTGGTGAGCGTTCTAAGAGTGTCCAGCGCTTTATAAATAGGGCTTGGACACGTATTAAAACAGGTAAATAGTTACCACTGAAAGAGTAAGGGCTTGGTTTATAAAAAAGCTTAGCCCTATTTTTATGTTGTACTGTTATTGATTGATTCGATTGCGAATGGAAGCTAGGGCATTTTTTCCTGCGGCTTGTTTAATTTCCTGACTTAACTCCTCACCAAAGCCTATTCGAATAACATCTTCACTTGGAAGCTCCTCAAGGAAGCGGCTAGGAGTAGTTTCTAATTGTTCACCAAACTGCTTGCGCTGCCCAGCCAACGTCATAGTCAATGTCTTTCGAGCACGTGTAATACCTACATAAGTTAAGCGGCGCTCTTCTTCTATGTTATTTTCTTCAATACTGCTTCTGTGGGGGAGCAAATCTTCCTCCATGCCAATCATAAACACATATGGATACTCAAGTCCTTTCGAGGCATGAAGAGTCATGAGCTGAACACGGTCACTATCATCCTCTTGCTCTTGTCGCTCGAGCATATCTCTTAATACAAGCTTGCCAATGGCTGTTTTAATGTCAGCCTCTACATCATCCTCTTCATCTGTCACTTTTAGTGACTTTTCAAGGGAATCGACCAGAGTCCAGACATTGCTCATGCGCTTATCTGCAACACCTTCGCTACTACTGTTTTGACGTAGCCAGTTATGATAATCCAGGTCATGAATCATATCTTTAATAGCAGTAACAGGGTCTTCTTGATGACATTGTTGGGTTATCTTCTGCATCCAGTGAGTAAATCGCTGTAATTTTTCAAGAAAACGTTCATCAAGGTGACTGCTTAAACCGAACTCATTACAAGCAGCAAAAAGACTGATATGCCGTTGGGATGCGTAGTTTCCTAACTTCTCTAACGTTGTTGGGCCAATTTCCCGGCGAGGTACATTTATGACTCGTAAGAATGCGTTATCGTCATCCGGATTAATAACTAGCCGAAGATAGGCCATGATATCTTTCACTTCCGACCGAGAGAAAAAGGAGGTGCCACCTGATATAAAGTAGGGAATTTGGTGGTGCTGTAACTTTAACTCAAGCAGTTTTGCATGATGATTGCCTCGATATAAGATGGCATAGTCTTTGAACTTAGTATTTTGTTTTAACTTATGAGTAATAATTTCTGCCGCAACTCGCTCAGCTTCAACCTCTTCATTTCGGCAACGAATAACACGAATTTCGTCGCCCAAACCAAAGTCGCTCCAAAGACGTTTCTCAAAAACGTGAGGATTATTGGCAATGACGGTATTGGCTGCTTTAAGAATACGGCTAGTTGAGCGGTAATTTTGTTCTAGCTTAATGACATTCAGAGTGGGATAGTCATCCTTGAGTAACGCCATATTTTCTGGGCGTGCCCCTCGCCAGGCATAAATTGACTGATCATCATCTCCTACTACAGTGAATGCTGCTCTTGCGCCAACCAATTGCTTTACAAGTAAGTATTGTGAGGCATTAGTGTCTTGGTATTCATCCACTAGCAGGTAGCGGATTTTGTTCTGCCATTTATCAAGAACGGTAGGGTTTTCAGAAAAAAGCTTCACTGGCAGTAAAATGAGGTCATCAAAGTCAACAGCATTGTAGGCTTTCAATGTGCGTATATAGTGCTGATAGATTGTAGCAATAACTTCTGCTTCTTCGTCTTTTGCGTGACTAATTGCTTGATCGGCAGAGATGAGATCATTTTTCCAGTTTGAAATGGTATGTTGAATTAAATCAATTTTATCCATTCCTTCGCTGTAGTGCTTTTCACTGAGCTCTTTGAGTAATGCTTTGACATCCTGCTCATCAAAAATAGAAAAGCCTGGTTTGTAGCCAAGTGTTTTGTGTTCACGGCGAATGATGTTTAGACCCAGATTATGAAAGGTTGAAACGGTAAGTCCTCTAGCGGCTTTACCACTGACGAGCTGACCAACCCGTTCTTTCATCTCACGTGCAGCTTTGTTGGTGAAAGTAACCGCAACAACATGTTTAGCTTTTAAGCCACATGTCTCAATCAAGTAAGCAATTTTTTGGGTAATAACGCTTGTTTTACCACTCCCAGCCCCAGCTAAGACAAGTAAAGGTGAGTCAATATATTTTACAGCTTCTTCTTGTCTGGGATTAAGTCTACGCACAGATTTTGGGCTCCTTTGACTAACAAATAGCTGTGTATTTTAGCAAATTGAATCCTGACCGCGAATGGATTTTTGGCGGCTTTTGCTTTCTAAGTTTCAAGAAGAGAAGGCAGGTACTTTACGACTAGCTGGCATAGCAAGCTATTACAAAGTGGTTAAAGTACACTTTTGACGATAGTTATATGCCAATCAAACCACTGATTAGTGACTTTTACTCAAAAAATAAAAACTGGGAAATGATATCAATTTACATGATCATTGATTTGGTATAAGAACGATAGCTCTGTTCGAACTGACAAAATAGGTCAAGTTTATTGATAAGTTGTTTGAGATTATTTGGTGGATTTTCATTGATTGTGTGATCATATACGGCAATAAAGTTGGCGCGATGACCAAGTGTATACTGGAGGACCGACATTCGTGGCAGGTCAGCAAAATGAGGGGCAACCCAAATTATATTTAATAGATAAAAAAATTACTGAGAAAAGCTACTTGGTATCGTTGCTAAAAGAAAATGATTCACATCTTTTTTTAAAGGTAAATCACCTTACATCTCTTGTCGAAATGGAAACGCTGGAAGGCTGCCGGGGGGATAGGCTTGTCATCTTGCTTGCTGAAGAGTTTATGGACGAGTACCCAGGCTTATTGGAAGTATTAAGCTGTGACTACCCTGTTCTACTGTTAGTAGACTCAATTTCGGCAGATAAATATAAGCGGATAGTCAAGAAAGGCGCAGCTTATTATATGTTGCGTAAAAGCTATAACAAAGAGCAGTTAAAAACACTATTAAAGCTAGCTGAAGAACAGTATGCACAAACACATTCTTCTTCTGGTATTGATACATTAACGGGGTTAGCCAGCCGTCGTACTTTTACCCAGCGATTGAATAATATGTTGCTTGATAACCACTATAATAAGCCTCCTGCGTTATTATTGATTGATTTAGATGGCTTTAAAAAAGTAAATGAGTGGTTAGGGTATCAGGCAGGCGATCAGTTAATATGTGATGTTGCGCAACGGCTAAAGCGGCTGTTTCCTATACATGAGCATATTGCACGGATAGGGGATAATGAATATGGCGTCGTTATTGATAATATTGGTCAGACTGCAGAGTTAGTGCATACTGTTAAAGAGTTACTAAAAGTATTGGCCAACCCATTTATTATTTCTGGACACCAATTAACAA
The DNA here is from genome assembly GCF_000428585.1 of Zooshikella ganghwensis DSM 15267. Lineage (GTDB taxonomy): Bacteria > Pseudomonadota > Gammaproteobacteria > Pseudomonadales > Zooshikellaceae > Zooshikella > Zooshikella ganghwensis. Next base: position 7,033 of record NZ_AUAF01000135.1, on the reverse strand, counting down.
TAGGTTGCAGTATAGGTATTGCTCTGGCTGTGGATGGTCCTATGAATGTTGACTCCTTAATTCATAATGCCACCCTTGCGTTAAAACAAGCTAAACAGCAACTTGGAAGCAGTTACAGTTTTTATTCCCATGATTTGAACACTCATGCAAAGCAGCGTTATTGCTTGGAAACAGAACTACGTCAAGCTATAAAGCAAAAGGAATTCCAATTACTTTATCAACCAAGAATTGATACCACAACAGGCAAACTGTGTGGTGTTGAAGGTTTACTCCGCTGGTTTCATCCTCTGCGTGGCTTATTATTACCTAGTGACTTTATACCTTTAGCGGAAGAGACAGGGCTTATTGTTCCTTTGGGGCACTGGGTTATCTATCAGTCTTGTTATGATCTATTAAAGTTAATCGACGTTTGTGGTGAACAGGTCAGTATGGCGATTAACCTATCATTTCAACAATTTAAAGATGCCAGGTTATTTACAGTGATTTCTCATGCTTTGGAAAAGTTTGATGTGCCTCCGCAATGTTTGGAGTTTGAGCTCACTGAAACAGCCATGATGCAAGATGAAGCAGCAGTTGCTGCGGCAATGAGTGCACTAGGAAAGCTGGGTATTACATTTTCACTTGATGATTTCGGTACAGGTTTTTCGTCATTTGCACATATACAACAGTTGCCGATTTCAACCTTAAAAATTGATCGAAGCTTTATTTGTAAGATTAATTCAAATACTGATGATGCAGTAATAGTTCAGGCAATTACTAACTTAGCGCATAATTTGAACTTAAGTGTTGTGGCGGAGGGTGTCGAAAACCAGGCTCAAGTTGATGTACTGACCAAAATGGGGTGTGATCAGCTTCAGGGTTTTTTTTACAGCCCTCCAGTACCCATTACCTCATTTTGCGAACGTAGTACTGATGAGTTAGTAGGTTGTATAGTTTAACTCTTTTACATTGAAACGGTGCGATCCAGTTTTCGATAGCCTAAAGCTTCAGTGATATGACTCACTTGTAACTGTTCACTCTCCATTAAGTCAGCAATACTACGAGATACTCGCAATATTCTATGATAGGCCCGAGCAGATAAGCCCAGCTTTTTCAAGGCATTATTAAGCAAGTGCTGAGCATCTTCAGTAAGCGAACAATATTGCTCTATTTCTTTTGCACTTAGCTCGTTGTTCGCCTTTCCTTGTCGGTTTATTTGTAGCTCTCTTGCTTTTATTACACGCTGCTGAACCTGTGAACTACTTTCTACATTTAGTTGTGATGCACGTTGAGTAAGCAAACTATCGGGCAATGCAGCAACCTCAATATGCATATCAATTCTATCCAGTAATGGGCCAGAGAGTTTACGACGATAGCGGCTTATTTGTTGAGCAGTACAGCGGCATGCTTGACGACTATCACCCAGATATCCACAGGGACAAGGGTTCATTGCTGCAACCAGCTGGAACCTGGCAGGATAAGTCACCTGTCGGCTAGCACGAGAAATCACTATTTCTCCTGACTCCATTGGTTCACGCAGGACTTCTAATACCCTTCGGTCGTATTCTGGTAGCTCATCAAGAAATAAAACGCCATGGTGAGCTAACGATATTTCTCCTGGTTTGGGGCTACTGCCTCCACCCACCATAGCTATCGCAGATGCCGTGTGATGTGGTGCTCGAAAACTTCTATTTAGCCACTCGGTAATAGGTCGAGGTTTTTGAGAGATTGAGTTAACTGCTGCGACTTCCAGTGCTTCTTTTTCTGTTAAGGGAGGCATAATGCTTGGCAATCTGCTGGCTAGCATGGTTTTTCCTGTTCCAGGAGGTCCAAAAAACAGGAGGTTGTGGCCACCAGCGGCGGCTATTTCAAGAGCACGTTTTGCCTGAGGTTGTCCTTTTACCTCTGCAATATCACAGGAGGTCTTTGATTGAGTAAGTGTATAGCTTGCAGTAAATGGTGTAATCACCTCGTCATCCTGCAAGTGTTGGCAAAGCTGGTTTAAGCTGTTAATGCCTAACAAAGTACAGTTTTTAACAAGACTGGCTTCTGCACAGTTTTCTTCAGGAATGACAAGTTTTCGATTGCTGAGCTGGCACTGAACGGCTGCGGGTAAAATACCTTTGACGGGGCGAACCTTTCCAGATAAAGCAAGCTCACCAATAAATTCATAATCTACAAGTTTGGCTGGGGCAATTTGTCCTGAGGCAGCTAAGATACCTAAAGCAATAGCTAGGTCAAAGCGGCTGCCTTCTTTTGGAAGATCAGCTGGCGCTAAATTAATAGTGATACGCTTGGCAGGAAATTCAAAGTGCGTATTTAAAAGGGCACTGCGCACGCGGTCTTTACTTTCTTTAACCGCTGTTTCTGGTAAGCCCACGATAGCCAAGCCAGGTAGGCCATTTGAAAGGTGGGCTTCAACTGTAACAAGAGGGGCATTAATACCAAACTGAGCACGTGTATACACAACAGCCAGAGACATAAATCATCCTTGCAGGCTCACTAATAAAGAGGAGGGTAGTTTAAATTTTGTACAGTGAGACTGCTAATAGGAGGATGAAAGACTGTGAACTCGTAAAATAGCCACAAAAAAAATGTGAATTAGTGGCTGTTTGAGTGAGTTTTATAAACGCTTTACTAAGTTTTTAAAGCCAAATTAATGGTCTTTTTCCTTTGGCGATGAAGGTTGAGAAGCATCTTCAATAATAAGTGTTGATTGTTCTTCTGAGGCTAGGTGTGCTTCTAGGGCAGCGACTTTCTTTTCAAGCGCTTCCAGCTTTGCTCGGGTATGTTGTAATACCGCCAGCTGATCTTCAAACTGCTCTCTTGTTACTAAGTCTAATTTAGCAAAAGCCGTTTGCAGAAGGATGTGAATGTTATTCTCAAGGTCTTTTTGAATTTGTGGCTTTTCACCTGACATAAGCTGCTGCACTTTTTCACCAACAGTGCCGCTGATTTGTTCGCTAAGAGATTGAATAAATGCTTTGTTGATCATGCTTAAGCCTGTTCTGTTGAGTGTGCACGATTAAGGAAACATACGTTACTTATGCTACAGGGCAGTAATGAATGCGTTGTTACTTTAGCATAGTCATGTTGCAAGAAACTATGTGTGGCTGATCATTTAGAGTGCATGGCACAGGCTATACCTGTTCAAATTATTAGCTATAGAGCTGAGTGATCATAAAAAGAGCAAAGCTTTTTAGCTTGAACCAAATTGGTGCATATTCTCTGCTTCTCCCCCTCTTGTTGGCTTAATAAATATCGGCTAACTCCTTGAAATAAAAGTATGAATTTCATAGATGGCACATATCCTGCTAGTCACTTGTTGTTAAACATATGCTTATTCAAGAAGTGCTCAGCTTTATGTGATGACTTTATTTATCTCTGCTGAGTGTACGAGTAGGAAACGAATCAATAACCACTTGATGTTGATGGAGCAAGGGGGTTTGGCAAAGGAAGCCTTGTGCTGTTAGCGCTAAGTTATGTGAAGGGTTATAAATCTACTTGTATTTAGGTGTTAGGCTTATATAAATTGCATAAATAACTTGCCCCAGCCCCCCCATGGGCAAGACATAAAACTGCAGGAGATTAAAATGAAATTAGTTTCGGCAATCATTAAGCCATTCAAGTTAGATGATGTGCGAGAAGCCCTTTCTGAGATTGGCGTTCAAGGTATTACAGTTACTGAAGTGAAGGGATTTGGACGACAAAAAGGTCATACCGAATTATATCGAGGGGCTGAGTATGTTGTGGATTTCTTACCTAAGGTCAAAATTGAAATTGCGATTGGTGACGAGATGCTGGACCAAGTGATTGAAGCGATATCAAGTGCGGCTAATACGGGAAAAATTGGCGATGGCAAAATATTTGTGGTTTCCCTTGAGCAGGCAGTGAGGATTCGGACTGGTGAGACAGGGACGGATGCTATCTGAGCGTGTCACCGGGTAACGTTATTTAAAGCCTAAAAGGGGGGCTGATTGTGGAAAACTTAACTCAACTGTCTTATGCGCTCGATACGTTTTACTTTCTAGTATGTGGTGCACTAGTCATGTGGATGGCTGCGGGCTTTGCCATGTTAGAGGCTGGTTTAGTCCGAGCTAAGAATACCGTCGAAATTCTAACCAAGAATATCGCACTTTTCGCTGTAGCATGCACAATGTATCTGTTGTGTGGCTATGCCATTATGTATCCAGGAGAAGATGCTGCAGGTGGTATTTTACCTGTATTAGGGACACTCATCGGCGATGAACATACAGCAGAAGCTGTATTATCTAGTGAGGGGTCAACTTATTATGCGGCACGTTCTGACTTCTTTTTTCAGGTTGTCTTTGTAGCAACCGCAATGTCCATTGTTTCTGGTGCTGTTGCTGAGCGCATGAAACTGTGGGCATTTTTAATGTTTGCGGTAGTGCTAACAGGATTTATTTACCCCGTTCAAGGCTTTTGGAAATGGGGTGGTGGCTTTTTGCAAGAGGCTAAGTTTCAAGATTTTGCTGGCTCTGGTGTAGTGCATATGTGTGGTGCTGCAGCTGCACTCGCGGCTGTCATTTTACTGGGACCACGTAATGGTAAATATGGAAAGAAAGGTGAGGTGAATGCCATTCCTGGAGCGAATCTGCCTCTTGCGACGTTGGGTACCTTTGTATTGTGGTTGGGCTGGTTTGGTTTCAACGGTGGCTCTCAGCTCAAGCTGACAGGCATCGAAAATGCTAATGCGGTTGCCCAAATATTTGTTAATACAAATGCTGGCGCTGCGGGTGGAGTAATAGCAGCATTGGTAACGGCTCGTTTACTGTTTGGTAAAGCAGATTTAACCATGGCTTTGAATGGTGCGCTGGCAGGTTTGGTAGCAATTACCGCTGAACCTTTAACACCATCAGCACTAGGTGCAACATTAATTGGTGGCATTGGTGGTCTACTTGTGGTGTTCTCTATCGTAGCCTTGGATAAACTTCACTTGGATGACCCTGTTGGTGCTATTTCTGTGCATGGTGTAGTTGGTATATGGGGACTATTGGCTGTACCTCTGACTAATAGCGATGCAACGTTGCTTAAGCAGTTACTAGGGATCGTGACGATCTTTACCTGGGTCTTTGGCTGTAGCTTTGTGGTGTGGTTTTTCCTGAAGAAAATAATGGGTATTCGTATCAGTCAAGAGGAAGAATACGAAGGTGCCGACATTGCGGAGTGTGGTATGGAAGCCTATCCTGAATTTACCAGTAAATAAAATTGTGAATATGGGATGGCCTTTAATGAATCATCATTAATGATCGTTTGAGGCAATAATAACAGCTACTAAGCTAGTTATTATAAAAGGAGGCAAATGCCTCCTTTTTTATTAGGTGCTCATATTCATCTGTCAGGATAGGTTTTTATGTGGGTACAGAAAATTGTTCAACTAACGCCAAGGGAACGAGGATTTCACATAGTGACTGAGGAGCTTTTACATGAGCTACCAGAAGTAAGCATGATGAAGGTAGGGCTATTGAGCCTGTTTATGCAGCACACATCGGCATCTTTAACGGTTAATGAAAATGCAGACCCTTCAGTCAGAGCTGATTTTGAGTCACACTTAAATTACTTAGTACCCGAAAATGCTGAACACTTTCAGTCTCGAGGTCATGGCGCTGATGCGACGCCAGCGCACTTAAAAAACTCACTGGTAGGTTTTTCTTTGGTTGTGCCTGTTTCACAAGGGCAGTTGGCTTTAGGTGCCTGGCAAGGCATTTATCTTGGAGAACATCATACCCATGGAAGTAGTCATCGAATTGTAGCATCGCTTTTTGGAGAAAGTTTCGACAAGTAGCTTAAAATAGGCGTAATGTTTCAGCATATAAAATAGTTTACTTATAGGTATAATAATTAAGTTGTAATGAATAAATTATTACAATAAGTCTAAAAATGACCTATAGGTGAAATTATGAATATAAGGGCAAATGGATTTATAGAGTGCCTAAAAAAGTACGAATACATTCTCAAAGCTTTATTTATAATTATTCCACTAAGTTTTCTTTCACTCTCAACTTCAGCTGACAATTCAAATATAAAAAACGCTACTGACGATATAGGCATTCACTGGCAAGTAATTGATAACTTACAAGACAGTGCAAATAGTTTTACAGCAAAATTAACCATAAAGAATAATGGTAGCCAAAGTTTAACCCACCAAAACTGGCGTATCTATTTTAACTTTGTACGAGAAATACTAGTATATTCGCCTAATGACACGCTTTCCATTAAACATGTTAATGGTGATTTATTCTATATTGAGCCAAAAGCTAGATTTACAGGCATAAGTATTGGCGAAGCGCTGACAGTTCAGCTAACCGCACAGTATTGGGCAATCAGTAAATCAGATGCACCTGCGGGTTTTTATCTTGTTCCCAGTAAGAATAGCCAACCTATTCTGATTAACGATGTCGTTATTGCAGATCATACTTCAGACAAGCAAACTAAGCGGTTTGATGGGGACCGTTGGCCGGTTGATACGGCTGAGGTTCGTTTTGACAGAAATCGAGAGCTACTGGCTATAGATACGCCAATACTTGCAAATAACCACAGTAATAGTACGTCACTGGTAATACCAAGTCCTGCTGAAGTGCAAAAGACAGATAATCAACAACTGATGATCAATCAGCCAATAACGATTGCATTTAGTGATGAATTTCGTAATGAAGCTGAGTATTTAAGAAAAATGCTCACTGTTGAGTTAGACTGGCCTGTCAGTTTTGCAAAGCGATGTGAATATAAGCCTTTTAGTATTTGTGTACCCCCTCTGCAATCGTGTGCTGCAGTAAATAACGTACAAGCCATACCGCTAATGTCTTCTTACTCAGTTCTCTGTCTGTTTAGTACGCTGCATTCATTTCACGAATAGCCGTTTATTAGTTGTATGAAGCAACCAAAGATTGAAACCTTATCGCCTGAAGCCTATCAGGATCTCCAGCAGGCTATTACGGCCTCATCATTAAGTCAGGACCATAAAAACCTCGTCATAGGCGTGTTGGATCTCTGTTTATGGCTTCAGCAAAAACTCACCTTCTCAAAAATCAGC
>NZ_AUAF01000134.1 GCF_000428585.1 Zooshikella ganghwensis DSM 15267 | reverse complement strand
AATTAGCCGCTCCTGGAAACAGCACTGGGAAAACCTAAGGACACTGTTCAACTACCCTGATGATATTCGAAGAGCGATTTATACGACGAATGCGATTGAGTCACTCAACAGTGTCATTCGAAAAGCGATTAAAAAGCGTAAATTGTTTCCAACGGATGATGCGGCAAGAAAAGTTATTTTCTTAGCGATTCAGGATGCATCAAAAAAGTGGACAATGCCGATTCGAAATTGGAAAGCGGCGTTAAATCGATTTATGATTGAGTTTGAAGGTCGACTTAGACCCTATATTTAAAACTGGGCGGATACACAGAAATATTTACAGGGTCCTTTTTTTACTCCATTCACTAAAAATCAGCCTCACACATAATCATTTATCGAGTAATTTAACTTTATTCTCTTGAGATCAGTCAACATAACCAATTTATAACTAAGGTTGTATTTTCAAAAAAATTATACCTCTTATTTATGTACCAAAGTCCATTGACTTGTCTCATGATTTTTTACAATCCAAACAGAATAGAGACAAGCTTCAGTTGAAATACTGACAAGTTTTTAATAAATTGTTAGACGATTTTTACATTGGCATAAGGGTTACATTGCCTCAATCATCACAGCTCCCTCCTCACTTTAGAGGCAATGTATTTTTTTGAATCTTTTTTGGGTGCTATATGGCTACGAAGGAAATACAATAAAGATGTAAAATTTAGGTAGTCTTATTTTATATAATGAACAATTGTTTTCACTTACTGCTAGTGTTTTTTTCAACTTTGTGCTCTTTCAAAAAAGTGACATTTTGTTTATGCGCTGCTAAATGGTAAACATCCATTTCAACTCTTTTATTCAAAGAAAAAAGCGCTTTTTCTGCTTCACTTGATTTATTAAGTGCAGCTAAGAGTAAAATTGAAGATAATTGCTGTACTCTCTTAGCACTTTCATCAATATTTTTTAGCATATCCTGTGCAGCACGTAATGACTTTTTAGGAATCATAGGTGTCTGAAATATATATTTTTTTATAAACTTGTTTTTTATAAGAGCGTAGCGATAGTGTGGATATTGCTTTAGCCCCCAGTTATCTCCCGTTGGCAGCGGGTAGAATGTTTCAATATTAAGTTGATCGCCCTTCAGTGCTACATAAGTGGTTTGTTGTTTTGAGAACGAAAGTACTGACTTTTTCGAGTGTATGTCAACCACGTCATAACTTGACGCTAGATACTCATGAGCTGATACTTCAATACCATTTCCGCAAAATATAAATGCATTCACTTGTAAAAATGGCTCTATCCCCGCTTTATGTAAATCAGACCCCGGGCATAAGCCTGCACGTACATTTGTTGTATAACAATACAGGATAACGCTCACTACTATTGCAAATGATCTCAACATCTTGCCACTTCCGTACTAATATACGGCTCCCCGCTTAAATACACTATCACACATATAAACTATACCCTATTGAAGGGTATAACTATTTGAGTACAAGCAGAGAAAGAAGATGCAACCTGTAGTGAATTTATTGAAATAACGAGACACGACTTACAGTCTTGATAAGACTTAGATTTCATCTAATCAACACATTAAAAAACACTGAGAGCTATTCAGAACAACAGTTTGGGTTTCATCACATTTGGTTGAACGCTCGTAAACTTCTTTTATAGATATATACTTGGATGAGATACCCAAAACGAAGGGTAGGGTTGTGACGAGTTTAGCCTAAGCGAATTAATGTAATGGACACGAATACCCAAGAAATTCCAGAAACATATTATTTGATAACTGAAGATACAACACCTGACGATGCAGTCAGGTTAATTGCTTCACATGCTCCCCAATCAACCATTCAAATCCTCCATGCACACGACATAAAACATGAGTGGCTTGAACAATGTCCACCTCATACAATTTTAATATTATATTTATCTGACAACCTATTAAAACAAATAATTACCCAAGTAAGTGGTAGCCACTGTACTATCGCTATTCTTCCACACCCTGACTCTCCAAATGCAGTCGTTGGTTATGGCTTATCAACCAAAATGGCTGATGCTGTATACGATATCTTTAATCATGATACCCATAGCATAGACTTATTAGTATGTAATAATGAGGCCGTTCTTAACTCTGTAGAAATTGGTGACTTCTTAGGTCTAAAGCCTGTCAATATTGGCAGTGGTTCACTCTTCGACCGTTTAAAAGTATTTTTTCAGCAGTGGAGGAAGCTACTTGTAAAGCAGCCTTTTAAAATAACACTGGTAACCCAAAAAGAGAAGTCCATTTCTACCGCCGTATTAGCAATATCGATTGTTGAACATGCACGAAATACACGCTATATCCAAGAGCTGATTGGCGAAACAAATATCAACGACGGTTTATTTCACACATTTCTGTTCTCACCTCGTAGTATACGACAACTTATATTTGGCATGTTCTGCATCGCGATCAAGCCCTCAAGTAAATTACCTGAATTTATAGGGCATATTAAAGCAGGCGCCCTTAATATTACTTGTGAAAGTACGATTAACTACAGAATAGATAGTCAAAAAGCACAGGCTGAAGCACTGCAACTGAGCATAATTCCCCGCGCAATCAATTTGATACCAGGAAAGTATTTAACCATTGATAAGCCTGCAACCACTCAAAAAGAAAGTTATCGAGTTCAACATTTACCTACTGGTGATACTGTAAATGAATTAGTTACCAAACACCTTCCCTGGCACTTGCATGCAGGAACAGACGAGTTCCGCGATATTTATAATGCACTGAAGGATAATGCGACATTATCTGCCAATTACTTAACCCTAATGGTTTTATCCACTTTGCTTGCGACATTGGGCTTATTTGCAAATGCAGCAGCGGTGCTAATTGGAGCCATGCTACTTGCACCATTAATGGGCCCCATTATCTCAGCAGCGATGGGGGTTGTACGCCAAGATTTCAGTTTAATATCACTGAGCTGCAAGGCTTTGTTAGCCGGGTTATCGTTAGCGCTTTTCTTTAGTGTTGTATTAACCTTGATCATTCCACTACAGTTTATTACCACAGAGATGGCCGCTAGGGCATCACCAACATTGTTAGACTTGGGCGTAGCCATTATTTCAGGTATTGCAGGCGCTTATGCCCATGCCAGGGCTGAGATTGCCAAAAGTCTCGCAGGTGTTGCTATTGCAGTTGCCCTGATACCACCTATTGCAACAACAGGTATAGGTATTGGTTGGCTTGATTGGACTATAGTTTTTGGATCTTTCCTACTTTTTCTGACTAACTTGGCTGGTATTGTACTTGCAGCCGCAGCCACTTTTTTTTGGCTAGGCTTTTCGCCCTTTACTCGTGCAAAAAAAGGATTACTGTTTTCAATTATGTTGACATGCTTTGTGGCTATTCCATTAGCTACAAGTTTTTATAAAATTGTTCAAAAAAATCGGTGGGAAATAGCTTTATCAACTATTCCTTTAAATAATGCAGATTTACGTAATGTCGTTATACGACGGAGTGACCCTTTATCTGTACACTTTGAACTGGTGACCAATCAGCCTCCTAAAAAAGAGGAGCTTGACTCAATAAAAAAATTGATGGAAGAGAAGATTCAGCGGCCATTACAAATTGAAATGACAGTGATCATTAAGTTTTAGTGAACAAACATTTATAGCACTCAGCAAACAGCGCTGAGTGCACAAACTTACTCTAAAGTATTTAGTGAGGCATGGGAGGCTCTACAATAAGAATGCCTGCCATGATGTCATCCAGAATCTGGATATGTTTATAGGACTTTTCTTCCGCAAGTGAAGTTGTGGGACCACAGGGAAATACTGTTGCGATGTACTTGTCATATGCTTCTGTCTGCTCAACATTAGCATGTACAATATAGGTCTTTCCTTTTTCAAATGGGTACTGGCTTTTAAATACATCACCTCCAAACTCCGATTTTAACGTCAAGGTTAAATCATCGGTTTTTTTACCCATTAGCGTTTCAAATGCAGTATTGTTGTACAGGGTATTTTCCACTAAGAACTGTACTTTCTGCTCTCTTCGAAAAACACCCGAATCATCATATCCCTCTTTAACCAGCTCAGTAGACTTAACAGTACCAATAAATGCAATATTAGCATGCTCAAGGGCCATCGTTACTGAAAGAGGGTTCGCTTGCCAAGCTGACATCGTACTTGGAGCATCAGCAAAACAATACTGTGAAAATGGGTTATTACCTGCAACAGCTACAGAAGAAAAACCTAATACAGTGGAAAGCGATAGTGTGGCTAATTTTTTGAACATCAAATTATTCCTTTTATATCGTTCAGTAAGTGTAGAAACGTTATTGAACAGACTCATCCTGAATGACCAAAACGTCACTATTAGAAATGTATTTCTTGAAAAAATCAATAGGCATCTTTCAGCTCTGTATACACAAAGTGAAGGGGTTTTAATGAGGCTATTTTGAGCAACAAATAAACTAACTATAATTTTGCTTTTAGTGGTTTGTAACTTTATCAACAAGGAAAACAAAGCATTCTATAAATTCAGCAAAAAAAAGCCCCATCAATGACGGGGCAAATTACCACAGTGATTTATGGCAGTAAGGGTTAACTATAAAATCTACTCTTTTATTGGCTTCTTCATCAGCCATATCCCATAGGTAAACGCTGTAATTAAAGAACCAATACCGATAACCGCTGAGTACATTAAGACACTATTAACCGCATTAGGAATAAAGAATACAAAGATGCCTCCATGTGGCGCCATCAGCGTTGCTCCTATCCACATGGAAAGTGCACCTGTGACAACGCCACCTGCTATACAGCTCGGAATAACACGCAGTGGGTCTTTTGCGGCAAAGGGAATTGCACCTTCAGATATAAAACACAACCCTAGAACAAAGGAAGCTTTACCTGCTTCATGCTCATTTTTAGAAAAACGCTTACGAAAAATAAATGTCGCCAAGCCCATTCCTATTGCAGGCACCATACCCGCTGCCATTATCGCAGCCATAGGTAAGTAGGTCTTACTTGCCAATAAGCCCACACCAAAAGTATAAGCAGCCTTATTGACTGGCCCACCCAAATCGAAGCACATCATCGCGCCTAATATCGCGCCCAATAACACGGCGTTACCCGCTTCCATATTAGCCAGAAAATCTGTCATAAACGCCATAATACTGGCAACAGGCGTACCCACCACATAAATCATGATGAGACCCGTGGCTAGGGTTGCTAAAAATGGAATAATTAAAATGGGTTTTAAGGCAGCCAATGTATCAGGTAATTTAACTTTTTCATTAATCCAGCGTGCAATGTATCCAGCAATAAAACCGGCTGCGATTCCTCCTAAAAATCCAGAATTTAATGAGCTTGCTAACATACCGCCCACTAAGCCTGGTGCGAGCCCTGGACGATCAGCTATGGAAAAGGAAATATAGGCAGCAAGCACAGGAATCATTAACGCAAAAGCGGACCCTCCACCAATTTGCATAAGTGCAGCTGCTAGCGTGCCCTCTTCTTTAAATGCTTCAATACCAAAGACAAACGACAAAGCGATAATTAAACCACCCGCTACCACTACCGGTAACATAAAAGATACACCTGTCATCAGGTGCTTATATAAACCTTTGGCTGAGCTTTTATCTTCTGTTTGTAGTGCTGTACTTTTATTACCAGCCGCTGTACTACCACCTAAAATGGCAGCATCTTTTTGGGCTTTTTCAAATACCTGCTTCGACTGCTTTAAAGCCTGCCCTGTTGATGTGTGAAAAACACGTTTTCCAACAAAACGCTGGGTATCCACATCAATGTCTGTCGCAAGTATGACTAAATCAGCAGCTGCGATTTCCTCAGCAGTCAGCGTATTTTTCGCTCCCACAGAACCTCTTGTCTCAATTTTTACGTCATAGCCAAGAGATTTACCCGTACTAGTAAGGGCTTCAGCAGCCATAAAAGTATGAGCGACACCTGTCGGGCATGCGGTTATACCCACAACTTTAAGCGGGGCGGATGAAGTGCTGACCGTATTATTTTGGGGTGCTTTTTCATCATTAGACGTTATATTTTCCGCAAGACGCTCTGTATTTGTAATAGCAGAATCACTATGCCTTGAAGCTTGTTTTACTGCATTTTCTAACCAAGCCTCTGGCGCTGCTAACACACCCTCTATAGCACCACGGTAAACAGGTAACCCTTCTAAGTGAGATAAATCTGTTTCACCCGCTCCAGCAACAATTACACAGTCTACTTGCTGTAATTGTTCTACCGATAGGGGTTCAAAAGGGCGTAAATGACTTCTACTTTCTATTAATACTTCCCAACCTAGCTTATTGGCCGCCTGCTGAATAGCATCAGCCGCTAAGAAAGTATTTATCACGCCACCCGGGCAATACGTTATTACTGCGATTTTCATCGTTATACTCCTCAACCTACTAAACCTGCTGTTTTAGTTTTATGAGATGGCTTATCTGTTCTACTTGTTGATAGTCCTTTACACCAACCCCTACCTGCATCACTGCACATGCCGATAAGGCGGTTGCTCTTCTTAAAATAACCTCTGGTGTTTCTTGTTTCATCACACCATAGGCTATACCTGCTACCAAAGTATCTCCCGCTCCTACTGTGCTAATAACATCAACCTTAGGTGGTTGCGCCTGCCAATAATCTGCAGCAGTTACCCACAAAACCCCTTGAGCGCCATTCGAAATGACCACATGTGTTATGCCTCCTTGAATTAATTCTCTGGCCACCTTTATTTGCGCCTCAGGAGACTCCAATGAAAAACCCGCCCATTCGGCAAGCTCATTAGCATTGGGTTTTATTAACCATGGCTTTGCTTTAATACCCTCCGCAAATGGTAGACCACTGCTATCAAATAACACTTTTTTACCATGTGCTTTTAAATGGCTAATTAATTTAAAATAATAATCTCGTGGCAAACAGGCAGGTAAACTACCTGAAACTACCCACAAAGAAAAATCAGGCAACAAGCGTTCTATCGTATTTTCAAGCTGGTGGATTACCGAATCGCCAAATTCCAGTCCCGGAAAATTAAACTCGGTTATCTGATCAGCAGATATTTTTACATTTATACGCGTACTACCAGGTACTACCAAAAACTCATCCTGAATATTACGATTAGTACAAAGGGTATTAAATGCTTGCGCATTTTCATCGCCTAAAATCCCTGTAGCAGCAACTGGAACATTCATATCTGCTAACACACAACTAACATTTACGCCTTTACCTGCAGGCCGTAAGGAAAAATCACGAATAGAATTAACTTCGCCTATCTGAACACACGACAGTTGCCCTGTTAAATCTAACGCGGGATTCATCGTAACCGTTGCAATGCCCTGCCGCATTATTTTTTCTCTCCGCTCAATACAGCCGTGATAGTTTCAACATAATCACCTGCCAACCTTCTTACTTGTTCAGCATCAGACAGACTAAGTGCACGTTCGGCCAGTTGCTGGCAATCTTTAAATGACATATGTCGTAAATATAATTTGGTACGAGGTATCGCCTTAGATGACACACTGACTTCATCCACCCCCAACCCAAGTAATAAGGCTAACCCTGCGGTATCTGCAGCCATTTCACCACAGACGCCAACCCAAGCTTGTCCCTGTTTTGCCCCATCGACAGTATGTTTAATAAGCTGTAAAACAGCTGGGTGAAGTGGATCAACACGAGCAGACAATTTAGGATGTCCACGATCCATAGCTAATGTGTATTGTGAAAGGTCATTGGTACCAATTGAAAAGAAGTCCACTTCTGATGCAAAACGCTCAGCAAGTAATGCAGCCGCAGGTACCTCAATCATTATGCCTAATTGCAAGTCTGCACAACTGTATTTAGCCTGAATTCGCTTAGCTATCACTTTAATTTCATGCCACTCTGCAAGATCGGTAACCATGGGGAACATAATGCGTAGAGGCTGGTCTCCTGCAGCAGCCATTAACGCGCTTAATTGAGTTTCTAAGACATGTGGATGCTGAAGTGTTAAACGAATACCCCGCACACCTAAAAATGGATTCTCTTCTTTTGCTTGGGGTAAAAATGGCAAAGGCTTATCTCCCCCCACATCAAGGCAACGAGCAACAAGTGGTCGCCCAGCTAAGGTTTGGATAATCTGTTGGTAATACTGCTGCTGTTGTGCTTCACTTGGCTCCGTCGCATAGTGCATAAACACAAACTCTGTTCGCAGTAAGCCAACAGCTTCACCACCCATTTCCACGGTCTTCTCTGCTTCAGCTAAGTTAGCTATATTGCCAGCTACTTCAATTTTATGTTGATCCTGGGTAATCGCTGGCTGTTGGCATGAAGCTAACGCCCTAGCCTCTAATTGTTTTTGTCGTTCAGCGGTTTGTTTAGCTTGCTGAATACGCGACACATCTGGTGCAATTTCTAATAATCCTTTATCACCATCCAATATAGCCATCCATGGTGTTTCTAACGTTAACAGTGACTCGCCTAACCCAACCACTAAAGGAATACCTAAACTGCGTGCTAATATTGCAGCATGGGAATTTGCTCCACCATAAGCTGTTGCAACTCCTTTGACTAGAGCTGTATCCATTTCGGCGAGGGTAGAGGGTAATAATTCATCAGTTACCCAAATATGAGGTTCTTGTGCTGAGGAGGAAGCTTCATCATGCTTGGTTAACAGCTGCAAAACGCGTTCACCCACATCACGAATATCACCTGCACGCTGAGCCAATAATGGGTTTGGCAGTGCCTCCTGGATATCAGCAAGCTTGGTAAAACTTTGCTGCCAGCTCCACTCTGCCTTATGTCCTAGTTTCATTAACTGTTCGGCCTGATCTGACAGCTCAGGATCTTCAAGCATATCCCTGTGCATCGACAGTATGGCCACTAAGTCTTCTTGGGTTAGCCGTTCAACCTGTTTGCCAAGCTGTTGTCTGGCTGCATCAATGGCATATTGCAAACGCGGTATTTCTTCAGTGGGAGAATAGTGTTGAGCATCATCAACGATTGATGATCCAAGTGTATTGAAATGTAACTGCATAGGGGCAACAGCAATGCCTTGTGCTGCACCCACACCTTGTATAATTCCAGAAGTTAGTACCGTTTTTTCTAAGTGCTGTTCTTCCTGTGGTTTACTTGTTGAATCTACAACAGGTACCGTAGGCTCTCCTAACCCATCAAGGAAACCTTGCTCGATTACCTCTAAAGCTTTAACCGCTTGAGACCCTTGCGCCGTGAACACCAGTTTTTGCCCATGTACGACGCCTAAGCTCAATAGCTGCGTTAAGCTTCGCGCATTGACAGGTAATACCGAATGATCAGCAGGTTCAACGACTATTTGGCAATCAAGATTTTCCAATGATTTAACAAGTTGAGCCGCAGGGCGCGCATGTAATCCATCTGCATTTAATACTGTTACCGTTATATTTTTACCCTCAATCACATCACTACTAAGCAAACGAACCACTTCTTGGGGATTAACTGCATTAACAAGCTGAGATAGTGCACCTTTGAAGTGCAACTGCATTAAACGTTGTATGACCTGTTCATGTTGACGGTCAACCGCTGCAAACATGACTAGAAACTTAAAGGGTTGCTGCTTAAGTATGGTTGGCTCTGCCAATTGAACAGCAGCGATTGCTGAACGTTTCACCCCCACCGATCCCCCTACAAGCCAAACTCCTTCTGCCAAGTAGCGTGGCTGCAATTCAGGTAATTGATGGGCAAACTCCCAGGATATTACGTCAGCATCAAGCAACTTTGTCATTGCTAAACTTGCTGCGCTGTTTAATGAAGAAAGTGGTTGCTGTAACGCCACAAAGTTTCGGTCAAATTGCAGTTTTTGACTTGGCTGCTGGCCATTTAAAACAGCGGCAATCAGGCTAGGGTCATTAGTATCTTTCAGTTCAGCAGCAGTCTGCTCATCACCAATCACATGAGTTAAGCGTTGTAGAATGGTCAAATGCTCTTCTGACTTAGCCGCAATACCCACCACGATATAAGCAATTTGCCCATCTCCCCAGTCAACACCTTGAGGAAATTGCACAACACGAATACCTGTGTTTAATACTTCTGATTTACTGTCTGCAGTACCATGGGGAATGGCTATACCTTGACCTAAATACGTTGATATTTGCTTCTCTCTAGCCATCAGAGCATCAAAATACCCCGCTTTAACCAGATTGCCATCAACCATGCTTTCTGCAACAAGCTGTAATGCTTGCGCCTTACTACTGGCCGAGGCATGTAAAGAGATATCCTGCGAAGTTAAGGTCAACATAGAAGCCATCCTATATCTAGCGTATTATTTACACGCTTAATGAGTGTGCTACTTAGGTTCATTTATACTGTTACTTTGTTTATAGCCTTATACTGCTAGAAAGAACCTTGCATAAACGCCATAGAACCTTTTCACAGTCTCTAGTTTTAGTAATCGGTTATCGCAAACTTGTTTTTGCTTTATCGTTTCAGCTACTATGCTTAAACGATTCAGTTAAAAAATCAAGTCTCTTAGTAAAATGATTTGATTATGGTATGATCAAGCGCAATTTTTAGTGAGGATAACCGGTTCATGCGACTGGAAGAAATAGCCAAACTCGCGGGTGTATCCAAATCCACAGTCAGCTACGTCATCAATGGCAAAGCAGATAAGTACCGGATTAGTCAACGCACCCAGGAAAAAGTACTCTCTATCGTTAACCAATATGGTTTTCGACCGAATGATACTGCTGCTGCGTTAAGACGTGGTAAGAGTAATACCTTTGGGTTTATCACACCCGACTTTGAAAACCGAAGCTATTTGCGGATTGCTAAACGTCTGGAACAGTTAGCACGAACCGCTGGCTACCAACTGATTATCGCAAGCTCTGATGATAACCCTGCTACAGAGCTTGAAGTCGCTAAAATGCTTTCATCTCGTAATATTGACTTATTGATGGTGTCATCGTGCTTAGGGGATGAAGTTGAATACTATCAGCAACTGAACAAACAGGGGCTACCAATCATTGGCTTAGACCGCCCTTTACCTGATTCAGACTTCATCAGTGTGATTAGTGATGATCAGCATGGTGCAGAAATACTGGTCAGCTCGCTAGACTTAAAACAAGCAAAAAATGTTGTGATGCTGAGTGCAATGCCTGAACTGACCATCAGCAAACAACGAGATACAGGCTTTCGCAATGCACTGAAGGCATACCCCAATATTACTCCACATTGCTTCTATGGAGACCATTACAGCCGCTCTGTTGGTAAAACTTTATTTCATAAAGCTGTGGAAAACCTGGGGTGCATTCCTGATGCAGTTATCACTACATCATACACCCTAATGGAAGGTATCCTTGCAGTCCTTGCGGATAGCACTTGGTTTGAAAAATGTCAGCACTATCAGCTAGCCACCTTTGGTAATAGCAGAGCTTTAGACTTACTCCCTATTAAAATCAATTCCCTACCACAACAATACGACATAATTGCCGAGCACTCCTGGCAACTTGCTATGCAAGTAATCAACGGTGCTTATACACCACAACGTGAAGTAATTCCTCGCTCACTTATTGTTCGCCGTTAATGATTCATATATGCTTTTTAGGCAATAAAGCAAAAAATATTTAAGTTTTATTGCCTTGAAGATTTTTTAAATACTAAACATTAAAGGCATATACAGCGTCTTTCGACTATCCTTAACGAATACCATAAATAAGATAATAATCAGCCTATATACGCTTCAGCTTAACAGACCACCTTTATTACCCTTTCAACTCTGTGTACTACACATATTACGTATTACCATATTTGGTATTATATTATCTTTTGATTGTAAAAATAGCCGATAACTCTAATTACCGGAAATTTTTTCGAGGGGGTTAGTATTCTGGGAGGGAGTAGGAGCACTAAGGGTACTGAGAGCCTTTAGTAGTAGAACATGTAACCTACT
This sequence comes from Zooshikella ganghwensis DSM 15267, assembly GCF_000428585.1. Lineage (GTDB taxonomy): Bacteria > Pseudomonadota > Gammaproteobacteria > Pseudomonadales > Zooshikellaceae > Zooshikella > Zooshikella ganghwensis. The sequence continues at coordinate 350 of NZ_AUAF01000134.1, read as the reverse complement.
GGTGTTTTTATCTATAAACACATAATATGCCGCCAACTAACAAATAAATTAATATTTTGATTAATTAAATAAGGTAAACCCCCGGCTATGCCGGGGGACTCTCAAAGGTTTGACCATTCCCACGGTCTTTATACCCTTCGTGCTTCAAGCAAAAAGTAACGAAGGTAAATCAACTAATGAGAGACTATAAAAGTTTGGCACATACCAAGTGGGATTGTAAATATCATGTAGTGTTTATCCCAAAGTATAGGAAAAAAGTGATATATGGAGCCTTGCGTGCTCATCTTAGAGAAGTATTCCATGAGTTAGCAAAGCACAGAGAAAGTGAAATAATAGAGGGATACTTGAAG
>NZ_AUAF01000133.1 GCF_000428585.1 Zooshikella ganghwensis DSM 15267 | reverse complement strand
AAGCCATATTTCACTAAAACTTTGGTTTATTTTAAAAGACTTTCAAATAGATGAGTTTTTTGAGGATGAAGAAGATAGCATCAAATATAAGGAAAAGATAAGTTATCTTAGATCTAAAAAGGATGAGAGTTAATTTGTAGTCTTCTTTCATTAGGTGTACTGACTCATATCTGATCGTATCGTATTCCCTCAGTAAGCGTGTGCCATTGAAATTTTTTTGGCACCACACTAGCTGCTGAGGGGACACGCTTCTTTTCTACTTCCGCACTTCGTGGCCGTGCCATCCTTAAGCCTCCGTATCCTCTCGGCAACTATGTGTGAATGATTAAAAAAATTTTTGTTTTCACGCATCTTCACCGAGAGTACACCAATATCATGCATTTTAAGGGGTTGTTGTAGGTAGCATTTGGCATTGGTATTATCCGCGCTCGGCTAACATCCCTTTATTATTTTGCTTGTATTCCGGCAAGCAGTAGAAAATGAGTGGCCGTAATAGAATCAATACCAATATTGTTGAGTAGACGTATATATGAAGCACTTACTGCTAGTTTTAGCGCTTATGCCAATGATGGCGTTTTCAGGTTACCCAGATCTGACGAAGACCTGGCCAAGCAATCGTATTGCTGTGTGTTTTGAAGAAATTAAGCCGGGCTTGATTGCTGGTGGACGGAATCTTTACCAAGAGGCTAGAGATGCGGTAACGAATTCTTGGCAGGCAAACTCTGGCCTAAGTTTTTATGGCTGGGGCAAATGTAGTGCGAATGCTCAAGGCATTCGTGTCCGAATTGTAAGTGATAGTCCTTTTCCAGATCAAGAAGACATTATCTTGATTGGTGACTCGCAAGTAAACGCATTGGGCTTTGATATTAATGGGAAGAAGGCTGGTCTTGAGCTTTACGTTGAGCGCCAATGTGCTGCCGAGAACGAAGATGGCTACGACCCGAAGACTTGTTGGAAATACGTCGTTATACATGAATTTGGTCATGCGCTTGGATTTGCGCATGAGCATAATCGATCTGAAAAACACTGCTCTGATAAAGTAGAGCAAGGACCTGATGGTAGTATTTATTTTGGTGACTACGATAGAACGTCTGTAATGAACTATTGCAGTAGCAAATCAAGACGAACCGTTTCGCTCAGTGCTGGTGACAAGCGAATGGTAAGCTGGATTTATCGATCTTATCCATTTACTAACCAAAATATCATTGATAATTATTACTACCGCTTTACTGGGAAGTTTCCGAGTGTAAACGATAGTGGTTACGTCTACTGGCAGGGTGAGCTGGCATCTCGTGGTTGCAATGAAAATACCTTAAGAGACATTATTTGGACTTTTGTGAATCATGGATACACCTTGGATGATAATAAAGCTCGATTTGTAAGCGCTATGTATCAGGCTGCGTTTAATCGCGACCTTACCGCGAAGGAAAAAGATGATCCATATTGGGTTAAAGAAATGATTAAGGGTGCTACGCGAGCTGATGTCGCTTATGCCCTGTTACACTCTGAAGAATTCACCCAAGTCTCTCAGAAAATTTGCGGGCAGTAGACTTACACCAGTTACTTGAAAAAACCACTGCTTAGCGGCACTACTGTCCCACAGTTGTGCCGCTAAATAGAAAAGCCTGAATCCATCTTGGTAACAAGTTAGGCCAACGTTGTCGGCGACTTTTAGCCATTACCAATCATCAGGCTAAGTGTGTCCAAAATAAGTTCGTTTTTATGCTGAATAATTTTTGCGACAGAACCCGTAAAATTACTTGTCCAGTTTTAGGTTGTAAGCGTGATAAATTATTGAGTATATTTTCGAAAAAAGTTACTTGATAATACTTATGAAAATTGATTTCTTAATTTTACCTTTAGATAGCAGCTTATTTAATTCATTGAGTCATAGTGAGTTAGAAGCAGCGAATGCAAAGTGGTTAGAGGTTGATATTTGCCCTGGTTACCCATGTCGTGTATCGCTTGAAGATGCTAAAGTGGGAGAAAGAGTGTTGCTGCTAAGTTATACACACCATAAAGCAACAACACCCTATCAAAGTTCAGGGCCAATTTTTGTGAGAGAAAATGCCATAACAGCTGAAACTAAAGTCAATGAGATACCATATATGCTTCGCCACCGACTTTTATCAGTCCGAGGTTATAGCAATGATGGAACGATGTTAGAAGCAGATGTTACAGAGGGCGATGAACTTGAGAAACATATCAATGGTATATTCCAAAATGCTGACGTTGACTATATCCAGATTCATAATGCTAAACCCGGCTGTTTCAACTGTACAGTGGTAAGGGCTTAGTGTGTATCCTCGACAAGCGTGCGGATTAAAAAAATTTGCTTTCAGGCATGTTCACCAAGGGAACACACATCAGTAAGAATTTTTAGAGGTACCCTTGTGCTTTTAGCCAAACATCATCACTAGATGATAATACTGATCACGATTGACAACCTCACCGCCCTGAGGGCAGTGATTCCCATAGGTAGGCTACGAGCGGTTAACAGCAGCGCATAATCGCTGCGCTCCTCCCGCTCTCGAAACACAAGTTATTAGGCGCAAAACGATAACAAGCTACGGGTACTTTTCTTCTTTTGATACTAGAGCCCACATGCCTACCGTGATAGCTTTATTGTGTATGACCCGATATATAAGCGCCCCTTCGGCCAACGTTCGTGGCTCCCCTGTATACAATACCAAATAAGAAGACATGCCTGATGTGTCATACGATGCATGATAGAGACATCAATGCAGCTGTAGCCTCGCTGGGCTAACAGTTTATGTTCAAGCCTTACGTTATCAAAGACAACAAAACAGTTTAAATGTGACGACGTTAGAACTATAATCCCTTTCCTTTACTTCTAGTTATCATCATGCTCAGTGAATATATCCTGCATAAAATACACAGTCTGGCTTTTATTTATAAAGGTATTTGTCAATTCTTCAGGTGTCTTTTGGTATATACATAACCGTTTTGTAAATCAAGAATCAAAGCTAGAAAATAACGGCTTATTGTTGTACTAAATAAATTTAATATCTTGATATTTTAATTATTTAGAAATAAAGTTTACTCCATAACTAAGGTTAACTAATGTATTTTTTTTTAAAACTAAGAACAGCCATATTGATTTTATTGTGCATTTTCTTAGCATCTTGTTCTACTTTACAAAGCCTTCCGCCAGATCAACAAGTTAAGTCCCATGGCTTAGTTGTTGCTGCTGTAATTTCAAACACTGTAGCAATAAGTACACTTCATGCACAATTAACAGGTATAACCATTAAATCATCAAGTGATGGTACAACATATAACTTATGGGTTCAAAAACCTCAATTTGGTTCTACACAAATATTCTCAGGTATGATTCCACAAGGAAACTATAAAATTATTAGTATGTATGCTGAATCACCTGTAGGAAGTAGTGGGTTTTATGGAGCTGCCAATCTTTTAGACTCTTTTACTGTTGAGCCAGGCAAAATAACAAACCTTCAAACAATAATATATCAACCTCTAGGAAATAGAGAAGTAACTTTAATTCAAGCAAATAAAAGTATTGATTTAGAAAGTTATACTAGGCAAAATTATCCTTTACTTGCAGATCTTTTATTAGAGAATGGCTCACATAATGTCTCGTTTAAATCTAAGTTTCCATTAGAAAAAGCAGGAGTTGGAAGTGCCACCAATCAAGGGTTAATCGCAACAGCCTTAATAATTGCTTCAGAAAGTGCAAGCAAAATGAAAAAACAACTTCAATGGGATAAAGTGCATTCAAATAAAGACTTAGTTAAACTAGCAAAAAAATCTACTCTTACCCTTAATAATGTGTTTATAGATGACGATAACAATGCATACTTTGGCAGTAAACTAGGACAGGTTCTTACACGAGACAGTAAAGGTCATTGGAACTATTTAGATACTGGTTCTATTTATGAGGTTTTATCAGTCTATAAAGATAGTGATGGGCTTTATGCTGGGCTTGAAGATGGCCAAATAATAGTTACTCGTAACAAAGGGCTTTCTTGGGATTCAATAAACACTAGTACAAAACTTGGCCCAATCGTTCATATCTCAAAAACCGCTTCAAACCAACTATTAGTAGTGACTAGGGAAGGGGGCATTCCCAGCAACGTAATAAATGTTTATATGGTCTCAAAGGATAATACTGTTAATCAAATAAAAAGTGTTAATCAAAGTACAAATACTTTATGGACAATGCAACCAAGCTACTTTAAAAATATTCATGCACGAACAAAAAATAAGCTCTTTATTGCAAAAGATGCCTCTCATATAGAAGTGTATGATTTACCAAGTAATCAGTGGTCCACAATTGAATCAAAAGATAACTTTCAGTTGCTTAAATCAAATAACAATAGCAATACTCTTATCCTTGTGGATCTTATGGGATTAACAAGAAACCACTTTATTTCCAATGACGAAGGTAAGTCTTGGAGTTTAGTTAAAGCCCCTCATATGTCATCAAACCTACATTTTAGCGATAAAAATAATGGGTATGGAGTAGTGATTAACATGGGTATTTTGTCATCAAGTACTGGTATAATAAAAACTGTGAATGGTGGAAAAAACTGGCAAGAGTCCAAAGAGATGACTGAGAATTGTGTAAATATGATCGTTATTGATAATACTGAAGAAGTATTATGCTCCACACCTTCAGGGAAAATCATGAGCACAAAAGATGGAAACTCTTGGTTAATAGAAAGAGCTAACTATTAAATAAGGCTATAAAACCCTCAATTAAAAGCAAAAACCCACACTTATGTGGATTTTTGTACTTATACTCAGAGCGGTGAAGTTAAAGTGGTTTTATCATGTCCCCTCAGCAACTGTGTAGGTGGTAAAAAAATTTTTGTTCTCACTTACCTTCACTGAGGGGACACTTTGTTTTTATATAAAGCGAATACTCAGTAGCATCACTTAACTACAAGTCAATGACAAATATGTTGGTACATCCCCCTAGATAACCTAGGGGGACAAAGACTTAAAAATCAAAGCCAAATTGACCATCATCCGCAACAGTTATTGGAGATTCCTCCTCACATTGATAGGCCACTACAACGCTAGGCTTATCGTCTAGTGATTCTGATGTATCCAATATCCGCACATCATCAGAGACAAAAGCTGGATTTTCATAGTTCACAATGACTTGCTTTACCTCACACCTCAGCGAGTCACCATGAATCACTTGCAAGCCTTTTATATCGCACTGATGAATCAGAACATGCGCCATAATTTGCACTGCACACATCTTCGTACAAATACGGTCAAGGTCGATAGCCGTCAACGAAAGATAACGTATTAGCTCAGGTGCTTCAGCCTGGATAATAGACATCCAGGCTAATAACATCACACCCGAACCACACGTGGGTTCTAGGATAGACACCTCCCCTCTTTGCTGAGCAACCACTTTAAGCTCATCCAGGGAAAATTGCATATTCGCCATCATTTCGGCCACCGGAAAAGGAGTGAAATACTGCCCCATACCTTTTCGGTTGTAGTTGTTACTGATTTCCTGATAAAGCATACCTAAAATGTCGTTGAAGGGATGGGCAATCACTGCCTTGGCATAATCACCAGAAACCGCATACAGTGCTTCACGACATGTTTCGGGTGGAATATCCTTTTCAGGGATACGACGCCCCAGGGATGCTAAACAATCATCCAGCAACCAGTCAAACCACTGCTCAATCGTATACCCATGCTTTAAATTCAGCGCTAAAAATTGGCTCACAAATTCTTGAGTTGTCATCACTACACCTTGTGATTGGGTAGCGATAATTTCATCATCCATTGACGATGAAATTATCGCCAATGGACGTTAAACACTTTGCAGCTAGCTATTAAGTGCTGTTACTAGCGTCACAAATATAACTTAACTGTCGTATAAATCCCAAGAAGACTTTTATTAGCAACCTGAAATAAAAAGAAATGAGGCGAATTTTTGAATTTGTAAAGCGATAAATGAGGCTGTTTTGATGATTTGTAAAGCGTATAGGGAAGGTTGAACCCTCCCCTCTTGCAAAAGCCATATCGTCTAGGGCTTCTTAATTGTCTGCATCAACAAAGGAGCTGTGGAAGAAGGCTTGGGTGGTGTAGGATTAGATTCTACTGGCGTCTGAGGGCTTTCTTTGGCGCTTTCAACGACACCTGAAGGGTTTGCTTGATCTGCATTTAACATGGTCAGAATCGTCGCTAACGCCCGCTCAACAGGTAAGCCTCGATCATACATATACAGCACATCGTTGAGGATACCCCACTGATCAAGGATTGCGCCTGCTGCACTGAGTTGACGTAAACAGGCCATTTTATTTTTAGCCTGCTCACGCTTTTCATACACCAGTTTTTGTTTTTCATCATCCAAATAGAGGTCCATTGGACACTGGACTTTTTGGACTTTCTTCGTATTCGCCACAGATCACCTCTTATGCTGTCGCAGGTTCAGCGACATCTGTTACATCCGTTGTTACTGGCCCAAACACCGCATCAATCGCTTGATCAATGTTAATATGTTGCGCTTGGTCTGACATGAATGTCATTATTTTCAGTAAACCACAGGCATTTTCAAATTCGACTTGTGACGTATCTTGATTGACGTAAGGTAATGCTTCAAGATGATCTTTAAATACATAAGCACCACCACCCACAATTTTAATTTCATTCAGCTGACCAAAATTGTGTTTCAGGCGCTTAGTAGCCTCATCCACGATATCCCGTGCAACTCGTGCCACTGCTTCTGCGACTAAATCACTGACATCCACTTGCTCTGCACCATTCCAAAAGCGCTTGGTTTCGACAATATCACTTAATACTGAACGATGTCGTTTAGGGTCAAAGTAGTCTACATAAGTTGGGTATTGGCGAACTAATAATCGATACAGTTCATCATTAACATTTAACACACCCAAGGGAATCGTTTTCGCGGTGCTCGGATCAAGCTGAAAATGTTTTTTAATAATGCCAATTTCTGTAGTACCACCACCAATATCCAAATACCCTACAGCATTGTGCTTTTCATTCACTTGGCCTTCGTTATCACATACTGCATTCACGTAGGCTGAAAACATTTCAGCAAAACAAGAAGCATGAGTGACATTGGCTAATTGATGATTTGGATTATGAGGTTGTATAGGTACCTGCTGGAATAATCCTGCTCGTTTAGCAATTAGCTCATGATTTTGCTCAAATAAGCCAGTTTGCTGATTTAGCTTAAAGTAGGAAATACCCCGCTCATGCACTAGTGGTAAATTGGTAGCTAGGGCTAAAGAGCGGCCACCTAGTCCAGCTAACATTAACATCGCATGCCCTAAGACAGCGATAGCATCTGACGTTGCACCCCGCGAAAATAAATCAATACTGTCACTACACCCCTTCTCTACCGTGTAATACTCTTTGCCACGCACCAAAAAAGAATATTCTTGCGATTCAGCAGCCGGTAATCCCATACGCATATTGGGACCACCACTGCGCACATGGCTTGCAAGTTTATAACACATTATTTGTCGTTGACCGCTCTCATCTCGGCCCCACAGCGCCAGCTTTGTATAAGAGTTGCCAACATCAAGTCCAACAGGGATCAGGGTATCAGTCATATACATTACCTGTAGTTTACCTAGCTATTCTATAGTCTTTATTAATGAAACCTTGATGACTAAACCGCATTCACGGTTACTCATAACAGGCTAAACATTTAGTATAACTATACTACAACTTTCATATGTTTTTCACTATATTTTAATTAGTTTAATCTAAAACTATTGTATGAATATTGCTGTTTTTATATACTACACGTTGAAATAACTATAAATATTAACCAGGTATTAGATATATTAAATACATAAACTATATGGAAATTATATGAAAGATATGGATAAGCTACATTCAATTCCTGTTGAAAACATATACCCAGATACTCAACAAGATCGCCAAAATATTGATCAAAAAAAACTCGAAGAACTTGCAAGCAGCATTCGTACATCACAGCAAGTCTTCAGCCCATTGAGTGTGAAGCCTCATCCATCTGAAGCAAACAAGTTCATCCTTATTGGTGGAGAGCGTCGTTGGCGTGCAGCAAAACTCGCAGGTATGCAACAGGTTCCTGTTATCGTTCGTAACAACGATGCCAAAGCTAATAGCTTAGAAATGCTGATTGATAACTTGTTACGAGAGGACCTATCTGGGTATGAACTTTCATACGCTCTACAAAAGCGCTTAAATGAGGGTTGGACTACGAGTGATCTGGCGAAACATTTAGGCAAAAGCAAACCATGGGTCTCGAAATACACATCCATCTTTAAATTAAATGAGCGCATTCAAGCGCTATATAAAGAGAAAATCATTACTGATATTAGTAAATTACAACGACTAGCAAAATTACCAGAAAAAACCCTAAATATTGCATTAAAAAAGATACGTGAAGGAGAAAATGCTACAGAAGTTTTAAAGGTTTCAGAAAATATTGCAAAATACCCTGAACCCTTACAAGACGCATATGCTGACTGTGCCATTCAAGATTTAAAATTACTAAAAAAAGCATCTAAATTAGATGATGACGAACTAGATGACTTTATAAAAAGTGCCCAAAAAGATAATTCTAGCGAACATTTATCAGAATTTTTAGAAGAGCGCATTCCATCAAAAACGTCCAAAAAGACTAAAGCTCACATTGCCTTACAGTTGAACTTACACACTGCACGTGAACTCTTGAAAGATCTGCGGTATGCTGCCGAAAGCATTGCTGAGATGGATTTACAGCAGTGCGAAGCAACACTAAATGCCTATTTATCAGAGAAAGCTACAGGTAGTGCTTAAAGATGAGGAAACATCTAAAGTTCAGACTAGCAAATGACGTTAGTTGTAGTATCTACGATCCGAGCATCTTCAACAATTCTGAGCAGCTGTCAGTTAAGACAGCTGTTGAGGCAATCGCTTCAATTTTGTATAACTTGAACAATGCAGATCCGCTGATTAAGCAAGTTACTCTCAAAGCCCAAGATATTATTGATAATAAGATTCACTATGACTTGCTAACACCACTCACAGATAAACTCAATGAGTTAAAAGGCTTGGCAGATACCAGCCTTGCTCTTGAACTAGTAAACAGCTCTGAACCGCATGAATATGTGCTTCAAGGTAAATATAATTACCCAGTTAATAACCAAGTCATACGCGCTATGTTAGTGTTTGACCAAATCATTGACCAGCTATTGTACTTACAGGCCACAGGGGTATTTTCTTCCAAAGTGTTTTACCGTGAGCGTAAAAACATCATGAAAATGCCTCGTCGCTTTATTTTGGACATACTAACACTGGCTAGACGCTATCATGACAACAAGAAAAAAAGGCTCGCCACCATCGAGGCCGCCGCTTGAGCGGCTAGCCACTGCTGATGATTACATACCCTCAACATTAGGAGGGTATGTCCTATCTTTTGATGATCGAATGATACCTGGTGTATGGACAGAAGATCCCAAGCAAGGGGCTGAAGAATATAACGCTTGGGTGATGAAAGCGGTTCAACAGAAAAAATACCACCAACAAATACAACAACTATACGACCAGTGCATGGAGCAACATGACTATAGCACAGCTTTCTTTTTACATTGCATGCATAGCCAAGACTCACAAACGTTTATGAAATCCATAAACATCAAGTATAAACAGTACAGTGAATTGATACAGTGGTATGACGGAAAAGCCCTTGAAAAAGAGCAGCTGACAGCCTTAAAACAGAAGTTCTTACTACGATAGAGCAGATCTAGTTACAAATGAATTTTTTGAAAATAGTAGTGAGTTCACTACTTATACAGTACAATTGGTTTGTTTGATGCGTCGCAAAGCAAAATGTTTCGCAAACCCAAAAGGCCAGTGTATCAGTACATTGGCCTTTTTTAAGCGTCTTCAGTCCCAGATTCAAACTTAAATTTGCCCGCCCAGCCAAAGTCATTTAGTTCTTCAGCCGTAGATCTATTTTTTAGTTTTAGCTCATCAACATGTTTATCTGTATTGTCAGCATAAGCTTGATTAAGTTTAAGTTGGTTCACTTTTTTAGCACGAAACACCTCTAATGAACCACAAACATATGACAATACACGACTTACTTCTGTAGTTAAGCCTCTACTACGAACAAAATCATCAATTAAACAGTCCGCCAGATTTCGATCATACTCTTCGTCATAATGTGGGTTTTGCGCAAGTTTCTCAAACACTGCTTCTTTAAGCTTATCTGAGGTCCACTCATCTTCATTGACTGTCGTCCACCAATTCCAGCCCTTTTGAAGATATGCTTTTAACCTTCGAATCCACATGTCACGAGAGTGTTTTTTACCTGAATTGACTTCAGTAAATTGTGGCAATTTATAATCTAAAAAATGTTCACTGTACTTCTTAACGAGGTTACTTCTAATAGTTGGAGATAATAAGTTCTCAGAAAAACTTACTTTTTCGTTAAGTTTCTCTTGAGACTTATAGTTACCTTGTGCTTGATATGTATCATACTCCGCTTCAAATTGTCCAACGGACTTGGCTGTTTGGTTATAATATTGAGAGCTTTCTTTTCTAGAAACTTGTTGTTCATCTTGTTTAGAATGAGATTCAAGCTCAACAAGCCTATACGGTTTATCTACACTTTCTTTTTCATCTATTTGAATATAAGCTGAGACAACATTCCTATTCTCTTTATGCTCTATAACTTTAAGATCAATTGCAAATTCATCAGAGATTCTAGGTAGATATCTAGTGAGATTATTTCTTTTGAAATGCGCCCATTTTACTTCACTATCACCTAAATGAAATAAATCATACCAGCCTTTTACAGGCCACTCAGGAGTTTTTCCTTCATAAAGATTGTTATATATTATCTGAGATAATAATAATTGCTTTCCCCTTAGATTTTTCAAAATATTTTTGTCATAAATAAAAATATTTTTACTTTTTATCAGGGGAGTTAATGCAGCTATGCTTAACTCAAAAAAATTACACCCTTTGTACAGATCTTTATTAACATGAGAGTTCCATAGCTCTCTAATTACATAGGTTATGGAAGAAGGTGTTGCTGTTTTTCCAAAGTCAGTAAACCTAAACATTGGACTTTGATGGATATTAAGTAACACCTTCTCTGGTATAAACTTATGCTTTCTTACAAGAGACTCTTTTATCTCCAAGAAATCACAAAGTTTTTGAGAACTCCATTGGAAAACAACTTTCTTTTGAAAGTCATTCACTAGAAACTCAGGGCTTTTTTCAATTTCCAAATTATCTAAATTTACAAAGAACTCTCCAGATTGAGTAAAGTTATAAAAATAGTTATATAAGTCATCCCCAGCTTCTACTTTATATATAAACTTTTGTACTAGTTCAGCTATTTTACTTTCAATGCCTAACCAAGTTCTTATTTCATTACTAGTAAACTTTTCCCACGCTCGACGACAAGACTCTATTAAATCAGGGTCAGTAACCTCTTGTAGACTTTTTAATAAAGTAGGTGATGCAGGTAGTAAGATATACTTACGTGACGCTGATATGTCATTGCTCATAAATTAACCTTTACGGTTTAACTCTTCTTGACATAGTGTAACCAGCAGTTCTCTACCTGTTTTAAACTTTCTTAAAGACTTAACTTTACTAATGAGCTGAGCTTCATTAGTAAGCAGTAGAGCTTGAAATGTTACTTTGTCTTTTCGGTGGTTGTTATAGTGTTTATCTTTATTCGACATTATACAAATATACTAGCTGTGTGTAATTAGTATACTATACGTCATGACGTGCATAATGTCAATCCATGTATTGTTTAAAATTTATACAAAATTTTTGGACCTAATATATATATATAAATATATTTATTTATTTTGTTTCTTTATTTATTTTTGTTTATTAGGAGCATCCTATAAATTTAAACAAACCAAACCACTGAAACTTTAAGTTGCCTTGATATTTTTGAAGTTTCAAATCCCTTATAACTCTCGACATGGCTTAATCCCTACGATATAGGACGTTTAGGTTGTAATTTAATACCCTATAGGCTCTCCAAAACATTGATCAAGTATGTGTGTAATGTTGTATAGCTCCAATTAAGCATATAAGGCCATATATAGAATTTTAACTATTACCCTTTGGGGGATATGTGGCTTGAATGAAAAAGTTTATTTGCGGGCCTCACGAGGGATTTAAAGCCTGCTTGATTCATGGGTTTCATCAAGCAAGGTGAATTATCTGATGTTGTATATTAATACTGTCGATCAATTTGGTGGTAAAACCAGTAGTTCATGGAGCA
>NZ_AUAF01000132.1 GCF_000428585.1 Zooshikella ganghwensis DSM 15267 | reverse complement strand
ATCCCATTAGGCAATTCTAGAAAGCCTTGAAACCATGCTTCCTTGGCCTTACCAAATCGCTCAATAGCAACCCAATCATCTGCTCCACACAACGCAGCACAAATCGTAATAGTAATGATATCAACCAACGTATGACGACGATGGCGTTCAACTCGAGGGTCGTCTAAGTGACTAAAATGATCTGCAATTGTATTATTTTTTTCCAATGTGATGCTCTAAGTCAGTTGCTAATCATCCTATTATACTGATTTTGTTGTATTTTTATATGCGATTGCCCTGGCCGCTAACCCTACGTATCGGCTATTTTTTGATCTCATCTTTCTTAACATGTATTTCCAAGTCGTCAGAAAGGACTCAAAAGTAAAATTAAAATTTAATGCCCCCTCAAAGCAAATAAGAAGGGACAAAAAGGTAGGGGTTATACTGCTAGGATTAACATTTACAAATTACCACATTGTAAATCAATAGACATACTGCGAATACCCCAGCTTCCTAAGTGTCCTCGTGCATCGTAATAATCTTTTTTGGATTTACTGTTATCACGCAGGCCTGCAATAACAGTATATGGACGGAATTTATAGATTGTCGTTGTGATTGTTTTGCCTAATGAGTTAATTGTCTTACGATTAGCATCATGAACCAGCTTTGTATTTACAGCATGTACAGGTAAGTTGTTATTATAGGCATTATTTTCTGGATAAAATTGAAATAAATATACATCGTCATTGTGCCTCCAGTTTCCACTGGAATCATTAGCTTTAATAATATGTTTTTCATACATCATATCTTGATCAATACAACCAAATGTTGACTTGGTCACCAACTGATTGCCAAGGCTAAAGGAATACCAGGTAAAGGTTTTTTCATTTGCACTAAATACTTGCCCGGCAACTAGGCTGAGGCTTAAGCCCAATGCAGCAGCTACTTTCATTTTCATTATCGACTTCCTTACATATATGTTTGGAAGCAAATACTAAGTGATCCAGCTAACGCATCATATAATACTTTAGTCGTATTTATACCCTTCACGAATGATTTCTAGGTTTTGTTATCTTCACTCCTCACCCCAATCACCTATTAATATAGGCTCATGGGGCTTCGTCACTCGATGGCCGCACCTAAAAACCATTCGTATTGGGTATATTAGAATGCATAATTTAGAATATTATTTCTATCAACCGTCGACAATGAACAGAAAGGTCGGGCCTAACGACGCTTCCAGTCCCTGTTTTTCAACTAAATTAAAGCATTGCAAAACCACTTTGTGCTTTACCTCAATCACAGTTAAAAGCACACTTGTGGTATTTCCTGGTAATATTTTTTTGCGGTAGATAACGGCAGGATAACGCACATCGAACTGTTTGCCGCAGGACGCGGCAACCAAGCCTACAGGGATGGATTCACGGCGTGTTCGATGAGTGTTATGCTGACTTTAAACAAAGGTAATTTAAAAAGTAGCTCTTACAACGGTAAAATTACATACAATTGTCAAGAGGGTTTACAACATATTCAAAAAACGTTATACCGACTAATGTTTATCAACGGGTGTTGGTCCATCCTGATACCGCGCTATCCGTTGTGCTTTTTCTCTCTCCCAACGGCTCACAGGGTCACGCTTAGCCCATTGCGTAAACTGTTTTTGCTCATTATCACTTAAAGCTAATTGATATTTACGTGCCATATACAGATACACTCGTGCCACATCACCACGAATCCGTGCGGGTGGCTCAGCAATATCTTTTTTAAAATCAATTTCCATATCACATTGCCCATAGCGACGAGGCTCACCGCGAATGTTACCAAAACCGAAATTTGATCGGTCTCCGTTAATCTCTCCTATCGCTGGCGCAAGGTTATGTAAGTCTGCCTCCATTCGACGGAATAATTCACTTTCGCGCCGGCAGTTTTTTCTCCCTCCTTGCTGCCAACAGCTCATTCGTTGCCCAAAATACGATGCCGGCATTATATGTTCCCACTCAATACGTGCAGCCCGCTTAGCATTTTTACGCGCTTGGTAACCACAACTGCTTAAATCAGGCACTAACTTTTTTCCACGCTGTACATAGCGGCAGTTGCAGTATAGCGAGTAGGTGTTGTCATGATAAATCTCTTTCAGGATTTTCTTTGCCTGAGAAAATGTCTGTACGTGTTTGCCTGTTGAACTGTTCGGAAAATCTGGCTGGCTATTTTGCTCTGTACAACCTGCCAGCAACACAAGCAATGCCAATATCACTCGCTTACCAGTGAAAAGTACAAACCTAGCGATGAGCTGCCAGTTAAAAATGGCAGATATTATTAATTTAAAACTCATTATTCGGTACCTCTTACCCCGAAATAAAAAAGGCTGGAAATCCAGCCCTAAGATACCCTTCAATAAGGGTATATGTGTACAGTACAGCAACTTACTTATAATACCTCTCAGCTTATTTATATGCATATTTTTATAAATTTAATCCATAAAAATAAAAACGTCTTCTCATTTTAGTGCAGGTGTTTTTACACGCTCAACAGCATCGAGCCAACCTCGATAAAGTTCTTCTCGGCGTTCACTACCCATTTGTACTTCAAAAGCCTTATCACTTCGCCATAATGATTCCAGCTGCTCAAGATCTTTAAATATTCCTGTGTAAAGCCCAGCCAAATAGGCAACACCTAGTGCCGTGGTTTCTGGAATAGCGGCTCGGTCCACTTGTACATTTAAAATATTAGCTAAAAATTCCATTAACCAATTATTCACAACCATACCACCATCAACACGAATAGCTGACGGCTTTTCTGCACCATCAGCCACCATGGCTTCTAACAAATCTCTGGTTTGATAACATACAGATTGCAATCCTGCTGCAACGATTTCTGCAATTCCAGTATCTCGGGTTAGCCCCATAATTGCACCACGGGCATTTGGATCCCAATAGGGAGCACCCAGTCCAGTAAATGCAGGTACCATAAATACACTGTAGCTTTCTTCTGCTTCATGGGCTAAAGCTTCTGTCACACTGGCATGGGAAATTAAACGAATACCATCGCGCAACCATTGAATAGCAGCACCCGCAATAAATATACTGCCTTCTATTGCATAGGTGACTTTACCATTTAGCCTATAACCAACGGTTGTTAATAACCGATGCTTAGACTTAACTGCATGGCTTCCTGTATTTTGAATAAGGAAGCAGCCTGTGCCATAGGTACTTTTTGCCATACCAGAATGGAAACATGCTTGTCCGAAAAGAGCAGCCTGTTGGTCTCCAGCAATTGCAGTAACGGGTATTGTTGCTCCGAATAGTGATCTATCACATTCCCCAAAATCAGCACTACAATCCATTACTTCAGGCAACATCTGCGCAGGAATATTAAATAGCTCCAGCAATTCCTGGTCCCAGCGCTGAGTGTGAATATTAAACAGCATCGTTCGAGAAGCATTAGTCGCATCTGTCTTATGGCTTGCACCACCTGTTAACCGCCAGAGTAAAAACGTATCAATCGTGCCAAACGCCAGCTTACCCTGCTCAGCTTTTTCTCTTGCGCCTTCAACATTCTCCAACAGCCATCGTAGTTTTGTTGCAGAAAAATAGGGATCAATCAACAGCCCGGTTTTACTTGATACCAGCTCTTCATATCCCTGCTGTTTTAATTGCTCACAATAGTCAGCCGTACGACGATCTTGCCAAACAATAGCCTTGTGAATAGGCAAGCCTGTATCACGATCCCAAACAACTGTCGTTTCCCGCTGGTTAGTAATCCCAATAGCATTAATATCTTCCGCCTTTAATTTGGCTAATGCTAACGCACCACGACACGTTGCCAGGACACTTTGCCAAATTTCCTCAGGGTCATGTTCAACCCAACCATCTTGAGGATAATACTGAGTAATTTCCTGTTGATGCTGTTGTACTGGAACACCTTGCTGGTTGAAAATAATTGCTCTGGAACTGGTTGTTCCTTGGTCGATAGCCATTATATAGCCGGCCATAATTACTCCTTTTTTTGTTATTATACCCGCCAAGAGCAGCCTTTTAGCTTAAATAAAAGCCATGCTACCACTCTTAAAGGCATCATCAGCGACTCCCAAGTACGTAGTTCGCTGCGTGTATGGTGAAGCGAAAATGACAGCGTGTTAAGTTTTTTTTTGAAAAATTTTACCACCCACATGGTTTGAAATTAATTCTTGAAGCTGTTAAACCGGCAAGCAATTGTTCTCGCTCATTGGCCATTTATGGTAGAGTGTATTTTCGTTTTCGAAAATACAACTTTCAGACAAGCAATAAATTTCAGTATATGAACCAATCACAACGTCATGAACAAATCCTGCAGCTAGTTCAACAACGAGGATATGTCAGTATTGATGAGCTGGTAAATCGCTTTACTGTTACCCCTCAAACAATACGTCGAGACCTTAATCAGCTGGCAGAAACATGTCAGTTAAAGCGCTATCATGGTGGAGCAGGCATTCCAACCTCAAGTATAACGAACACAGCTTATGCACAAAGGAAAATAATGCACCTGTCTGCTAAGCAGCAAATTGCACAGCGTGTTGCTCAAGACATTCCCAATAACAGTTCACTATTTATTAATATTGGCACCACCACAGAAGCAATAGCAGAAGCACTTCTAAAGCACCAAGGACTCACGGTTATCACCAATAACCTTCATGTGGCCAGTATTTTAAAAAATAAAGAAGATTTTAATATTTTACTTTGTGGAGGGCAGGTACGAAATCGTGACGGTGGCATCATTGGCCAGGCAACGGTTGATTTTATCAGCCAATTTACTGTGGACTACGGCATTATAGGTATAAGTGGTATTGATCAAGAGGGACAACTACTAGACTATGACTATCAGGAGGTCCGAGTTGCACAAGCGATTTTAAAGCACTCTCGCCAAATATTTCTAGCCACCGATGCTTCCAAGTTTGGTAGAAATGCTCTGGTAAAGCTGGCACGACTGAGTGAAATTGACCGGTTATATACAAACACTCATCCTCCAGAGGATTTTCTGGACGCTATCCACCAGGCTGACACCAAACTTATTACCACCTGATGACTGGGCTTTCGTTTTCGAAAAACCTTTACCTAAGGACACCTCTAAGACAATCTTTTTACCCACTTAGTTTTTCCAGCCTGTCACCATACCAAAAAGAAGCTGAATTATAGATTGTCTAACAGCTTCTTTTACACATTTCCTTAACCATTCATTACCCCTAACGCCCCACAGTGCCTGTAGTACATTATTGCTAAGACGCTTGCTATACGACACTTAATGTTTAAAATACAACAAAATGTTCGAGTTCGAATACTCTTTATGGACATGACAAACATGGAATGCATCTATGACTCAAATACAACAAGAAATAGGTACTACACCAGAAACACCTTTAGATTTAGTTGTTGTTGGAGGTGGGATTAATGGCGCAGGTGTAGCTGCTGATGCTGCCGGCAGAGGACTCAAAGTTTTACTTTGTGAGCAAAAAGACTTTGCTTCAGCCACATCCTCTGCAAGTAGCAAGCTAATACATGGAGGCTTGCGCTATTTAGAACACTACGAGTTTCGCCTAGTAAAAGAGGCTTTACAGGAAAGAGAGGTCCTCTTAAAAGTCGCCCCTCACCTTGTTAAACCAATGCGTTTTATTTTACCTCACCAACCTCATTTACGCCCAGCCTGGATGATCAGAACAGGACTGTTTTTGTACGACCATTTGGGTAAGCGAGAAACATTACCAGGTTCTCGAGGTGTGAAATTCAATGGTAGCTCGGCCTTAGATGATAAAATCAAGCAGGGATTTGAATACGCAGACTGCTGGGTCGATGATGCCCGACTAGTGATTCACAATGTACTTGCAGCTGCTGAGCACGGCGCTATCATCAAAAATGGCACCAGTTGCATATCTGCAAAGCGAGAAAATAACCTTTGGTGTATTGAGCTAAAAGACCGTCACCAGCAAACACAACAAGTGTTTTGTAAAGGGCTTATCAATGCAACAGGCCCATGGGTCGTTGATTTTATCAAAGGAGCCACACACACGCAGTCACGTTATGGTATACGATTGATTAAGGGCAGTCACATTGTGGTACCTAAAATGTACGAAAGTGACGAAGCCTATATTTTACAAAACGAAGATCAGCGTATTATTTTTGTGATTCCTTATCTTGATAACTACTCACTGATAGGTACCACAGATGTCGAATATAATGGCAACCCCCGTGATATCCAGATTTCAGCTCAGGAAGTTGACTACTTAATATCCATTACTAACAGCCACTTTAAACGACATATTTCACCTGCTGACATTATCTACAGCTATTCTGGCGTCAGGCCGCTGTGTGATGATGAATCACCAAACCCGTCTGCAATTACTCGTGACTATACCATCACCGTTGATGATGAAGATGGAAAAGCGCCTTTGCTGAATATTTTTGGAGGAAAACTAACCACCTATCGTAAATTAGCCAATGCGGCCATGGAAAATCTACGTCCCTACTTCCCAACAATGTCTGAAGGCTGGACGGCTTTCACGCCAATGCCAGGTGGACAGTTTACTGATGGTTTTGAGCAATTTTGCGAGACGATGTACGCTACTTACCCCTGGTTAGAAAAATCAATTGTTACCCGGTATTGTACTAATTATGGAACACGAGCCACTATATTGTTAAACAATGTTAAACAAGTAGAAGAGCTTGGGCCGTATTTTGGTGCAGGACTCTACGGCAAAGAAGTTGACTACCTGATAACCCATGAGTGGGCGAATTCACTGGAAGATATTATTTGGCGACGCACAAAGGCAGGTATTGAGTTAACCCATAATCAGCTTAATTATTTACGTTACTATTTAGAGAAAAATCACGATATTGCGTGTTAACCCTTTGAGAGCTACAGTGCACCATGACATTTCAAACAGCTTGTGCGTAAATAGACCTGTTAAAAATCCATAGCAACCGCTATAGACAACAATAAAGGTAACTGTAATATGTCAGCTCAAGACCAAATTCTCTATCAAAAGCGTTTCTTAAGCTTTAACCATTGCGAGCTGGAAAGCCATCAATTCACTGAGCTTAATATTCCCGACCAGCAAATTCCCCGCCATCGACTCATCGCTAAAGGGAAAGGCATTATTGAAGAAGATGCCATTTTTGAAGATGAACATAATTTATCCGCCAGCGAAGCTGAAGCAAATGCACTAGATAATGGAGAAGAAGAGCTTGACGAAGTAACTGAGGACTACCAGTTTACCGCCACGATTGATGATACCTCAGAGGGAGAAGATGTTACTTGGGAGTTAACATTTAAAGGTAAAAGCCCAACCTTTGAAGATGCTTATGAAATATTGCGTACACTACTCAACTGTGAAGACCCGCTGATTGACCAACATTACAACCCGACAACCATTAATAAAGAATCCGAGTCTACGCTCTTTGAAACATTGTTAAAAAGCAACTACAGCGTTGATGACAAATAACCCATAAAGTCACTGCCTGACTACTTGATGATTCATGTATAAGTCAGTGACTCAACCTAATGGATTTTTTGCCTGTAGCCTTATCTTACATCGATACGTTACAGTACCCTGCTACTGTTTTACACACTGATGAAATATGCTGTACGATTATTAAGCTTTATCATCAGTATGTGCGTCCAGCTTTATTTTTACCGTTAAGCCATGATTTCCTTCCAGTGAGACATGAGCGTTATGATATTTGCAGATTGCTTTCACCATACTAAGCCCAAGACCACTCCCTTGAACACGATAGTGCTTATCCATGCGATAAAACCGTTTAAACACATTTTCTCGCTCATGCTCAGGAATCCCTGAACCAGTATCAGTAATACGCACTATAGGTGCATTATCATGCACTAATGATAATGTTACTTTTCCATGTGTAGGCGTAAATTTTAGTGCATTATCAATAATATTTGATAATGCTTGAAGCCATAAATTGGGATTGCCTGTTTGCCATACTGACTCATCACACAGTTGCCATTCACACTTTATTTTATGATCTTCACAAACAGGTTGATACATCTCTTTCAAATCAACCATTAGCTGTCGGAAATCAAATTTAATATCTCGATGTTCAAAGGACTTAGATTCCAACTGAGAAATTGTCATGAGTGATGAAAAGTTCTTTTCTAATCGCTCAATTTCACTTAAAAGTAATTCTATATCTTTATGTTCTATAGTTGTTTGATTAAGCAGAAACTCAAGTTGCCCTCTCAGTCGAGTTAAAGGACTGCGCATATCATGAGCGATTTTCGCCGAAAAATCTTGTAAATCATTGATCTTAGCATTCGCAGAACGTAATAGCTCATTAATTCGTTGGTAAACTTGTTCAAACTCACCTGATGCAGCAGCAACATGAAGCTGTATATGTGGTGCTTCCTTTGCTAAATCACAATACTGGAGTATGTGATTAACCTTTCTAGCCTGCCGATACTGAAGGAATATACCTAACAGTAACGCAACAATAAATGAAACAATAACAATATAACGAATAACTGTTTGTATATACTCTACAAATTCAATTGCATCATTTGCATTTGAACCAATTTTAAAAACACCGCCATCAGCAAGCTTTAATATATAAACAAAGTAATTAATATCAGCAACTTCGATAATCTCAAAATCTTTCCATACGGGTTTTATAACTGGTGAAGAATTACTTTGTGGTAGGTTAAAATAGAGGACTTGTTTATTTTCATCCAGTACTTGAACATACATACTACTAATCAAGTACTGCTCACTAAATTTAACATTCAGGCTTTTAATAAGTTTTTCAACAAAGTCATGAGAAGAAGGCCGAACCACTTTATTACTTGTTTTATCATAAAGGAGTTCATCTATCACGGGATCGGTCATATAGGTAACCCGATCGGCAAGCTCAGCTAAAATGGCATTATTCACCTGAGGATACAATAAACACCACGAGAGCGTTATACCCATCCACAGGCTTAAACAAACGAATAATGGAGCACGGAAAAGAAAGTCTCGAATAAAGCTAACGAGGCGCTTTAATGGCATAGCCAGCTCCCCGAATAGTAAGAATTAATTTCACTTTATGATTTTTATCAATCTTGTGCCTGAGCCGACTAATATGTACATCAATAATATTAGTTTGAGGATCAAAATAATAGTCCCACACCTTTTCAAGCAGCATTGATCGAGTTACAACCTGGTTTACATTTTTCACAAGATACTCTAAAAGCCTATATTCTCTTGGTTTTAGTTGTATTTTCTCACCAGCCCGCTCAACTTCATGGGTAACTAGATTTAATGTCAAATCATGTACTTGTAAAAAAGGTTCATCAATAGTATTTGTCTTATACCGTCGATACAAAGCCTCGACTCGCGCCAACAGCTCGGCAAACGCAAAGGGCTTACATAAGTAATCATCAGCCCCGACTTCAAGCCCCTCAACTCGTTGATTAACATCCGTTAGCGCAGTCACCATCAACACGGGTGTATGTATCCCTTGTTGACGAATTGATTTTATGAGTGATATTCCATCCAATCCTGGTAACATTCGATCAACAATGAGCAAGTCATATTGTGTAGAGGCACACTGGATCAAGCCTGTAGGTCCTGTGTCAGCCGCATCAACACAGTGACCTGCATTCGATAAATAGCCAACAATATTACCCGCTATTTTGGCGTCATCTTCAATAACCAGTATTTTCATGGGATGATCTCTAACACCCTATCATATTAAGTTTGCGTTTAAATCACCTGCACCTTACTATCATACTACTTTTACTTAAGCCCTACGGCTAATTTAGTCATAAAAAATAATCACTAAGGATCAATTTTCCATTTACGTTTTAAAGCATTAACATCGACAGCTGATAACCAATCATTTACTTTTGTTAACAGCATTTTGCTATCTTTTTGCACCATGTAAACCTTGTAACTCTCTGTACCTGAGAATGGCTGATCATTGGCAACACAAAGTTTGTTTTTATGTAAACGACTTTGATATCGACCTTCTATTAAATCAGTTACCATCACATCCGCTTGTTTGTTTAATAACATACCAAAAGGTACAAAGTTATCTTTGGCATTAATAACATTAGACTTTAATAAACGAGACTTTACAAACCGCTCATTTGTTCCACCAGGGTTAACAACCACTTTCACAGTAGTATTATTGATCATACTCTCTGATGTATAACGACTAGAATCCTCACATCTAACTAATGCAATTTTGCCATTTTCGATTACTTTTGAAGTCAATAGAAAGGTCTTAGCTCGTTCCTTAGTATGAGTAATGCCTCCCATTGCTATATCAAATTTATTGTTGGCAAGGTCTTGAGATAATGTAGGCCATGATGTTTTGACAAACTCTACCTTTAAACTAAGCGCCTTCCCTAATGATTCAGCCATATCAATGGCAAACCCTTGTAACTTACCATCACTATTGATAAAACTAATCGGTGCATAATCCCCTGTGGTACCAACACGAAGTATTCCTCTTTCCTTTACCATTGACCAATCATCACCATAACCATTAACTGCACAAAGCAAAGACATAAAAACAATAATTTTTTTCACAGTAATGAAAACCTAATAAAGAATTGACAGTAATTAATTATTCGATTACTCACTCAACCGAATCTGTTTAAGACTTTCAAAAAGATAGCGCTTTTCAGAATCAAATAAACAGTCGTTTGAAATCATCTGAATAAATTGATTCCACTCAGTTTCTGTGAATGGGCCACTCTTTTCAAGCTTTTGTTGTATTAAGCAAATAAGCTTTTGTCCAAGTTTATTGAGCTCAGGACGTACATTTCCATTTAAATCTTTCACTTGCTGTGAATCCACCATATGCTGGTGAATTAGATTTTGGGCGAAGTATCTATACTGCACTAATTTAGCAGCGACCATTAACATATTAAAAAAATTGGCTAATGTTTCTTCATTCACCCCACGCTTATAAGCCACATATTTGCTGTGCACAAGTATGCGCTTTTCTTGTTGAATATCTTCAATAGGTTGATTATTGTGTATTTTGTATAATGCTACATCTAAAACAAGCAATAATCGTTGATTAATAACGTTACAAATCTCTTCCATCTCACTCATCGAACAAGAACCTTAAAAGCTTGCTTTATCCTTAAGTTACACAGATAAAATCAATCACGGCAGGCATAACACTATAATTTAATCGAGTAGTAAAATTTATATTTTCAATCACTCTCAAAGGATAAAGCTATATACAAGCAACATATACCTAAATAGCCAACTATCAGCCTAAGACCAAGTACTACTATCAGTATCTCACGGAGCAGACCCAATAATCACAACAGGCAAGCCCTCAAACAACCGTGAATCACATCACAAAATTGATTAGGTTAGATCATAACCAATCAAGGCTCTATTCCTTATAAGTAATTTCCGCAGGTATCTAATGACTTACTGGATAGTTAACAATAATTCATCAACAGCCAAGCCTATTAAATACTTGTTAACAAGTATACTCGCCAAGCTTTATCATTAATCCTGTTCAAGCTAGACGTTTCATTAAACATTGTTAATGTTTTATACCCTTCACGAATGATTTCTAAGTTTTGTTATCTTCACTCCTCACCCCAACCACCTATTAATATAGGCTCATGGGGCTTCGTCACTCGATGGCCGCACCTAAAAACCATTCGTATAGGGTATATCTGCCACGTAATTTTTTCCTCCCACACAAGAAGACCATCTATGGCCACTGCCCCTAACGCTGCTCCCAGGAGTTGCTCCGCAAACAGCCTTCCCCATGGTTTTGCTAACACTTTGCTGTGGATGATGTTTTTGAAGGAGGAGGAATATCCCACTTGCTTTTAACACTTACTGTACCTCGATATATGCTCATGACAGTCAACGGCAGGATAATGTAACCCTTAGCTGCTCCAACTCCTTCTATATAGTTCACCTAAGTACAGTATATTTTATTTAAAAATAAAACATTATTGATATTTTTTCAGAAAAGAAAATGCGTTGAAAAACTTAAGTATATCGATAATAAGTAATCTTTCAGATCCTTTTTAACTATTACTATAAAAGAATCATAATGCAGGAGTTCTCAATTATGATCAGCTTAAAATAATAGTAAGGTAAAGCATAAAAAGGTAAGAATATAAATCACCTTCTTACAAAGAGCATAATACCCGACGGTCACATTAAAATTTACACGATGCCTTATCTCTAGAAAATCGGGTAAGAGCTGGTATCTACCCAGCTCTCCCCACACCACCCTGCATGCGGGTCCGCACAGGGCGGTTCATTTAATTTATCCGTTAGGATAATGAATTTTGATCCACCCATCCCTTAGTGAAAATAATCCAGCCTTTTTCAGATAGTCATTATTTAATGCTTGTTGAATACCAGGTGTCTTTGAGCTGCGCCAAGGACCTTTACTGGTAAGACCACAGGCGACAGCAGCTTGAACATGGACACCCCGCTTTATTAAATTTCTGACTTTG